>CAZMXT010000028.1:0-3908 GCA_964570365.1 uncultured Pseudomonadales bacterium | reverse complement strand
CCACACTCATGTAGTATACCTGAGGAAAACTAAAAAGTCAGATGAAGACAATTTAAGCTGCTGAAGATTCTTCACCCTAATCAGTCTCTGCATCTTTTCTTTGACGGTGTTCTCTGAGCCAAAGGGAGTAGACACTGCGGAATAAAATATAAATCGGGACTGCTAAAAGCGCACCGATCACTCCCGAAAGCTCTAAGCCAACTAAAATAACGATGATTGTCGTTAATGGATTTACGTCCACATTATCTTTCATGATTTTGGGCACAATCAGGTTATTCTCTAGCTGCTGAACAACGACATAGAAGAGCGTTACAAAGCCAGCCATCACTGGGCTCATCATGGTAAAGGCGATTACAATTGCAGGTATTGATGCTAGTGTAGGACCTAAGTTAGGAAGTACTTCAAGTAAACCTGCGAGGACTGCTAAAGGAAGCGCGTAAGGAACTGAGAGCAAACTTAAGCCGATATAGGTGACTACTCCAATGGCAACCATCAATAAGAATTGACCCCGCACCCAACCACCCAGCTCTACCTCTAATTTATTGATGAGTTCCTCTGCTAACGCAAAATGCTTTTTGTCGCGGGTAAACCAGGCCACTTTTTTGTGTAGAACATCCCTTTCTAAGAGGAGGTAAGATGTCATGACTAAAACGGTAATCACTGAAAATACCCCACTAAATGTGGAGCTGATGATCGAGAAAACAGTTTGAAAAGAAGAGCCAAACTGATTAAACAGCGTCGTTAACTCAATAGCTGAAAACTTCAGGTGGCGAATATCATCAGGCAGAGGAGGCAGCGAAAGCACATTGATCAGCGTTGGCAACTCAGAGAATAAAGGTGGAATGATCAAGGCAAAAGAAAATATTAGAGAGCTAATAATAGCCACATAGAGTAAAAGAATGGCGACAATTTTGGGAAGTTTGGCTCGTTTTTGCAGCTTCTTCACAGCCGGGTGTAGGGCGGCCATAAAAATTAATGCCATAAACAAGATAATTAAAATTTGCCGAATTTGAAAAAGAAAAAACAAGGCTAAAAGAAAGAAAACCGTGAATGCAATCGTGAATGGAGTGATCGTCACTTGAAGTGGTTTTTGCGTAGAATTCTTCATAAGAATCAAGTATACACGAGCAATTTTCCTCTGCATCAGTCAATTACTGGAGATGGCTCCCTTTCAACCAGTTCTTGACTACTTGATTGGCATTTTCTTGCCAATTGGGCAGACTGACATGAAACCAAGTTATTCCTGATTCTTTTTTCCACCATGTGAGTTGCCGTTTTGCGTACTGCAGCTCTCGACGACACCACAGCTCCTTCATTTGTGAAAGATCCAGCTGATCTGCTAGGTAGGCTCGCACTTCTTTATATCCAGTAGCTGAAAACGCGGGCAACTCCCAATCTGTTGGACTATATTCGCTGAGTAGCTTTTCCACTTCCGCAATCATGCCTAGGCGAAGCCGTTCCTCAACTCGCTGTTGTATCTTTACGGCGATATTTTCAAGCTCATCAACGAGACCAATCTGCAAGTGGCGTATCTCACTGTCATCAATAAGCGACTTTGACGGTGGCTCTGGCTGCAGGCCAACTTTCGAGTGCTCTGCCACCTCAATCGCCCGAATTAAGCGGCGAGGGTTCTGCTTATCTGAGTTATTTAGGGCGGCTAGTTTTGCAGCATCAAGCTTCGCTAACCACTCTTGCAACTCGATGACCGGCAGAGCTTCAGCGTTAGCGCGCAGCTCGAAATTGGGGGCTAGCTCCAGCTGCACATCCTGATTAAAAAGCTGCCGGTGGTATAAGCCAGTCCCTCCCACAATTACAGGTACTGACGACTGGTCACTCCAACTTTTTTGCAGGATTGGCTGACACAGTTTGCGAAAGTGAGTCAGTGACCATGCTTCATTTGGATTACAGAGTGAAACACCGTGGAGAGTTAACTTACCATCTTGAAAGTAGGGGAAAGGGTCTAGCTCGTCAGGACCAGTCTTGGAAAAGTTTGCCGGTAAATCTACTCCAGTCCCAATCTCCATTCCTTTATAAACCTGACGCGAGTCTGCTGAAATCACGTTCCAAGAAAAATCAAAAGCTTCGGCTAAGTTGAAAGCAAATCCCGTCTTCCCGTTAGCTGTAGGGCCTACGATGGAAAATAAATTTTTAGCAGGAAGCATGAAGGCAGCTCCTAAACAATTTTTGGTCGAACTTGCAGGTTATCTTTATTAATAATCTGGTCAAGCACTTCCCAGCGTTGCTTCTTGATTGTATGAGGAATATTGTCGGGATAAATACGCCAGCTAGCTGTGCCTGGCCTAGGTGAGTACATGGCCACAAAGCCCACCTTCCAGTCCACTGTTTTTGCTAACTCCACTGTTGCTTGGAACTCTTCGTCTGTCTCATCCGGAAAACCCACAATAATATCTGTGCCAATCGTAATTAATGGATCGACGGCTTTTAACTTGGTGACCAAATCTAGGTAGGTTTCGCGGGTATAGCCACGATTCATCCGGTAGAGGACTGAGTTACTGCCTGACTGGACGGGTAAGTGGATAAAACGATCAATTTTTTTATTTCGCCCAATCTCTTCTACTAACTCATCATGAAAGTCCCACGGGTTACTAGTTAAGAAACGAATTTTCTCTATTTGCGGAAAGCTTGAAAGTGCTTGCAACAACTTCACAAAAGGGGGAGTGCCATTGGGCTGCAGATACTGAGTTTGATTATCAGGCAGGTCTTCACGATTAAAATCTTCACGCTCCATCATTAGCTTGCGGAAACCTATTCCCAGCTTTTCAAGTCCCCAAGAGTTTACATTCTGACCTAACAAAGTAATTTCCTGATACCCTTCACCAACCAAACGCTCTACCTCAGTCAGAATAGACTCGAGACTCCGGGACTGCTCCCGACCTCTGGAGTAGGGCACAATGCAGTAAGTGCAAAAAGAGTTACAGCCAGCAGAAATAGGAATCCAAGCATGCTTTTTGCCACCTCGGGTTATGGAATCTTTGCGCACTGCTGCTTGATTAAAACCAACTTCGTTAATCGGCAAAATTTCATCAACAGCGGGTAACATTTCATAAATCTTGCCGTGACCATGATGAGTCATGCAACCGGTCAAGATAATTTTGGGTCGAGGTATATTTTGCTCATCAAAAAAAGTTACTACGTTATGTAGAAACCCTTTCGCCCGATCTTCAGCGCTCTGGCGGATCGCACAGGTATTCACCACCAGCTCATCACAAACTCGCCAGTCCTTAGCCTCGGCATAGCCCCGCGCTTCATAGTCGCCAGCAATTCGCTCTGAGTCGCTCTTATTTGATTGGCAACCAAATGTGTGGATAAAATAAGTCTTCGCTTGACGAGCCATATGCGTATTTTAACAAATGAAAGCTAAGACTGGGGGTTAGAACTAAACTTTGCGAGATGATTGCTGAGGAATTTGAAGCTCTTGGCCTGGATAAATACGATGAGGATCTATTGCCGGGTTTGCCGCAATAATGTCATTTGGGTGAACATCATACGCTCTAGCAATTTTATAAATCCATTCTTCTGCTACTACTGTATGAGTTCTATACCCTGATATTTCAGCAATTCGTGGAGGTAAAGCCTCGGCACTTGTTGCTGGCTGAGCAGGTGGAGGTAAGAGAAGAGATTGGCCAATATAAATCAGATTTGGATTCTGTATATTATTTAAACGAATGATAACTGCAGCTAGGACGCCAAGTTTTTGAGAAATTCCTGAAATAGTATCTCCATCTATCACGGTGTAGGTGTGTGCAGCGTCCATCCTGTTAACACCTTCACTATTAGCAACTAATGGAGGAAGAGTGAGTGCAGAATACCCCCCCCTCACCTCCAACTGCTTGCGTTACAACAGGTGTGGGTTGTGCTGGAACACCATCACTTGCATAATAAAGTAA
>CAZMXT010000027.1:0-4966 GCA_964570365.1 uncultured Pseudomonadales bacterium | reverse complement strand
TGTCAGCAATGATGTGGAAACTGCGTTTGCGTAAAACATCCCCTCCGGGAATTTCTCGCTAGATGATGTATAGTAAGTTTTACTATGCAGTATCTCTCCAGTATCACCCCAAGCAATAAACGCGTTCTCATCAGATTAGATCTAGATTTGCCACAATCAAGTGATGGTGCGTTTGATACGACACGCATGGAAGATAGTTTTGAGACCTTATGTTACCTCTGGCAGCACAAGGCTGCGCACGTGACTGCGATTGCCCATCGCGGTCATGACGTGAAAAAGACTAAGAACTTTTCTTTAACACCAATCGCTAAAATCCTCTTCGAAAAGCTCCTCACCCAAAAGGCTTTCAAAAAAGCGACGCCAGAGTCTCTAGCAGCCTGGTTAGAACTCAAAGAAAATTTACGCTTTGATCCGCGTGAAGAAGAAGCCAGTAAAGAATTTGCCAAAGAGTTAGCGAAGGGCCAAGACTTATTTGTAAATGAAGCCTTTGCTACCTCTCATCGCTCCCATACTTCCATCGTCAAAGTTCCTGAGTTACTCCCAACCGTATTTGGCTTTCAGTTTGAGAAAGAAATGAAGGTGCTCGAAAAAATCACTGGCACACCCAAGCGTCCATTTATGTTTGTGCTCGGCGGGGCAAAGTTAGAAACCAAGTTACCACTTCTAGAAAAAATTGCTGAGCTAGTCGATGTGATCTTAGTAGGTGGGAAGTTGGCAGTTGAGGCGAAAGCGCGAAAGCTGGAGTTCAGCGACACGCTGCGCCGCAGAATGATTATTGCTGATTTAACCGAAGACGGCTTTGACATTGATCTGAAAGCCACTGAGCAGTTTGAACGCTTTGTGACTGAGGCAAAAACCTTGGTCTGGAACGGGCCCATGGGTAAGTACGAGGACGTAGAACATCGGGAGGGCACCAAGCGCGTAGCTGAAGCTATTGCCAATGGGAATGGCTACAAAGTGATTGGGGGCGGCGATACTGAGGCGGCCCTGACAATACTCGGACTCGATCGATTAAAAGGTTTTGATCACATTAGTTCGGGCGGAGGAGCGCTGCTTCATTACTTGGCATATCGGAGCCTACCAGGCATAGAGGCAGCCACCGTTAAAGTGATATAGTTGAAGAAGGGGCAATATGAATACATTTGGCATCAATGGTTTTGGTCGGATTGGTAGAACTTCTTTTCGCGTCTGGTGGAAAAGTCATCACAATCAGATTGACCTGAGACTGATAAATACTTCTGGCTCGATGAGCTTGGAAGACTGGGCACATCTCTTAAAGTATGACTCCAATTACGGGCCATTTTTAGAGCCGATGTCACTCGAAGTAAAGCAATCAAACAAAGACGCGAGTGATGAAAACCCATTGCTCGGATTTATCCACATAGGTGACCATCACGTTGCCATAACGGCTCAGCGCGATCCAGCCAAAATTCCCTGGGCTCAGTATGGGGTAGAAACGGTTATTGAATCTACTGGTGCATTTATTTCGAGGGAAAAGGCTGCTGGACATCTGGCAGGAGGCGCCCAAAATGTGATCATTTCCGCACCTCCAAAAGGTGGAGACGTCGGCACGTATGTCATCGGGGCCAAGGAAGTTGAGGCAAATCAGGACATTGTGTCCAATGCTTCCTGCACTACGAACTGCGTTGCTCCAGTAGCAGCCGTCATCACCGCAGCATTGGGTGTAAGTAAAGCCACTTTAACTACGATTCATTCCTATACTGACGATCAAAATCTACACGACAACTCCCACAAAGACTTACGTCGGGCACGGGCTGCTGCGCTCAATATCGTGCCGACTTCAACAGGGGCAGCCATTGCCGCCACTGAAGTTGTTCCCGAGCTAAAGGGTCTCTTTGATGGCCTAGCAGTGCGAGTCCCCACGCCGGTAGGCTCACTTTCAGATATGGTCTTTGTGACCAAGCGTCCAACTACCGTCGAAGAAGTCAATCAAATCCTGTCTGACGCAGCAAACAGTTCCCACTGGCAAGGCATTCTGGCCGTTACAAATGAGCAACTTGTTTCGAGTGATATTGTCGGTCGCTCAGAGTCATCTATTGTGGATCTCTCGCTGACCCAAGTCATTGGTGGTGACTTAGTCAAGATTATTAGTTGGTATGACAATGAATGGGGCTACTGTAATCGGCTAGTGGAACAAGTCAGCCGGATGAGCTGATTAGGTAACCTCAATTTTCCTACACTTCTTGTAAGGTTCGCGCTCCATACTCCTGCTTACCATTCGCAACGGGGCATGACGGGAGCGAAGTCGTATTCACCATATCTCACCGGAATTGTTTTACTGATTTCCAGTCCGTCACCCCGTAGCCGATTTTTTAAGAAAGACCAGGATGCTCGCCAGAACATATACTGCTATGTTACAAGGCATGAACTGCCTCAAGGTGGAGGTGGAGGTTGATGGAAATCGTGGAACTCCAAACTTAGTTTTTATCGGCCTCACTTCCAAAGCCACTGAAGAAGCCAAAGAGCGAATTACGGCAGCTCTGCAAAACTGCGGCATCAGAATCCGCAGTAAACGAACGGTGGTGAACTTAGCACCAGCAGACGTGCCAAAGACTGCAGCCAGTTTTGACTTGGCAATAGCAGTGGGTTTACTGAAGATGTATGGCGAAATCAAAGCAGATACACAAAACACCATGTTTTTTGGTGAGCTCGCCCTGGATGGACAGCTCAAAGCCATTCGGGGAGCACTTCCGTTAGTGTTAGCGGCCCGAAAGCTGGGATATCAACGCGTCATCCTACCTGCGGCCAACGCTCAAGAAGTCAGTACTATCCAAGGTATTGCGATTACTCCAATAGAAAATCTGGCTGAGTATATTCAGGCAAGCAAGGCACTGCAGCCTCTGCCAGTATTGAAGCCAGGAAAGTATCAACAGCTTACCCCGCTCGACTCGCTAATAGACTTTAGTGAAGTTCATGGGCAAACACTGGCAAAGCGTGCCCTGACTATTGCTGCAGCCGGCGGACATCATCTTTTTATGACTGGACCACCTGGGGTGGGGAAGAGCATGTTGGCCAAAGCCCTACCCTCAATCCTACCAACCTTAACCAATGAAGAAGCTTTAGAGTTAACCCAAATTTACTCTATTGCCGGGCTACTTTCTTCCCAAGACAGCCTCATTTCTGCCCGGCCCTTCCGCGCACCTCACCACACCATCTCTCACAGCAACTTAATAGGTGGAGGTCAAACTATCCAGCCGGGAGAGATCTCTTTAGCTCACAACGGCATTCTTTTTTTAGATGAAGTACTCGAGTTCTCTAGCTATGTTCTCAACGCCCTACGACAACCACTTGAAGAGGGGGAAATCGTTCTCAATCGAGTCAGCGGTCGACATACCTTTCCAGCCAATTTTTCGCTCATCGCCGCTGCCAACCCTTGTCCGTGTGGATATCTCAACTCAACTAAAAAAAGATGTTCCTGTTCGCCTCACTCCTTAACTAGGTATCGAGAAAAAATTTCAGGCCCATTACTAGACCGCTTTGATTTACGACTAGAACTGGAAGACGTCACCACGCAAGAAATCTTTCAAAAGGAGAGTGAGGTTACAACCTCAGCGCAAATTCGCACTCAAGTATCTGCCGCTCGGCAGCTCCAGCTACACCGATACCAAAACCTTAAGCATAAAAGTAATCACCAGTTGAGTGCAAAACAACTGCTGCATTTTTGTCAGCCTTCCCCCCAGGCAAAGTCTTTACTGGAGCAGGCCATCAGCAGCTTTAACCTCTCGGTTCGCAGCTACTACAAACTCATGAAAGTAAGCCGAACCATTGCCGACTTAGAAGAATGCGAAACAGTCCAAGAAAATCATGTTGCAGAAGCACTGCAGTATCGTTAGGCGTACAAATCTGAGATCTACCAATACATCCAAGAAGAAATTACTTTTGTTTCTGCCACTTACCCAGCATGCCTCTCACCGTATCTTGGCCACCCAAGCCCAGTGCCAAACCCGTACCCAGCGAGAAAGAAAAGACTAAACCCATGAATAAGATGGTAATGAATTGACTGGCAATACCCAGCTCTGCAATCGCAGCCAAGCTAGTGATCGCCACCACCATGTAACTGGCAACTTTGGCGAACAACCGAGAGCTGTGCGGATCAAAACCTTTCATGGCTCCCTTGACCACAGTCTCAACCACTCCAGCCAGTAATACACCAATCACAAAGATACCGAAAGCCGAAAAAATATGTGGAATATAGCTCAAAATTTTCTCAAGCACTATAGACAGGGGAGTTAGACCCAGGACAGAGACAGAAGTGTAGACGATTAAAAAGATAAAAAGCCAATAAAAGATGGCACCAATCGCATCTTCAATTTTGGTCCCCAGCTCAGCATTTTTTAGAAAAAGTTCTAGCGGCGTCTTTTCGACTAATCGAGAAACTCGGGCAGCCTCTAGGGTTTTCACAATGATGCCTCGTACGATTCGCGCAAAGAGAATTCCCACCACTAGAATCACTACCGCTGCCAAAAATCTCGGCAAAAAAGCAGAGAATTGTGCCATGGTATAGCTAAGACTTAAGCTAAGAGAATCTTGCCAAGATAGCGGAACTCGATCCATAAGTCCTCCTTCTTTTTGTGTGTGGCTCGTAAGCCGGATTCTGTTTTAACGATGATTTCTCTAATGCCTGCAGCTTGATCACCTTTTCCAGTCTTTTACAACTGAAAGATACGGAACATCTCAATTAAGGTGAAGTTCGGCAGTTGCAGCTGGGAGGATTGCCACACATCTTTCGAAGTGTACCGCTTGGTCGTTTCACCCGGCGCGACCCGGTTCGTCACTGTTGCTCTAACTGTCTACAGTTTCCTGTACCCCTTGCTTTCACAAGGCTCCATATGTTCTGCTGTCCGGACTTTCCTCCCCCTAGGTGTTTCCACCCAAGAGGCCATCGATCGGCCACACTCATGTAGTATACCTGAGGAAAACTAAAAAGTCAGATGAAGACAATTTA
>CAZMXT010000026.1:0-5454 GCA_964570365.1 uncultured Pseudomonadales bacterium | reverse complement strand
TCGCACCATGGCCGCCGGTGCCGCTGCTAGAGCCAAGAGTAACGCCGTTGGTGGGAAGGCCGACGAGGGGTGAGACTTCCGTAATTGAAATATTGTCATATTCAATATAAGTAGAATTTATACCATTTACATTAAAAGCAATCGCATTATTTGCAGCAATAAATGTAATTTCAAAAAATTGCCAAGAAGTGGATGCATTGCCCGCAAAAAGGACTACTCCATTATGAACTACATTTGGAAGTGCCACCCCATCACTACGTGTATATCCATTTATACGATAAGTCTTACTCGTAGCTAAAACATTTTGTGTTGCGTGTGGTGATGACCCAGATCTAAGTACTTTCAAAGATTGAGAACCTCCATGCGGATTTGTTGTTTCTTTAGTTAGGGTGGCATTAGTAGTCAACCAGCTCCCTGTCCCACTCGCTTCCATATTTCCATCTTGCAAGAGTTCCCCAGAGCGGACAGAAGTATCTGCGCTTACAACTACACTGTCAAATTCGACATAACCAGAAACAACACTCTTTCTTAACGCAACAAAGTCATTCGTGAGTGTTGCCACAAATATAAAATCGAAAGGTTGCCATGAGGTTGAGTTGGTCCCAGTAAATAGAACTGCTCCAGAATTTGAAACAACACGAGGTAGATTTGTACCATCACTTCGGGCATAGCCAGAAATTCGATATATACTTCCAGCTACTGTCGCTATAGTTTGCTTCGCTTGACTGGTAGTGGCAGAACCCGTAACTTGTAATACTTGCGCTCCTGCAAAAGGTGTGCCAGTTTGTTTAGAAAGCGTCGCCCCATTATCTGCTATCCACGCCGTTGTCCCAACCGCCTCCATTGTGCCATCGGTTAATAGGTTGGTAGCGGTAGTTTGGGAGGAAGGGATGTCGAGTTGGGTAAGTATTACATTATCAATATTACCCGTAAAAGTTGTGACTGGAGTAAAAAATACTGAAGTGGCTGAAGATGCAATGATAGTTTCCACATATGTGCCATTTGCAGATCTGATGGTACCCAGGGCTGCTCCGCCTAGAGTTACACGAACACTCCCTGCAGAGTAGCCCGAGATTGTATAAGTAACGCTATATGCCTTACCTATTACGGTTGGTGGTGTTTGCGAGAGATTAGCACCAGCTGCAGCGGCAGTTGCAGTTGTATAGCCACTCGCAATCGTCCACCCGGTCCCTTTAGTCCAACTCGCATCTGCATCAAACCCTCCATTAATAACAATATCTCGTCCCACCGCCACGCTCGGATTCACCGCTCTAGCATATGACTGCGTCACTGTAGTTTCATCTAACGGCCAGGCCACCGCTGCGGCCTCCATTTCCCTCACAAACGCCGTATCAGCTTGGGAGGCACCAGTTGCACTAGGGTTGCCGTAGTACCAGAAAATATCTGCCCCACTGGTCGGAATTGAAGGGACTTTGGCAAAGACTTTGGTTGTTGCAGTGTTGCAAGTATTGGGTTCTACCCAAAAGGAGAGCACTTTGCCCGAGATGTCAGTAAAGCGAAGGTCTTCACAGTCACTCTGAAGCTTACTGGCGGCAATTAAGGTACTGGTGTCTAAGCTGAGTTCCACTTGAAAATCGGTCTGAGCAGTTCCCGAAGTGTTGGTGATAGGAATCTTCTTCCGATACCCATAACTGCCATCAAACCAAGCAGCAGAGGTGGACTGCTCTCTTTTAAACCACAGAATGGTGGGAACTGTGATCACCACCGCTAAGAGTGCAATAAAAAAACTGAACGGAGTCTACGCCGAGATTTTGATTGATGACGACTCCCTAACCACTGCCACAACTTTTGTTTCTTGGTGAAGTGTTTGGGTGTATTCGTAAAAGGCTGATTAAAATCAAAAGAAAATGACATACAACGTATTGGTTATGATAATGAAAAAGATCGAGGAATGATAGGCGAAGAGAAGGCGAATTCGGCTTAGGAATTAGGCGTGAGGTTTTAGACCGTGCTATACTTTTTTTTACAGCAAATTTATGATGCACTTTCCCAGTTGGAAACCTTCTGCCCTTCAAATGAATCCCTTGGTGCGCGCCTGTATTATCTCGGAAACATTTGTCTGGTCATCCCATAATATGTTGGCTCCCATTTTCGGGTTGTTTGTCGCCAATCAGGTGCCTGGTGGTTCTCTCGAAACGGCTGCCTTTGCCTACAGTATCTACTTAGTAGTGAGGGTGGTAGTGGAGTTGCTAGTTGGTAGAATTTACTCGCAGTCAAATGATATGCGCAAGCTCACTGGCACGATCATTGGCCTCTTTATTGCCAGCTTCTCTTATCTTTGTTTTGCACTCTCAGGTTCTGTAGAAGCTATTTACTTATCTTATGTGGTGGCCGGCATTGGTCTGGGGACAGCCTCTCCCCCAAAGAATGCCCTCTTCTCTATTCACCTTGATAAAAATAAAGAGGCATACGAGTGGAGCATTCACGATATGATGGTTTTTCTGGGTATGGCGGCGGCCTCGTCGATTGGTGGCATTATTGCCACTCACTATGGATTTGGGACAGTATTTTTGATCGCCACCTTTTTGACCTGGGTAAGTATCTTTCCTTACATCTACTATGCAAAACACTTTGCGAAAGGCCAAAAGCTTTCCTTGAGATGGTGGCTTGGGGTGGACTCTAAGCAGAATAAGATGGTCAAGAGCTCGGTGGTAGAAAAAGGGATGTAGAGGGTGAATTAAGGCAACTGCGCAAGTAGCTAGTCGCTAGACTCTTCCCTACATCCACCACATACATACGGGGTTTTTTGTAAAAAATAGCGGAAGTCTGAGAATGGAGCTTGATCTTGTGAATACGACAAAGCTTCATAGCTCTGTTCTTCATAGTTTTGTGTGGAGAGAATCTCGATCATTTGTAATCTGTTAGCCTACTCTTTACGCTAGCAAATGTGCGTCCAGAGGGATTCGAACCCCCGGCCTACTGTTCCGAAGACAGTCGCTCTATCCAGCTGAGCTATGGACGCAGCACTCTCCCCAGATTATAGCACTCTCACCTTGCAAAATACTTACTCGTCACCTATCGACTTTTCCTTCTATTTTTAGTACGCTACTATTGCAATCTAGAGTTTAAGCGACTCAGAAAGGATCAGCTCATGCCAGTAAATCAACATACGTTGATTAATCAATTCATGACCTTCTTTCGAGTCCGCGAAAAACTCGCTACCCCCTATAAATGGCCGAATGAACAACGTTTTCAACGCCCCTTCATTACTATTGCGCGAGAGCCTGGTAGCGGCGGCGCCCTGATTGCCGATGCAGTTGCCAAAAAACTCCACTTTGAGTGCATGGATGAGAATTTTATTGATGAGATCGCCAGAACTACGCGGCTTCGGCGAGAAATTATCAAGGCAGTAGATGAGAAAACTCGCACCCAAATTGAAGACATGGTCAACGGCATGCTGAACCCCGACTACATAGATGATTTAAAGTACATTACTGAACTTACCAAAATCATGATCACTTGTGCTCTAAAAGGGCGAGTTGTGATTGTTGGTCGTGGTGGAAACTTTGCTACCCCATTTGCAAAAGGACTGCATGTAAACATCACCGCTCCCTACGAAGTGCGTGTCAAAAGAGCAATGGATTTTGAGGGATTTAATCGAGAAAAAGCTGAGGAAGTGATCGCAGCTACAGAGAAAGAGCGGAAAAACTTTGTCAAACAGTACTTCAGAAAAGATCCAACCAAAATTAATTCCTACGATTTGACCCTGAACACCAGCTACTTTTCTGTCGAACAAGCTCGTGACGTAATTATTGATGCTTTTTACCACAAGTTCCCGTGGGTGCAGCAAAAAGTAGGCATCCTGAAGGTGCCAGCAATTTTTAAGCGGTAGTTATTTCTGTGACAATTCAAGAGATTTACCAAAAATATCGAATCATGCCTAACTTACAACTGCACATGTATCGTGTGGCGGCTGTTGGGCTAATGATTGTCGAGAATTTTGATAATCCTGATGAGCTAGATGCTGAGGCCATTGCCCAGGCGCTCCTTTTGCACGATATGGGCAATATTTTAAAGTTTGACTTGCAGTATTTTCCCGATTTTTTAGAACCAGAAGGTTTGGAGTATTGGCAAAGCGTGAAAGATGAGTTTGAGAAAGAGTATGGGAAAAATGTCCACGCTGCGACACTAGATATCGCCAAAGAAATTGGAGCTTCTTCACGAGTCGAAGAGCTGATAGATGCAGTGGGTTTTAATCATGCAAGGCGCAACTTGGATTCTAGTGACTTTTCCCAAAAAATTTGTGCCTACGCAGATATGCGCGTTGCACCTCACGGAGTTGTTAGTTTAGAGGAACGCTTAGTAGATGGTCGCAAAAGATACGCCAAAGCAGATTCTAAAGATACATTTTCCTATGTGATGGGAGTGTATCTGCGCAAAATTGAGAAACAGATTTTTGAGCGATGTGGGATTGATGAGGAGGATATTGCTGAGGAGAGTGTGAAGGAGAAAATACGGCAGCTGAGCTTGAGCTCGTTTTAAATCAGATTTATTTTAGTGTTAATCTGGTGAGCAGTATGCGTAAGGAAGAACATATAAAGATCTATGCTTTTATTGACAGCCAGAATCTTCATGCAGGCGTAAGAGATTTGGGTTGGAATTAGATGGTAGTAGATTTCGCATTTTTTAAAAGAAAAGTAGGGGTAGAAAAAAGGTACACTCCCTTTTGGTCAACTGAAGATTACTCAGGATGATATCGCTCTCTTGAGCGAAAGACGGGACTCGAACCCGCGACCTTCTCCTTGGCAAGGAGACGCTCTAGCCAACTGAGCTACTTTCGCAATGTTACTTCACGCCTATTCTATCAAATCCACCCACTGTCCACTTTTGCTTCTCCCCTACAATCAGGAGTATAATAAAAAGATGCCATCTAACAACTATTATCAACAACACTTCCAATATGACGCCAGACAAGCTGCTGGTCAAAGTCGGGAAAGAATTGTTAGAAGAATCGCTCTTCTTTCGTATGACTCACTCCGCTTCGTCATCAATTTCTGTGGGTCAATGATCAAAATGGTGATGGGCAAGTAAATTTTTCTCTTTTTATTAAGTGCCAAGCTCAGGAATCGAACCTGAATTTCGTGTTTTTCAGACACGCGCCGTGACCGACTTGGCTAGCTTGGCTTTGTTAATTACTTTTTGCTGTTAATGTACTCACTGCTGTAGCCGCTGAGGGTCTTGAACCCCCGACCTTTCGGATGTAAACCGAACGCTCTAACCAACTGAGCTAAGCGGCCGAAAGCCGACTTCCCACTCTTTGTGCCCAGGAGAGGACTTGAACCTCCATGCCTTACGGCATACGCACCTCAAGCGTACGCGTCTACCATTTCGCCACCTGGGCGTATTTCTCACGGCGTAAGGCTTTGATTATAAAGCACATCCGTCAAAACCAAAAGAATCCCTTGCCTTGAGCCCCGACTTATGGCACTGTGC
>CAZMXT010000025.1:0-7957 GCA_964570365.1 uncultured Pseudomonadales bacterium | reverse complement strand
GCGAAGCCTGGCGGACGGCCGTAGAGCTGCCGCAAGCGAAGCCTGGCGGACGGCCAACTAGATTGTGACCTAGCTCACCCTCCAGCCAAGAAAATGGTAAAATAAGCACTCACTGCCTTCGCAAGGATGCCTATGCCAGACTCACTACTTATCAAGAATTTATTTGTCTCGGTCGTAAATCAACAGACTGACGAGAAAACTGCCATTCTCAAAGGTGTTAATCTCGAGGTCAAACCAGGCGAAGTCCACGCCATCATGGGCCCGAATGGTTCTGGCAAGTCTACGCTAGCCTACACTCTGGCTGCCCATCCTTTTTACGAAGTGGATGTCAACTCAGACGTAACGCTTTCTCTAGATGGTCACAATTTACTCGAGAAATCTCCTGACGAGCGCGCTGCCCTCGGTCTCTTCCTGGCCTTCCAGTATCCGGTGGAAGTGGCTGGAGTGAAAGTCCAGAACTTTCTGCGCTTGGCCTACAATGCTCGATTTGCTGACCGACCTGAGAAGAAATTCCCTACAGTTTTGGCTTTCCGTAAACACTTACAAGCTCTGGCCGCGGAGCTCAAAGTAAACCCTGAGCTACTTAGGCGCGGCTTGAACGAGGGTTTTAGTGGTGGGGAGAAAAAGAGGGTTGAGATTTTACAGATGGCTGCTCTCGAACCCAAGTACGCGATTCTGGATGAAACTGACTCCGGACTCGATGTGGACGCGATGAAAGCTGTCGCTGAGGGGGTCCAGAAAATCATTAAAAAGTACCACACTGGAATTGTGATCATCACTCACTACCAACGTATCTTGAAGTATCTTCAGCCCGAGTTTGTGCACGTGATGAAAAATGGTCGCATAGTCCAAAGTGGTGGCCGGGCTCTCGCTGCGAAGCTCGAGGCAGAAGGCTACGAAAAAGTCAACGAAGCGTAAACTTGCGCAAAGCTCGCGCTAACCAAAAATGTCCAGATTTGCCGCCAAACACACTACAGAACTCGACCAATCGCTCAAAGACGATTCATATCAGCATGGCTTTGCTTTCCCTACAGACAAGTACACTCACATTTTGAAACCTGGACTCCGTAAAGGAGTGGTGGAAGAGATCTCGGCCATTAAAAATGAACCCGAGTGGATGTTGAAGCTGCGACTGATTGCCTTGGAACAATTCCTGGCCAAGCCAACCCCCATCTGGGGTGGTGACCTTTTATCCATCGACTACGACAAAATTCATTACTACCTGCGACCTACAGACGCGGCGACTAAAACTTGGGCTGAGGTGCCACTAGAGATTCGGACGACTTTTGACCGCCTGGGAATTCCAGAAGCTGAGCGAGATTACTTGGCTGGCGTGAAGATGCAATACGATTGTTTGACTGCCGACACAGCTGTTTTTACGGAAAATGGTGCGAAGAAAATCATTGATATTCAGGCTGGGGAACGCGTATATTCATTGAATGAAATTACTAACTTACTAGAGCTGCAGCGAGTAAAGGGACTGGAGGATAAAGGCACTCGAAAAGTGTTTAAAGTGGTCATCCAAGGAGGTCGTGAAATTAAGGTTACGGCAAATCATCCTTTCTGGCATTTGGCGCACAAAAAATTACCTGGAAAAACTAGGGGTAAGTATCATAAGGAGTGGAAGTATCTGTCTGAACTTCAAGTAGGAGATCTAGTTGCATTAACGACAAAATTTCCAGAATATGGTACGCCGTATCGGCTCCCGAAAATTGAAAAGACAATTACAAAAGTGAAGAGTCGGAATCAATTTGGAGAGCACGACCTCGACATTTCCAATTGGTATGCAAAATTATCTTTCCCCAAACTCAGCGACGAAGATCTGCTTTGGCTCTTGGGTTTTTATATTGGAGATGGGTTTTTTGCAAGCAAGAATGCACGAGGACAAAGAAAAGGGGTTGACCTTGCTGTTCCAGATTTTGAACCTCAGCTAGGCCAAGAAATTGCAAGAATTGTAAAAAAATTGTTTGGTTACGATCTGCTGGTTAGACAAAAATACAAAGTTTCAATCAACTCAATCCTTTTTGTGAAGTTCTTTGAAGAGCTGGGCTTTTCTGGAAATGCATACACAAAAAGGGTGCCTCAATGGGTTTTTGCTTTACCACAGTCTCAACGTCTGGCGTTTATTGGAGGATACTTTGATGCTGATGGCACAATTAGAAAGACTAACTGTAAAAATCTTGTTTTTACGAGCGTTTCCAAAGAGCTTCTTGGCGATATACAAATGCTAGCGCTTTCCTGTGGCCTGAATGTTTCTCATATTTGGGGTTTTAATTCAAGCCTGGAGTATAAGGGCGAGGCAAAAGTATATGCAGCAATGAGAATGAACATTTCTGGAGACGTAGAGCGTGTTGGTAGTCGCATGGTGAGAAAAAGAGAGCTCTTTACTAAACTGAAGTTTAGCCATACCTACTCTATGGCCAAAGGAACTGATTTCCGAAAGCACGTTTCAGACAACATTGGCTTCGCTAGAATTCTTTCAATTGAAGAAGCAGGAGAAGAACCCGTCTATGACATTGAAGTAGATGGTTTTCACAACTTTGTGGCGAATGGTCTAATCGTTCATAACTCAGAAGTTGTCTATGGCTCGCTCAAAAACGTCTGGGCCAAAGATGGCGTCATTTTCTTGTCTATGGACGAAGGCTTAGCGCAGTATCCAGAGCTGGTTAAAGAATACTTTGGCAAGCTGATCCCCAGCGGTGACAATAAATTTTCAGCACTCAACACCTCAGTTTGGTCAGGCGGTTCTTTTGTGTACATCCCCAAGAATGTTCAAGTTAAAATGCCGTTGCAGACGTACTTCCGAATTAACGCCCCCAACGCCGGCCAGTTTGAGCGAACGCTGATCATCGTCGATGAGGGAGCGAGCGTACATTATGTAGAGGGGTGTTTTGTGGCAGGTACCAAGGTCAGTACAGAAGCTGGCTTAGTTCGAATAGAAGATATTAAAAAAGAAGATAAGGTGCTTACTCATAAAGGACGTTACCAACAGGTGTATCACACTCAAGTTCGCCCATATACTGGGGAGCTCCATACAGTTGAGCTAGCAGGAAATCCAATCGAAAAAATTCAAGCAACCAGTGAGCACCCTTTTCTCATTGTCAAAAGACAGAGAAAGAATGAGAGGAATTCTGTGTGGAGCCCTGAGTGGGTACCGATTAAAGAAGTAAAAGCAGAAGACTACCTCTGTGTTCCTATTACCAATTCAAATAAAGAATCCGAGCTACTTGTGCAGCACCAAGATAAGGACTACTCGTACGTTTCTATCACTTCTATCTCATCTCAAAAAGTCAAAAACATTCCAGTCTATAACTTTAGTGTGAAAGATGATGAGAGCTATGTAGCTGGTGGCGTTTCCGTACATAACTGTACCGCCCCAAGCTTTTCCTCCTCCTCGCTCCATTCAGCCGTCGTCGAGATCTACGTCAAAAAAGGTGCTCGGTGTCAATACACCACGGTTCAAAACTGGTACAAGAATATTTACAACTTGGTAACCAAGCGTGCTCGCGTCGAAGAAGAAGGGGAGATGGTCTGGACCGACTTCAATATGGGATGTTTGACTGCAGATGCACGTGTGTTCGTTGAAGGAAAAGGAGCAATTTCTATCAGTGAAGTACGGGCAGAAGATCAAATTTCGTCGGTAGATTTGAATATATTGAAGCCTATTAAGTCTCGCGTAATCAAAGCACAACAGACTGGAATAAAGAAAGTCTACAAATTAAAGACAGAAAATGGCCGCATCATCAGGGCAACAGATAACCATCCATTCTTGCATCTTTCTCAATCAAGTTTAATGGGAGGTTTTTCTAAGTTGACATGGAAACAGCTGAAAGAAATTAAGGTTGGGGATAAGATTGCGATGGTCCAGGGTTTGCCAGAAGAAGGAAAGCCAAAAGCTATTGATTTTTCTTTTGCCCCTAAAAGAAAGTCAAATCAAACGTTGAAGTCGCCACAAATCCCAAAGTTTACCACTGAGGATTTGATGTGGTTACTAGGTCTGTATATTGGAGATGGATATTGTGAAAGGGGAAAAGATGGGAGAGGAACCCGAGTCTACTTTGCAGTTCCTCCCGCTGATCGTGCGCGAAAAAAACTAGAAGAAATGATCCCTAAAGTTTTCGGTCTTATCCCTCGTCCTAAAGGAATTTTCCTCACAGTTGCATCAGTCATGTTAGCTGAGTTTATTTTCTTTATGGGCTTGGCAGGGAATGCACACCAAAAAAGAATTCCAGCTTGGGTATTTGATTTACCGAGAAGACAAAAACTTGCCTTTATTCATGGATACTTAGATTCGGATGGTTCTCTTGTTCATCAAAAAGAAAAAGAAGGTGTGCTGTATGGACAAATTGTGTTTGCTAGCGCAAATAAGCCACTGCTAGAAGATCTCAAACTGCTAATGATTTCCTCTGGACTCAATCCGTTGAATATCGCGACATACAGGAAATTTAGGACTCTGTACAAAGGACAATGGAAATACTACACGTGTCATTTTTTAAACTTAAATATTCGAGATAATTTAACAAAAATTCTTGATAAGGAAGATGAGGAGTCAGAGATTGAGTTCACTCGAGTTTGGGAAGTTACTCAGGATGGCGAGGAAGCAGTGTACGATCTTGAAATAGAGGGAGTAGCGAACTTTATTGCCAATGGTTTAGTGGTACATAACAGCAAACTCACCATGAAGTATCCCGGGTTCATCTTGGCGGGAAAAGGGGCTAAAGGTGAAACTCTTTCGATGGCGTTAGCCGGAGCTGGGCAACATCAGGATACGGGCTCCAAGGCAATTCACTTGGCCCCGCACACTAGCTCGACGATTATCTCCAAGTCGATTAGCAAGAATGGCGGTCGGACCAGTTACCGGGGATTGGTCAACGTTGGACCCAATGCGCATGACAGTAAGAATACAGTGATTTGCGACGCCCTGCTTCTTGATCCCGAGTCGCGTTCTGACACCTACCCGGTTGATCGAATTTATAACTCCCAGGTTCAGATTCAGCACGAAGCAACCGTCTCGAGGATCGGCGACGAGCAGCTATTTTATTTGATGAGTCGTGGTCTAACTGAAGAAACCGCTCGCAAGATGATCGTCAATGGTTTCATAGATGAGATCGTTAAAAAACTGCCGCTTGAGTACGCCGTAGAAATGAATCGCCTAATTGACCATGAGATGGAAGGGAGTATTGGCTGATGTCAGAAATGGCAAAGTTCACCTACCAGCTCCAGGCCAACGAAACTAAGCAGATTGAGATTGATCAGCCTGGTGAGTACGTGGTTGAGCTACTCGGGTCAGGCTCGCATGCGGATATTCACGGAGCTTTTTTGACCGATAATGCTGAGCAAGTTGAGGTGAAACTCTACGTTCTGCACAAAGCTGCTCATACCTCCGCTCAGACCATGCTGAAAGGCGTTGCAAGGGGGAGCTCACGAATTAGTTTCTTTGGCCGGATTATGATCGAGCCTGGCTGTCCGAATACCCAGTCGTTTTTGGAAGAGCGGATCTTGTTGCTCTCAGATACCGCCAAGGCCGAGGCAATTCCCGAGCTGGAGATTTTGAGCGATGATGTGAAGTGTTCACATGCCGCCAGCATTAGTAGAATTCCGCAGGAGCATTTATTTTATTTACAAAGCCGTGGCTTGAGCCAAACAGATGCTGAAGAGCTCGTTGTAGAGGGATTTTTAGAAATTAAAGAATCTGATGAATAAAACTTTCGATACCTCAGCCAGCCATGCCGACTTCCCAATCCTCTCCCGCCTCATTCACGGTGACAAACATCTGATCTATCTTGATAACGCCGCCACTTCTCAGAAGCCGCGCCAAGTCATTGATGCGATCTCCAACTACTACCTGAACCACAACGCCAACGTCCATCGCGGTATCCATCAACTCGGTGACGAAAGTACCAAAATCTTCCACCAGGCTCGCGAGACAATTGCACAATTTTTTGGCGCCCAGCCCACCGAATTGGTCACAGTGCGCAACACCACTGAAGCGGTAAATCTGGTTGCGCAGACCTGGGGAACAGCAAATATTAGCAGTAAAGACGTTATACTGCTAACAGAAATGGAGCATCACAGTAACCTCGTTCCTTGGCAAGAACTTGCCCACCGAGAGGGTGCACAACTGGCGTATATAGCAGTGACTCCGGATGGCCAGCTGGACCTAAAAGATGCAGACGAAAAAGTACGTACTCTGCCGGTAAAACTACTGGCTTTGTCTCACGTTTCGAACGCACTCGGTACGCGCAATGATATTGAGCTGCTGGGCCAATTACTCAAAAAATATCGGCCTGATGCCAAGCTCTTTGTTGACGGAGCCCAAGCCGCGCCGCACTTGCCGATTAACTTTCATCAACTGGACGTAGATTTTTATGCTGTCTCGGCTCACAAGATGTTGGGTCCGATGGGGATTGGTGGTTTGTTCGTTAGGGAAAAGTTGCTGGAGACGCTAACGCCATTTCTATTTGGGGGGGGGATGATTAACGAGGTCAAGTTGCAGGAGACGAGTTTTGCTGAAGAACTGGATGAGCGTTTCACCGCTGGCACGCCTGATGTGGCGGGCCTGGTTGGTTGGGCGGCCGCTTGTGAGTACTTGCAACAGTTTGGGATGGCAGAGCTGCTGGAGCACGACCAAGAGCTGGTCAAGTATACCGTGGAGCAGTTGTCAGCGGTTCCACAAGTAAAGCTCATCGGAATTACTGACCCCACACAACTAGAGAAACGGGTTGGCTCGGTGGCTTTTCTGTATGAAGGAGTCCACGCCCATGACGTCGGTCAGATCCTAGATTCTGAAGGCGTAGCAGTGCGGAGTGGCCATCACTGCACAATGCCATTGCACCGCAAGTTCGAGTGGGCCGCTACGGTTCGTGTAAGCTTCCAGCTGTATAACACCACTCATGACATTGATGCGTGCGTGGAGGCGCTGAAAAAAGTCCAGAAAGTTTTTGGCATATGAGCGATAGTACAGACGATCTTTACCGAGAGTTTATTATAGAAGAGTATAGTAACCCTCAAAATAAAGGCCAACTTCCTGACGCTGACGTCGTGCATAAAGAAGAAAATGCCTCGTGTGGTGACATGATGACAGTCTACTTAAAGGTCCAGGATAATAGTCTGAGTGACATCAAGTGGAGTGGGATCGGTTGCGCGATCAGCGTGGCTTCGATGAGCTTGGTGTCCCAGTATGCTAAAGGCAAGACCTTTGCTGAGATTCAGGCAGTCACAAAGAAAGATCTGGAAGAAGTCTTGGGAATTAGGGATATCTCACCCAATCGCGAGAAGTGCTTAATGCTGGGGTTGAGAGCGGTGCAGAAGGCGATTATAAAACTTTAGTGAGGTATCATGACCATCTTTATCGGTTCAACCAATCCAGTGAAAGTCCAAGCTGTCAAAACTGCTGCAAATGGAAAGTGGCCGGATATTCAAATCAAAGGGTTTGATGTAGCCAGTGGTATAGCTGAGCAACCTATGACTGACGAGGAAACCAAAATTGGAGCTGAGAACCGAGCTAAGGCTGCGCTAGCAGCCGGTCTCTCAGCCAACCCCGAGCTAGAAAATGCCCAAGAAGCTCTGGGAATGGGGCTCGAGGGCGGCGTTTTTATCAACGGCGACGAACTCTGGTCTACGGTCTGGGGTTGTGTAGTCGATAAAGATGGTCAATCCTATTTTGCCAATGGTGCTCGTATGAAAGTGCCGCAGCGAATTGCTGAGTTACTTCTCGCTGGCAAGGAGATGGGCCCTGTGGTAGAGCAGCTCGTTGGTGAGCAAGACGTTCGGCGCAAGCAGGGCATGATTGGGGTGGTGACAAATAATTTTGTCAGCCGCACCGAGGAATATGCTGTAATTGCCAAGCTCGCTCTGGGTGTGTGGTATGGCCGAGACTGGGACGCGAAGCTGGGTTGAGTTTGTGGCATGACACTCGCCGAACCAGTCTCAATTGTCTGTGACCAGCACCAAAAAC
>CAZMXT010000024.1:0-9623 GCA_964570365.1 uncultured Pseudomonadales bacterium | reverse complement strand
TTAACAATATTTAACTTAGCCAGTTTCAGTGCATCATCAACAGAAGTTTTTTGATTAAAAGACACATCGCCCATTACGAGTGAGGTATTCGCATCTTGTGCGGAAACCAAGTGTGCATTATTTTTGGCTAGAAAGCCAATCGCGAGAAAAAAAACACTCAAAAATAATAAACGGGAAAAGTTCCAACGAAGCATTAAGGCTCCTTTTCTGTCTACTTTAATAAGCAACTATAACCTTATTGCCAACTCGCTATCTAGTTAACTAGTACTTATTGAGTCAACCGTTTATTCTAAAACCCAGGGAAGTAGTCAGTCACAATCTCTGCATGACCAATATTAAGTTTGCGGAGTAAGTCCTTATAAGCGGAGACCATGGCATTTGGTCCAGAGAGATAAAATGTTCTTTCAGCATAATCACTGAGCTCTCGGTGAATCATTTCGGCACTGATATAGCCAGACTGACCAGTCCAGTTTTTGGGAATATTCTTAGCTTGAGTAATCACGTACACAGTCTTTAGTCCGACTTTCTTTGCTTGGTCAAAAACTTCTTTATAGGCAAAACCATCATTAGTTGAGGAAACATAGAAGAGAACAATATCCCGTTGTTGTTTTGTATCAATTAGATACTTCACCATACTGCGAAAAGGGGTGATGCCGATTCCGCCAGCAATGAACGCCAGCTTCTGGTTGGAGGCTGCGGGCAGAGTAAAGTCGCCAGCAAGTTGTGTTGCCAGCACTTCTTGTCCGGGAGTAAGTTCTAGTAAGGCTTTTTTGAAGCTGCTGGATTGATCGGGAACAATTTTGACTCCTAAGCTAATCTCTGTTTCTGTTGGTGAGGAGGCAATCGTAAAGTATCTTCGATTACCTCGACTATCGGAGCCCTGATGGGGTAGGGTCCACTCCAGGTATTGGCCAGGTTTAAAGACTAGTTGCTCATCGGGGGTAAAAGAAAAGTTATACATTTCCGGAGTAAGCTGCTCTTTCTTTTGCAACCGTAATCTGAGTCGCTGTTTTGAGCTTACGAAGTACGAAAAAATATTGCCTATAACTAAAGCCAGCTCAGGTGTGGAGTAGACCGGCCCAACTGCAAAGGGAGTCCCAAAAAGAAGTCCAACAATCAGGCCATAGATCACCTGCAGTTTTTTACGAGGTGGGGTAGTGAACGGTTCAGTCAACATGATTGTGGCAAAAAAGATCAGCGGCCAAGAACTAAATCCTTGCGTGAGTGCTTCGCTGAGTGTTAGGCCGGCGCGGGTGCCAAAAATCAGGATCATGGCTACGGCTGAGGCCATGAACGAGAAAAATAAATGGAACCTGCGAATTTTTCTGACAATCAACAAACCGATCACAGCGACTACTGGTAGTAAAACACCACTGCCCACCCACCAGATAGCTTGGCCACTGCCCCAAAAATTCAAGATCACCAAGGCAATTGCGGCGGGGTTAAAAAGATGTTTTTTATGAATCGCAAACAAGTACTTGGTACCCATGCTGATGCCAGCTGCAGCAATTAAAGTACCTACCGCAGACACCTGATCGGTCGGAGCCAAGATTAAAAAGAGAATAAGTGAAGTGATTGAGGCAGACTCTACATTTGTGGGGGCATTGAATATTCGAGAGAAAAGCAAGTTAAAACCACGGCAGGCAAGGTAGAGAACGGTTAAAGAAAGAATTAGGGAGAGACCACTAAATGAGAGAATCCCCAAAAAACCAAAAGCCACTGCAACCCCTGAGATAATCAGCAAACCGTATAGAACGCACCGATACATGGTGATGGAGTTGAGGAAGTTGTCAATATACTTCAGCATAAAGTTCGGCCGGGAACTGGTGGGATCTTTTTACAGTGTGATCGGCATTCAAGGTTAGGTACTCAAAATTATAGCGTTTACTGAGCAGCTCTGCGGGTACAAAAAAAAGGCAAGTTGATAGAGCATCAGCCAAGATGGCGGTATCAGCAGTCACCCAACTTGCGAGAATGCTATGGGGTGAAGACAGTGTTTTAGGGTCAATAATATGATGGAAGTTTTGCCACTTGCGTCGGTTCCCAGCAGAGCCGCAAATGCTTTTGTTAGAAATACTTGCCACACCGATGACTTGCTCTAGATTGTCGGGGTTTTCTAAACCTACACGCAGGGGTTGATTATTGGAATTTGAGTACAAAATGTCTCCGCCAGCATCAATGCAAAATGACTCTTGTCCATGCGTTCGTAGTAACTGGCCTACAAGATCGATTAAGTACCCTTTGCCCGCTGCGCCAAAGTCGAGGAGCGCCGGTTGCTTAACGGTCAGGGTATTAGTTTCCGGTTGATATTTAATTACGTCTTCCCAAGTAGCTGGAGTTTGTAGCCGATGCTTAGGCTTTAATGTGTAGCTTGAGTCATAGCCTGCATCTGATAGCACTTGGCCGATCAGGGGCGTAAAATGCCCATCGGTGAGCTGATATAAGTCTTGGTAAAGAGAGAAAAGTGGCTGTGCATCTGCGGGCAGCACGTACTCTCCTTGCTGATGTGAAATTTTGGTAACTAAAGAGTCCTCGCGAAAACGAGAGTAAGTTTGGTCAAATATCTCGATGAGGGCTGAAATTTTGCCGAAGAGTTCTTGCGATTCTGCAGAGTAAATCCTGCCAAAGATATCAATTTGCCACGAGGTGCCAATGGCTTCAAATGTACACTGAGCCGCCATTTCTATACTTTGGCTTCGGCTTTAATTTTATCTAAAGCGTCATTAAAGCCTTTTGGAGTTAAAGAAGAACCAGAAACTTTATCTAACTTGACTTCATTAATGTTCTTGCCCACCACGAACTCATTATAGTTCTCAGCAAAAATACCTTGGAACTTCACTGAGATCGGGCGAGTGGCTTTCGGTTCAAACTCTACTGCAGTGATAATGTTGTCTTCGATGGTAAGATTTACACCGACTTCTTCTGCACCACCTGGAGAAACGTAGCTGCCGATCACAGAGTACTCACCATTTTTGTAAGAGTCATTGGCTGCCATCATGGCAGGATTGGCAGTAGTTTGCATATGTTGAGCACCTGCTGGAGAAGCTGTCATAGAAGTGGCACTCTTGTTTCTAGATTGAGAGGTGATTGCCCCAACGGCGAGAATTGCGACAATCGCAATTACGACGACACCCATGCCGAGGTAGGGATTCTTTTTAGATTTGTTTATTAGAGTAGTGTCTTCCATATCGCTCCCTTGAAAATATTTTTACATCCTACATGCCGTAGTAGATATAGTCTTAATTCATCAATGTTTACACTTAATAAGCAGTTGTTCTAAGTCTATTGCGTTAAGTTGTGTGCCAATAAAAAGAAGCGTGTTTTTCTTAGGTTCTAGTAAACCCCACTGAGTTTCTTCAAATTCTAACCGGGTCCCCACATATTGCAAGAGTACTTTTAAATCTTTTTGGTCGCTGGTGGTGATGCGGAGGACGCCTTTGGCGCGCAAGATTCCTCTGGGCAGAGTTTTTATGACCCCTTGGAGCTTCTCTAAATCAAGAGCGTCACTCCCCTCAAAAAGATACGTCTGAAACTGCTCGTGTGAGTGTTGATGCTCAGCGTCACTGGTGGTGGTTGACTTGGCTTGGTGCAGCCGAACCTCTGGATCCAAAAAGAGTTGGGGATCAAGGTCATGACGGAACTCAATCACTCGGACATCTGGGGTAAGACGCTCTAAAACCTTTCTGTTTTGGTCCACCTTTTCTTGGGTAGACAGCTCTACCTTAGATAAGATGACCAGATCGGAGTCAGCAATCTGAGAGGTAACTAAGCCGTGTTCTTGACGCAGAGCCTCAAAGTTTAGAGCATCAACAATACATAAAATTGCGTCGAGGCGAACGCGCTCTGAGACTTTAGGATCTTGGAGGGCATCACGGATCGGCTCGGGGTCGGACAGTCCAGAAGCTTCCACCAGAATGTATTGAGTTTGCGGAGCTGTATCCAGGATGTAGTTAATGACCCTGGGAATATCACTTTTGGCTACACAGCACATGCAGCCATTGGCTAACTCAATCACGCCCTCGTTTTTTTGCTTCACGAACTGGCTCTCCAGTTTGACATCGCCAAACTCGTTGAGCACCACCGAGACTTTCAGATTGGGATGCTTTTCTAGCAACCAGTTGAGAAAGGTAGTTTTGCCGGCTCCTAGAAATCCGGTTAGGAGCACAACTGGAACTTTTTCAGTCATTGCTTTACAGTAGGCTAAAGAGAAAAGCTGGTCAACTGTAATATGAGTTCTCCCCTCGCCAAGAAAATCAAGCAAGCACGAATCGAAGCTGGCCTCAAGCAGGCCGAGTTGGCGTATCGCGTGGGTATTTCCACGCAATCAATCTCTGCTTTTGAGAGTGGGCGAATTAAGCCTGCTCACAAGTATCTCGAGAAAATTGCTCAGCACACTCATAAGCCGCTGTACTTCTTTACTGGTCAGAAGGTTGCTGAGGCTCTGCTCAGAATCGATGAGATCCTGGCTGAGTTGGCTGAAATTAGGAAACTGCTCTCCAAAGTCGTCGAAGGTGAAGATAGTTAGATAATTTTTTGTTCTTTACATGAGTAGTGAGCCTCCTTTCCAACGATAATGTGATCGAGAAGTTCAACGCCAAGCAGCTGCCCAGCTTTGGCGATCCTTTGAGTAAAAAGTAAATCTTCTGCGGAAGGACTCGGGTTGCCACTGGGATGGTTGTGGGCCAGAATTAAGAAGTGAATGGGGTGGTGCTTAATGAGGCCAAAGATATCACTTGGACGAATATTTATTTGATTGGCGCTGCCAATGGCAAGTGTTTCTTTCAAGATCAGCTGCATCCGGGTATTGAGGTAGAGACAAATCAGCCGCTCCTGCTGCGCATAGCGAATTTCTCCCAGTTGAGTAAGCACTTTGAGGAGTGAGTCCATCAGGGGATACCCAGAAGGGCGGAGTCGCTCTACCAGCTCAAGAATGGCCAGGATTTGGCAAGATTTGGCAATCCCTAGTCCTTTAATTTTTAACAGATCAGCAAGCTCCACCTTGGTGCTAAAAGTAAACTGCTGATGAATTTGGTCCGCTAGCTGACTGACTGGAACGTCACGCGAACCGCTGCCCAAGATAGTGCTTAGTAATTCCGGTGTAGAAAGTTGCTCTACTCCACGTGTCTGAATCTTTTCGCGGGGAAGTAGCTTAGGCCAGTGGGTCAGCTCTGATAGGTCCATGTGCTTACTCTACTCACCAAGCGTAGTAACAAGTGTATGAATGGTTACCCGAGGACTAAAGAACTAGCGAACCGTCACAGATTTAGCCAAATTTCTTGGTTTATCTGGGTCATTTCCCAATAGAACTGCGATGTGATACGCCAGCAGCTGCGAGATGACTGTCTGGGGGATAATGCTTGCAATGCCGCACTCGGAGACTGGAATGTGCCAGTCAAAGCTTTCATCAGCCTGGGTGGTGACTCCGATGATGTACGCTCCCCGAGCTTTCATCTCCATGGCATTGGAGAGCGTCAACTTGAGGTTTTCGTCATCATTGGCAAAAACAAGACACGGTGTCCCTGGCTCAATCAGCGCAATTACGCCGTGCTTGAGTTCCCCACTCGCAAAACCCTCGGTGTGCAGGTAGGTAACCTCCTTGATTTTTAGGGCGGCTTCTAAGGCAATTGGATACGAAGTACCACGGCCAATCGTAAAGATATGCGGCGCCGTGCTAAGTTGGTGGGCGAGTGGCAGAATATATTTTTCGATAAATGACGGCTCTAGAATTTCTTGGAGTGCTTGGCTGCTGGCTTGCAAATCCTTCGCAGCACTTTCCCCCCCTGCGGCGAGTGTGATCAGGGTGGAGATCTTGGCAACAAAAGACTTGGTGGCGAGGACAGCAATTTCTGGTCCGGCTGAGAGATGAATCGAGAAATCAGCTAGTCGATCTAAGGATGAGTTCTCCCGATTTACCAAACAAAAAATCGGAAAGCCTTTTTTCTTGAGAAACTGCGCGTGTTCAATAATGTCGGCGGTTTCACCACTTTGGGAGAGAAAAATGACAGTTGTCTTAGCATCTATTAAGTCTCGCCAGTAACCAAACTCGCTGCCGCTGTAGGCTTGGACAGCAACTTTTTTTAGTTGGGCAAAAAGATAGGTCCCAATCAGTCCGGCGTGATATGCCGTTCCACAGCCAACAAAAACAATTTTTTGTTGTAGGTGCCGGGAAAATTCAGTAATATCTTCATTAAAGTTGCTGATTACTCCTGGCTGTTCATGAATCTCTTTTAGAAGAAAGTGGGGAAAGCCATTTTTTTCAACTGCCTGGGCAGAAATTTCCAGCTGCACAAATGTGAGTGTTTTTTCTTGATCAGTGGCCATATTGAAACAGCTGATTTCTCCGTCTGCAAAAAGAATCAGCTCATCATCTTCTAAAAAGTAGCCTGCCTGAGTGTGCTCGGTGAGCGCAACAGGATCACTGGCTAGATAGCAACCTCTCTCCGATTTACCGACCACCAGTGATGAGCCTTTTTTGATCGCAACAATCTGCTGAGTTTCAGCCTCTAGTACCACAATTGCATTGAGGCCTTCTAGTCGCTGGAAAGCAGTGGAAGCAGCTGCTTTTAAAGCCAGATTTTTCGCTGCCTCTTCAATTAAATGTACAATGACTTCGGAGTCTGTTTCCGAGATAAAATGATGACCCTTCGTTACAAGCTCTTCTTTCAAAGCCTGATAATTTTCCACAATGCCGTTGTGAACGACGGCTAGTTTGCCAGAACAATCAAGGTGGGGGTGGGCATTCAGTTGGGTGACACCACCATGGGTTGCCCACCTGGTATGGCCAATAGCAGCTCCAGAACTCCTCTTTTGCTGAATGACTGCATCACCGATCTTGCCAACCTGTTTTTCAACAAAAAGCTGTCCTCCATCCACTTGATATGCCACTCCCCAACTGTCGTAGCCGCGATACTCCAGTTTTTTTAATGCTTCTAAAGTAATGACCGCAGCGTCAGTCCGACTCCCAAGATAGCCAAAAATTCCACACATATGACCTCCCGTGTTTAAGGTAATTGACGATGACAGTACGCCGATGGGTTTCCGCAGATGCTATTCGCCCCTTTCTTGATTGTCAGGCGAATGCTCGCTAAAGTACTTAATCTTTAAATTCATTATATAGCTATGCTACGCTTATCCTAAGATGAAGTTTAAAATTTCCCGCAGAATGGCCACCATCTACATGTTGATAAATGTAGTCTGCTGGGGTGCGGCGCTGCCAGTGGTGAAGTATGGACTGGAGTACACCACGCCCTTTCGCTACTTACTGTATCGGTACTTTTTTGCGATTATTTTTTCCCTGCCACTCCTCTTTTATTACTGGCCCAAAGTGCGAAACAAAGTTCGAAAGATTTCTTTAATTGTGGCCTTAGAGCTACTCGGGACGACTTTTGCCTTAGCTGCCCTCTACATTGGTCTCAACCAGACCAGTGCTTTAAGCGCAAATGTTATAGGCACAGCACTCCCATTCTTTATCACTGTGGGTGGGGTGATTTTCTTACGCGAAAAACAAGAGAAAAACGAGTGGCTTGGGTCATTTTTGGCATTGGCTGGCACTTTACTACTGATTGCGGCGCCGCTGATCGGAAATTTTTCTCAGTCGAGCCATTCCTGGTCTGGGAATATTTGGATTATGATTCAGAACTTTGCGGCAGCAGCGTACTTTTTGCTCGCCAAAAAACGCTATGCCAAACTGCCTAAGTTATTTGTAGTGATTATCAGTTCTTATGTAGGAATGGTGAGCTTTGCAGCGCTCAGTTTCTTTGAAGTTGGCTTTTCGCTGAGCTCTTTGGTGGCGAGTATTCAAATGGACTTAACTCACCCAGCGGTCTGGCTCATTGCCTTATACATGGCAACCTTTGGCACGCTGATTGGATTGACCGCTTATATTCGAGCCCAAGACGGCATGGAAGCCTCAGAGGCTGGATTATTTGGCTATCTCCAACCCCTGGTATATTTTCCCTTGAGTATCTTTTTGTTGGCCGAGTCAATTTCTTGGGTGCAACTGATCTCACTTGGCCTAATCATTCTAGGCGAGGTGATTGCTCAGAAAAGAAAGCGACCAGCCACTCAATAATTACTGCGCTGGTTGGGTAGGTTGATTGATAGTCACGTCCACCTTGTCTGGAACATTAATCTGGGGAGACTGGGATTGGGTAGTCCGACTCAGGGCTGGTAAGCCGTAGTACAGCAAGCCCAAAACAAAAAGAATTAAGAGTATTACTCCTACTACAAATCCCATTCCACTGCTACTGCGCTCTGCAGCTGCAGGTGTGTTTATAATTGTTGCCATAAATTCCTTGTATTTCTAATACTGAGCTATATTATTCCGGTCAAATGTAAGAAACAGCTGAGGACTATGTAAAGAAGTTGTAAGGGAAGGACTCAACTCAATTGTGAGTCCAATAGGGGAAAATAGCGCCACAGTAGCAAAGAAAATTTTACGAGCAACTGAAGTCCTATTGTCTTTAACAGAACAAGTTCTCGGGCCATCTGGATTGGCACAATATCAGCAGTTTTCAGAAGAAATTCATACCCTAACAGCCAGAGGAAGAGATGTGAAAGTGCAACATTTTTATGTTGAAAATGGTATGGCTGATAGCATTTTTATAGATCAAAATCCAGTACTAACAATCTTTTTAGAAGGTGCTATGTCTATCTGTGGCGCTGCGGCTTTTCTTCTGGCTTCCAAGTTACCTGCTGAAGTTACTCCAGATCAGGCAATGGATGGTATTTGTTCGCAAGGGCTATTGAATGACCTTGCTTTTAAGGCACCTACAGGATTCTTAATGCCCAAGATCCTTGCAGGCAGATACATTCAGAATGTTCTATCGTTTGGTCCGAAGGGTGTTTCGTTTTCGAGCTCATTTTCTGCTCTACTGACTACTCTCAAAGAAGGATATGTTGCAAGTTTGGAAAGTTATGATCGTGTTAGAGATTTAACATTACCCCAAGAGGGATTTGTCAATGAAACAATGCCACATGGATTTGGTTGTCCGGTGGCTTTCACTAGTCATTCCAAATCAGAAAGCGGTTTAGAAGTGTTAAGCAAATCTTTCGGGCGAATATATCAGGCGCTGTCCGAAGTTGCTTAGATACTTGAGGTTGTTTCTGGACTAGATAACTACGTCCAGTCCCAACTGCTCAATCTTTTTTTTCCTAGTCCAATTTTTAATTTCCAGCTCTCTTTTTAGAGCTAGCGACTTAGTAATAAACTCCTCAGAGTAGATTATTTTTACCGGCTTGTGCGAACGCGTGTACTTGGCGCCAGTTCCATTTTGGTGGGCGAAAAATCTTTTCTCCATATTATTGGAAATGCCGGTGTAAAGACTGTTATCTTCACACAGGAGGATATAGGTGTACCACATGAATATATACCCATATGTTTACTTGAGCTTTGATGAGTATATGCTAATACACTCCCACATTCTCAGTCGAAAAACATCATTGTTAATTTATGCAACTATGCATTAGTCTGAAAATTGAAAACAAGGCTAAAGAGATAAAAACCATTGATATTTCCATGATTATGCTTACAGATAGTCAAGGAAGAACATTTGACCGCTCAATTGACGGCCAAACGGCAAAAGGAATGAAACTGAAGATAATAATAATACTGTGTTTTTTAA
>CAZMXT010000023.1:0-10320 GCA_964570365.1 uncultured Pseudomonadales bacterium | reverse complement strand
GCTCCCCGGCTAGGATTCGAACCTAGAACCTTTTCGTTAACAGCGAATTGCTCTACCGTTGAGCTACCAGGGATCGGTATCGGTCGTCATTTTATCAAGAAAGAGGCCATAAATCCAACCTAAGATTTGGTTTGCCTATAAATCAACTGTCAACAAAAGATTCTAGTCCAAGAAGTCCTGGAGTCGCTTGCGCTTACTGGGGTGTCGAAGTTTACGAAGTGCTTTGGCTTCAATTTGGCGGATGCGCTCACGAGTGACGCCGAACTTCTGGCCCACTTCTTCCAGGGTCATCGGGCGAGAGCCATTTAAGCCAAATCTCATCTTCAGTACTCTGGATTCTCGGTCGGACAAGGCATTCAAGACTTCATCGACGTTCTCCTTGAGCATGCGCTGACTGGTGGCTTCGTATGGCGAGATTTGGGTCTCGTCGGCAATAAAGTCGCCGAGATAACTGTCGTCTTCGTCGCCAATTGGCGTCTCGAGGGAGGTGGTCTTCTGGGAAATCTTCAGAATTTCGCGAACCCGATCTGACTCCATCTCCATCGCAGTGCCAATTTCCTCTGGGGTGGGTTCACGGCCCAGGTCCTGCATCAGCTTGCGAGAGGTGCGCATCAGCTTGTTGATCGTCTCCACCATGTGCACGGGAATTCGGATGGTGCGTGCTTGGTCGGCTATGGCGCGAGTAATAGCTTGGCGGATCCACCAGGTAGCGTAGGTTGAGAACTTAAAGCCTTTCGTCCAGTCATACTTCTCGACGGCCCGAATTAAGCCTTTATTTCCTTCTTGGATCAGATCCAGGAAGGTCATACCGCGGCCGATGTACTTCTTGGCAATCGAGACGACTAACCGCAGGTTAGAGGAGGTTAACTTTTCTTTGGCTTTTTTATCTCCAGACTCAGTGCGTTGAGCTAAGTCAATTTCTTGCTCACGGGTGAGAAGGGGGATCCGGCCGATCTCCTTGAGGTACATCCGAACTGGATCTGTGCCAGCCTTGGACTCAATACTACTGGTAAGTACATCGAGCTCTCGCTGGATATCAGAAGGGGCATCCGGGGTATCATCTTCTGAGACTGACTCAAAGATATCGATGGAGTTCTTGACGATCTGATCGTAAAACTCATCCAGCGCCTCAATGTAGAGCTCTGGTTCGATGATGGCTTCTAGTACTTCTTCTTGGGTGACAAAGCCGCGCCCAATTGCTTTCTTCAGCAAAGCGTCTAAATCAGCCTGGACGGCTGGGTGCATTTTGGTGGACTGGGCACTCTGTTTTAGAGGCACAGCTTGTGTTGTGGTTGTTTGGTCTTCGGTTTTGGGCTGATTCATAGGAAAATGGGAATTCCGATATTATACACCAGGTATGTCTCACCAAAAGAGTCTCCTTGCCTAAAGCCAGGAGACTCTACTGTTTCTTTACTAAAGATTAAATAGATTTATCGATTGTTGCCTCAAAGACACTGGTTGGCTGGGCACCGACCAAGATCTCTTTGTTGACAAAGAAGGTTGGTGTACCGTTAGCTCCTACTCGAGAACCTAAGGCGGCATCAGCCTCAATTGCAGCATTAAACTTACCACTGTTGACACAGGTGACTAAGCTATTGCCATTCAAACCAGCGGCAGTAGCTAACTCACCAAACTTGGTGACTGCTGCGGCATTTGCTAAGTTGGCCCAAGCATCTTGATTCTTGAAAAGAGAATCATGCATCGCCTCAAACTTGCCCTGCTCATTCGCACAACGAGCTGCATGTGCAGCTGGCTTCGCGTTTGGATGGAAGGACAATGCTTGATCACGGAAGATAATTTTCATCTTGCCACTGTCAACATACTTCTGCTTCAGCGCACCATACGAGTCATTAAAGTAGCGCGAACAGAAAGGGCATTGATAATCAGTGAACTCAACCATGACTATCTTCGCATTCTTGTCTCCAATCACACCAGCTGGGTTCTCTTGAATAGCAGCCCAATCTTCGTCACTGAGTGGTCCAGCAGGAGCAGCAGCTGGTGCAGCGGCGCCAGGAGCAGCAGGAGCAGCAGCTGGAGCTAGGGCAGTTAATCCACCTTTACGAAGGATGCGATTTTCTTGCCACATCGAGCCAGCTAAGAAACCGGCAATCAGAATTGATAAGCCTAAAAAGATTAGGGCGGCATTGTTATTTAAGGTAGAAAGCATGGCTCCCAACGAGTAGGGTCCATTGGCCTGATCTGCGTAGCTTTTGCGCTGCTCAGGCATGGCTGTCATGACTACGGGCCTAGGGGTAGGGGCGGGCTGGTGAGAACGAGGGGCTCGTGCTGCCATAAAGATCCTTTCAACAAAAAAATAGACTAATTCCTGCTATATATATACCCTAGGTGGGTACCGAAGGCAAGTAAGGATTCTATCAAGAGCTTAGGCTCGGCCACGCAGGATCATTGCATCCACCACTCGCTGAACTGCCTTCATATAGGTGGACATTCTGCCCGATTCTTTCGTCTCTGCATGCGTCGTCCACATTTGTCCAAAAGCCCGCTCCATTAGCTCTTGCAACTTCTTCAGCACCTCTTGATGAGACCACATATATCCATGAAGGTTTTGCGCCCACTCAAAGTACGAGGTAGACACACCTCCCGCATTGGCCAGCACATCTGGAACAACAAAAATGCCTCGCTTATTGAGAATCACATCTGCTTCCGGGGTAGTGGGGCCATTGGCCATCTCGATGATTGCCTTGGCTTGAATCTGAGGCGCGTTTTCGGCGGTAATCACATTTTCTAGTGCAGAAGGTACCAAGATATCAACTTCCAACCCTAGTAACTCCTCATTAGAAATAGTGTGCAGACTCTCGCTTTGCTCACCTAACTTTCCAGTAGCCTGTTTATTTTTGAGCACCTCAGTTGGGTGTAACCCACCTGGTACAAAGATGCCTCCCTTAGAATCAGAAACTGCTAAGACTTTATACCCACGCTGGTGCGCATGTAGCGCAAACCAGTACCCGACGTTGCCAAAACCTTGAATAGCGATCGTAATTTCAGACTTGGATTTATCACTAAAGAGCTTTTCCACTAGCTTCTCCATTACAAACACTCCACCCAACCCAGTTGCCTCTTCCCGGCCTTCAGAACCTCCTAGCTCTAGCGGCTTGCCCGTAAAGGCAGCCAAGGGATTTTCTCCAAGGACAGCAGATTTGCTGGTTTGTACCTTCTGCCACTCGTCCACCATCCAAGCCATGATCTGGCCAGTGGTATTTACATCTGGAGCAGGGATGTCAGTCCACGGACCAATGTGCTCGGCAATCAGCCGAGTATAAGCACGACTGAGCGACTCTAACTCACGCGCAGACAGCGCTTTGGGGTCAACGATTACCCCACCTTTCCCCCCACCATAGGGAATGTTGGTCACCGCGCACTTCCAGGTCATCCAGGTAGAAAGGGCCTTCACTTCGTCTAGGGTTACGCCTGGGTGAAATCGAATCCCACCTTTATAAGGGCCACGGGCATTATTATGTTGGCTGCGATAGGCTGGGAACTTCTTGACCGTGCCATCATCCATCGTCACTTCGAGTTCACCCTCAATGACCCGATCGGGTTCTTGTAAAAGCGCAATAGCTTTATCAAAGTTCTTGAGGTCTTTGCCTTTATACTGCGGCCGCAGTAGTGCTGCAACTTGAGTTAGCTGGGCAATCGCATTTTGATGAGCACTTGAGGACATGGTTTCCTATTCTTGCTGAACTGCCTCAGCAACTATGGCGGCTAAGTTTGGTGAAAAAGGGTCTGGTAGAATCTCGTCTGCGCTTGGTTCAGCCACCACTGCAGCCAAAGCCCGCGCAGCGCAGTACTTCATTGACGCCGTAATTTTGGGTAAACGTGACTCGACCACCGCCCGAAAAATACCCGGAAAGACCAGCACATTATTGACCTGGTTTGGGTAGTCACTTCGGCCAGTAGCGATCACTGCAGCCCCAGCTGCTTTGGCATCTGGAGGAAGGATCTCGGGTAGGGGATTGGCCATCGCAAAGACAATTGGCTCAGCTGCCATTGTCTTCACCATTGCTTGAGTAATTGTATTTGGACCAGAGACGCCAATCACGACGTCTGCACCCACGATCACGTCGGCCAACGATCCAGCTTGATGATCCAGATTCCCAAACTCGACCATCATTTGTTTATACTCATTTAGTCCTGTTCGCTCTGGCGACAATGCCCCCTGGCTATCAACCATGATTACGTCTTTGACACGTTCTACATTTTCCAGTCGCTGCACCTGATGCAAATGAGCGCTGCCGTCAAGTCCGAGCAACATCTTGGCAGTCGCAATCCCAGCTGCCCCAGCTCCAACAATCACTACTTTCAAGTCGCTGAACGGCTTGCCCACCACTTTGGCGGCATTTAATAAGGCCGCATAGACCACGATGGCGGTGCCATGCTGGTCATCGTGAAAGACGGGAATGCCAAGATCTTGCAACCGCTCTTCAATCTCGAAGCAGCGCGGAGCTGAGATGTCTTCTAAGTTAATTCCGGCAAAAGATGGCGCTACTTGTTGGACAAAACGAATGATCTCTTCAGTGTCTTGAGTTCGAATCACCAGCGGAACTGAGTCCACCCCCCCAAATTCTTTCAGCAGGAGTGACTTACCTTCCATGACTGGCATCGCAGCTTCTGGACCGATATTCCCTAGGCCCAGCACTGCCGAGCCATCCGAGATGACGGCCACAGTTCTGCCACGCATGGTTAACTCAAAGGAAGCCTCGGGGTCTTGAGCAATCACACGACACGGCTCAGCAACTCCCGGCGTATAGGCCAGCGATAAATCATGACGATTTTTGACTGAGATTAGGGATTGGACACCGAGCTTTCCCTTAAATTGGCGGTGCAGTGCCAGTGAGTCAGAGTAAACGTCTGCCATTTACCTACCCTCCAGCCAACGCTCAGCATCAATCGCTGCTGAACAACCCTGTCCAGCAGCAGTCACAGCTTGCCAATAGCGGGTATCTACTACGTCGCCCGCCGCAAAGACTCCTTCAACCGAAGTCATGGTGGGGAAGCTGACTCGACCCTCCGCATTGATCGCCGCTCGGGCCATTTCTACGCCTTCTTTCCCTGGGCTTTGGCGAGTCACAATATAGCCATGCCCATCGAGCTGCAGCTGTTTACCAAAGACATAGGTCATGGGTACATGTCCAATCGCAATAAAGACGCCGTCAATGGGCTGTACTGATTTGGCCTGGGTTTGAGTATTGAGTAGCTCGACTTCTTTGACCACCCCCTCGCCTCGAACTTCTCCGAGGGTCATGTTGTAAAGAATCTTAACTTTAGGATGCTGCATCACGCGTTCTTGCATGACTTTGCTGGCCCGCATTTTCTCGCCTCGCACCAAAACCAGCACCGAGGCAGCAAACTTGGTCAGCGCCAACGTATCTTCCATCGCAGTATCACCACCACCCACAACAATAGTGTTCTTTTCTCGATAAAAAGCCGCGTCACAGACCGCGCAAGTACTTACGCCGCGACCCAAGAACTCTAACTCCCCGGGTACACCTAGCATCTTGGAGTGAGCGCCCACAGTCAGGATAACGCTTTCTGCTTCTACATCGTGTGGCTCTGCCTTTAACTTCGTTTGAAAGGCTTCCAACTCTTCAGGTTTGCCATTTTCTAAAGCCTCACCAGTAAATCCTTCAGGAAAGTGCGTCCACAACTTAAATGGGCGGGCGCTCAGATCAAGTCCGGTCACGTATTGATCTTTGATCTGCGTACCAAAGCGTTCAGCTTGGGCACGCATCTCCATCATTAACTCAGGTCCGTTTTTGCCATTGGCAAAACCAGGGTAGTTCTCAATATCAGTGGTGAACATCAGTTGGCCACCACTTTTCTCACCAGCAAAAAGAATGGGTTGGAGACTGGCTCGTCCGGCGTAAATCCCAGCGGTATATCCAGATGGACCACTGCCTACAATTGCCACTTTTGTCTGTTGCATGAACTCCTTTGTTGTTAGCACTCAATATGTTTGACTGCTAATTTCTAGTCCTTTGACGCTGGTACAACTTTCTTGAGCATCTGACGATACCCCTCTTCTCCAGGGAAACCAATCTTTCGATCAAGCTCTTTTATTTTGTCCCCATCTTGCTGCAAAATTACTACCGTTGGGATACTCATTACCCCATACTGCCTGGCCACGTCATTTTGTTCATCGACATTCACCTTCGCCATTAGGACTTTGCCCTCAAACTCAGTGGCTAATTTATTAATGACTGGCTCAGCTAACTTGCAGGGCCCACACCAGTCAGCGTAAAAATCAACAAAGACTGGCATGCCTGCACTAGAAACTGATTGTTGAAAATCTCCTGTAGTCAGATGGACGACGCCTTTTTTGGCTGGGTCGGTTCCGGTAATTTGATCAGTCATACTTCCTCCGTAGTAATAAATTAATTTCTAAAAACTTCTTTTAAGATTTCTTCCAGATCTTCGACTCGACGTTCCTGAGTACAGCGAGTGGCTTCACCAGTGAGTAAGTCCCGTGCCACCCGACCCAACGAGTTACGAGCCGCAATCACCTGGCGTACTACGTCGACGCAACTCTGCTCATCTTCGTACATGGAGATGACGCCTTCGAGTTGACCTTTAATGCGTTTGAGCTGAATGAGGACGGGGTCAGTTGCCATAGCTATTTATACCCCTGGGGGGTATGCAGTGTCAAGCCTCAGCTTACAGCTTTTGGTGAGTGGATTGAGCTGAGCGCAGCTTCACTACTTGATGCAGTAACTCACTTTGTCGCGTCTCATCTTCTGGGGTTTTTTGTGACTTCCGATCAATTTCATCCAACTCAGCTTGGATCTGCTCGACTTCTTTGCTGACTTGGATTTCTTTTAGTTCCGTGAGGGATTTTTTCCACTCTTTATCCAGATCAATATTTGGGAGTAAATCTAGGTACTGGGTTTGGTAGGTGAGATCAAAGAGGGTTTTTTGTAAGTCTTCAGCTAAGCGACCAGCAAACTCAGCCAGGGAGATCTCGCCCTTTTGTTGCAGTAGCTGCTCAATGATCTGTTTGACGCCCACTTTGGTAAACGAGAATTCCCGTAGCAGTAACGCTCGCGATATGGTCACCTCAGGCGCACTCTGGAAAAACAGAAATAGTACGTAATCTTCTAACCGAGACTTGCGATCACTTTCCACTGGCTGCTCACTTACTTCCTTTCGCTCGCTACTTGGAGCGATCGCCTGACTGTTTCTGCCCATAATTTTCTTGGCCTTGAAGCGCTGCAGATCTGTTCGAACAATGCTTTCTTTGACTTGTAACAACTGAGCCAGGCGAGTGACGTAGTACTCGAGTTCAACGGCATGACTGATGTTGCCAATCACTGGTGCCAGCTCATCAATGATCTTCCGTTTACCTTCAGGCGTCTGTGGGTCGTGCTGTTGCGCAGCAGCCTGGATGAGGAACTCATAAATCGAGATGGTGGACTTGACTAGCTGTCGCCAAAGTTGGGGCTGGGTCCGAGCCAAATCATCTGGATCTTTTTTCCGCTGATCTTGAGCCACTGACTGAAAATCAATCACTCGCAGCTCCAATTCATACGGCTTTGCTACTTCAATGGCACGCTTGGTCGCAGCAATACCGGCTTTATCCTGATCAAAACTGAGGATGACTTTCGTGACTGTCCTGCTCAGCAGCTTCATGTGCTCCTCGGTGAGCGCAGAGCCCTTGACCGCAGAAATGTGATTGACGTGCGCCTGAGCAGAAGAAATCACGTCAAACTCGCCTTCTACAATCACGATCTCGTTTTCTTTGCGAATTTCTTGGTAGAGCTGCGAAAAACCATACAGGAGTTGAGATTTATGATAGAGAGCGGTCTCTGGCGTATTAATGTACTTGGCTTCTTTTTCAGTAGAGTTCAGTACGCGGCCAGAGAAACCCACCACTCGGCCGCGATGATCAGTTAAGGGGAACATAATCCGGTCACGGAAACGGTCATACGTCCGGCCAGTAGAGTTCTCAATAATCAGACCAGCTCCGAGAATGTCGGCTACGTTGTACTTTTTCTTTTGATGCAGATACTTGAGTAAGCTATCCCAAGACGGTAGGGCATAGCCAATCTGAAAGACTTTAAGTGATTCCTGGGTCGCGCCCCGCTCTTTCAAGTACTGCCGAGCTGGCTCCCCGACCTCATGCTTGGTGAGCAGAAAGTGGTAGTACTCCTTAGTTAGGTTCAAGATCTCCAGCTGACGTTTACGTTGATCATCCTCTGCCGAGAACTGAACCTTGGTTAAAGTAATTCCCGCTCGATCAGCCAAGTACTGTAATGCCTCGGCAAAGGTCATGCCATCGTACTTCTCGAGAAAAGTGAAGACATCACCTGACTCCGCACAGCCAAAACATTTATAACGCTGCAACTGCTCACTGACAAAAAAAGAGGGAGACTTCTCTGAGTGAAAAGGACACAAGCCACGCCAATTGGTCCCTGACCGTTGAAGGGGAAATCGCTCGGCAATCAGCTGTACTAGATCAGTCGCTTGTTTGATCTCTTGAATCTGAGACATCTTCAAAGTATACCCGAAGATCTCCATCCATCGAGGGGCTAACCAGACTGATTTGAAGACAGAAAATTATGCCTGGTGCTCAGCTTTGGCTTCTTTTTTCACCTGGATAAACTCGTAAGCAATCGGAATGATCGAAAGTAAGACAATTCCGACGACCACATAATGGAAGTTGTGCTGCACGATAGGAATCGTGCCAAAGAAGTACCCAGCCAAGGTAAAAAGACTTACCCAGAGTACTCCACCAACTAGGTTGTACATCATGAATGTACTGTAATTCATTTTGGCAATTCCAGCTACACAAGGGGCGAAAGTGCGAACAATGGGTGCAAACCGAGCAAAGACAATTGCTTTAGCTCCATGCTTCTCATAAAAGGCCTGAGCTTTTACTAAGTGAGCTTTTTTTAGGAACTTGCGATCTTTAGCAAAGATTTGCTCGCCAAACTTCCGACCAATCCAGTAGTTTGCAGTGTCGCCCAGGAGAGCTGCCAGAATCAACATCAAAACCAGTGGCACAATCTGAAACGCCCCGATTGAAGACAAAGAACCAGCAGCAAAGAGTAAGGAGTCACCAGGCAGGAAGGGAGTCACCACCAGGCCTGTCTCCATAAAGATAACCGCGAACAACAAAACATTGGTCCAGGCACCCATTTGTTGAGTAAGTGCCAATAGATGCTTATCAACGTGTAGAAAAAGATCGGCTAAATAGCGAAGAGTATCCATCATAGGCTCCTTTGTTGATCTGTTAGCTTTGTACTATTGTATGTAAGAGCTGCCGCACAGCGTTAGCGTGGCGAACGGCTGGAGAACCAACAGACAACAATTATAAAGGCTCTCAGAAAAAAACGAAGCACATAAAATTGCTATTCGGAGGCGTAGTCTTCAGGAAGCCGTGTTAAAATTGAGCTTCTCTAGAGGAGATATAGCCACTCCTGAGAGAAAGCTTGGAGGTGTCGCATAGTGGTCAATTGCACACGCCTGGAAAGCGTGATCCGTAAGGATACAAGGGTTCGAACCCCTTCACCTCCGCATAAACAAAAAATGTGGCTCGGCCAAGTTTTTGTTTAAATGGGTTAGTAAAGAGATTTTTGACCCACGAGCACCGAAGGTGCGAAGATGCCGCTCTTTCATTCTGTAATACGAAAGCGGCCTTTCACCTCCGCATAAGGTCTTCGGTTGTTCCAAGACCCGCCTACTATACTCGATTAGCTTGATGGGGCTTGCTAAAAAAAAGAGCCTCAAGGTATTTGCGTTCGGGTTCTAAGCTTTTGACGAAAAGAGCTACTTTTAGCCTAATTTGATCAAGTCTTTTCGTTCGAATCCCGTTCTTTTTAAAAGAGTGGTCTATTTTGAAGAGTTGTTGGAGATTAAGTTGTCTGTCTCTTAGAATGAATTTTGAAGTAACTCCTTTGAGTATTTTGACTCGTTATCCAGGTGTTCCAAATTGGAGAACATGGAGGAGATATTCTTTGTGCATCTCAGTATGTGTTTCGTTAAATTGTTGAGACCAAGATTCAAAAGATTTCTTAAAAGTGAAGCAAGGGTCTGAGGTTTTTGAGTTTCAGACTTTGCGGAGACTGAAGACAAACTCGCTGCTAGGATACCACTCGTCGTCAGGTATCGCCCAAGAGCCGTACAACCACAGACCAACCTCATCCCGTACCAGAAGGAAGACACTAGGATAGCCAACCGAGTCGGTAATTTGTTTCATGCCAACATAAAACCATTCTCCTATTGGTTGATCAGTATATTGCAGTCTATATTGTGGACCAACTTCAGCAGGGCATAAATATAATCCCAATTCTTGTGCTCTTTTAT
>CAZMXT010000022.1:0-12276 GCA_964570365.1 uncultured Pseudomonadales bacterium | reverse complement strand
TTTTGTTTTTATTGCAATTAAAAAATAGTTCCAACTTCTTGCCTTCCTAAGCTAAGAACCAGTGGCCAATCCAATTGAACTCACTCCCTTGGTGTACTCAAGTACTCCCTCACCTTAGTCAGATTTACTTCTCTAGGCTTGCTGCCTTCGGCTGGGCCCACAAAGCCACCTTCATAGAGTTGATCGAGGATTCTGGCGGCGCGGGCATAGCCAACTGACAGTCTTCGCTGAATCAGTGAGGAAGAGGCTTTGTCGTACTGTGAGAAGAGCTTGATCGATTCATCAAATAAGCTGTCTCGATCCTCACCGTTGGTACCCCCTGAGCCACCCTTAATCATGTTTGATTGATATTTGGTGATGATTTCTTCTTCATACTCTGGCTTTTGACCTTGGTTTTTAATGAACTCCACCAGATCTCGAATCTCTGACTCAGCCACATACGTACCTTGAATACGGGTGGGCTTAGCTTGCTCTGGTGGGATGAACAACATGTCTCCTCGACCGAGCAACTTCTCGGCCCCAGGGCTGTCTAAGATAACACGGGAGTCCATCATCGAGGAAACGTTAAAGGCGATGCGAGTTGGCACGTTCGCTTTGATCAGGCCAGTAATGACGTCGACTGAAGGTCGCTGGGTAGCCAAAACGAGGTGGATTCCGACAGCGCGAGCCATCTGAGCAATCCGAGTAATACTTTCCTCTACTTCGGCGGGAGCGAAGAGCATGATGTCAGCCAGCTCATCGATGACGATCACGATGTTGGGCATGGCTTGAAAGCCGGCCAGTTCATTGTAGGAATCGAGGTTCTTAACACCTACTTCAGCCAATTTTTTATAGCGCTGGTCCATCTCAGCAGTGGCCCACTTGAGTGCAGAAACGACTTTTTTGGGCTCAACAATCACTGGAGTTAAGAGGTGAGGAATGTCGTTGTAGCCAGTTAACTCGACGCGCTTCGGATCAACTAAGATTAGCTTCACTTCCGCCGGACTCGCGCGGAATAGGATGGAACAAATAAAGGTGTTAATGGCCACAGATTTACCTGAGCCTGTGGAGCCGGCAATCAGGACGTGCGGCATCTTGGCAATGTCAGCCACTACTTCTTGACCTGCTACGTTCAAACCGAGCGCCACGGCTAGCTTCGAGGGGTTCTTCTTCATTTTTTCTGAGGTGAGCATGGTACGCAGGGTGACGAACTGCGCTGAGTGATTTGGCACCTCTACCCCAACTAGAGCGCGACCAGCAATAGGTGCCTCAATCCGGATCTGGCCAGTCGGAGCGGCCAGAGCTAGTGCTAGATCAGTAGACAGGCCAGTAATCTTAGACAGTTTGGTACCAAGTGCAATTTCTAGCGCGTACTGGGTCACTGCTGGGCCATAGTTGACTTCGACAACGCGAGCTTTAATCCCAAAAGAGTTGAGTGTTTTCTCGATCACTTGAGCATTTTGCTTGACGTCACCACGGTTCGCTTCACCACCAATTTTATCCGACAACAAAGACAATGGTGGATACTCCCAGATGAAGTTGGGATCATTTTGAGGAATCAAAGAGCCGGTGGCAGGAGGTAAAGCCGCAGCTCCCGCTGGATTGGCAGTGGACGCTTCTTCGCTCTCCTCGCCGATACGTGCATTTTTCTTTTGGGACGCATCATTGACGCTAAAGCCCTGTTCAGGTTGCTTAAAGAGATCTAGCTTGGGCATATGAAAGCCAGAGGCTTTCTGCATTTCTGCTTCCTCAGCCTCACTGGCAGGCACAAACTTGGGTTTGGGCATCAAGCCTGTGAAGAACTCCACCACTTCGGCTGCTGAGAGCTGCAACATAACGAAGAAGCCAATGATCAGGAAACCGATGAAAATACTGCCCGCCCCATACGGACTAACTAAGAGTGCCAGATTCAAAAAAGTACTCTCGCCAATCTCTCCAGATCGGAAGAGTCCCATGGCTCCGATCATCATCAGGACGGTGCCGAGTAAAACGTGCGGCTTGGACCAAAAGTAGTTAGTCTGAAACATGACCAGGCCAGCGGCAATACAGACAAAGGGCAGAAATAACATGGACACGCCAAATTCAGTACTCAGGAAGGAGTTCAGCCCAGCCAGGATCATGCCTTGGCCAGTAAACGAGATCATGATCAGCACGCCCAGCAGAATCAGCACGACCGCCGCAATAGAAAAGATGGTTTCTTTCTTAATGATCAGCTTTAATGGTGAGCGCTTCTTTCGGCGTGGCATAGGCAGTTATTTTATTATAGGATATTTCTATCATAAGTGATCACACCGAATCAAGAGGGAGTTTCCATAATGACTGGTAGAATCATAGGTGAACGGCGAATAATCTTGAAGAGCTTGCGACTCAGCCGCTTCTCAATGGTCCGGCGGAGTTCGTCTTCTTGCGCATCGTCTCCCAGATCACGGATGACTTCTCCGGTGGTCTGTTTGATGAACTGGACTACTTCTGGGGCTTCTTTCATAAAGACAAAACCGCGGGAGATGACTTCCATCCGATCGATCTGCAAGTGACCGCGAACTTTGGGAATCACTAACACGATCATGCCCTCTCGACCAAGCGCTTGACGATCCATCAGGATAGTCCGGCCAACGTCGCCGACTCCCAGACCGTCCACCAGCCGAGGCTGGAGGTTAATATGGTCTACTACTCGAGGTACTCCCTGCTCAAACTCCAAGATATCACCATGGCCGGGAATGAGGACTTGTTCATCGCGATAGCCCATTTTACTGGCAACCAGTTCATGAAACTTCTCTCGATGTCGGTCCTGCCCACCCATTGGGAAAAGGAATTGAGGTTTGACTAGTGCGACTAAGAGCTGCTGCTCCATAGCCCCGCCATGACCAGACTGGTGTAGATCTGGCACAATGTCCGGATAGAGGACGTGCACCCCGTTGCGAGATAACTCATCAATGGCTTCGTAGTAAGGAATTTCATTGCCGGGGATCGCATCTGAGGAAAAGACGACTCTATCCTTGGCTTTAATCTGAAGGACTGGGTGATCACCGTAAATGGCTCGGACCAGGGAAGATCCTTCTTGGCCTTGGCTGCCAGCAATAATGATGCACAGCTCATTATCACGGTAGTTCTGCATCTCGCGCTTATCCACAATCATGTCAGCGGGGATGTGAAGCTTATTCAGTTGGAGTGCCACTTCCACGTTCTGCTCAACTGAGCGACCAATGAACACCACTTTGCGCTTGTTCGTGATGGCCACATTTACGGTTTGTTGAATTCGGTGAATATGGGAGCTCATTAGGGTCATGATAAACTTGCCTTTGACATCGGACATGGCTTCTTCAATACTCGGGGTACAGGCAGACTCAGTCTTGGTCCAGCTTTCGCGCTCAACACGCAGACAGTCCATGAACATGCAGAGTACGCCCTGCTTGCCCAGGCGAGAAATCGTGTCAAAGTCCGGTAAAACGCCGTCAACTGGCTGAAGATCAATCTTAAAGTCTACTCCATGGTAAATCATGCCTTCTGGAGTCTGGATCCCAAAGTGTCGTGTATCTGGTACGGAGTGAGTCATCGGGAAGCCTTCTACAGTGAAGTGGGAACCCACTTGGAAGGGCTGGTTGTCTTTAAAAACGGTGATTTTCCGCTCTAGTCCACTATCTTCAATTCGGTGTTTGGCAAAGCCGGCAGTCAGTGGTGAAGCGTAAATTGGAAACTCAGGTAACTCGGGCAAGATATAGGGGGTTGCTGCAATATGGTCATCGTGGCCATGTGTCAGTACCATACCGACGATGCGCTTGCCTTGACTAAGCTGTTCCTGCAGATACGTAATATCTGGAATCATCACGTCCACGCCTGGCATCAGCTGGGTGGGAAAGCCAATTCCACAGTCGAAGATCATCATTTCCTCGCCATACTCATACACATACATATTTTGGGTAACATTACCCATCCCACCTAGGGGAATAATTCGTAAACCTGACATAAAATATGTCCTTTCTCACTACGCGTTATGAAAACGCTACTATATTTTAAAACTTAAAACAGTGCCTCACGCACTGTATCTTCTAGTTCAGTTCCTTCTGCTTGTGCATTCATCCACTCGAGAATTTTGGGGATTTTCTGAAAGTCACTCACAAATGACGCACTCGTCTGTGGATTACGAAGAGCTGCAGCAGGATGGTACATAGGCAAAACGAACAAAGTTGTGCCTTTCCATTTTACCCGATGAAGTCGGCCGTGTACCTGGGAGATTTTGACCTCTGGCAAAAACTTCCCCATACTCAAACGACCTAGAGTGATCACTAACTTCGGCTTGATAATCTCGATCTCCTGATCTAGATAGGGTTTGTAGGCAGCAATCTCAGCTGGCAGGGGATCGCGATTCTCTGGGGGACGCACTTTGACGATGTTGGTGATGTAGACAGCTGCTCGGGGAAAGCCAACTTCAGCTAACGTCTTGATAAACAGCTTGCCAGACCGACCGACAAATGGCTTACGCTCCAGTGACTCATGGTGGCCAGGTGCTTCGCCAATGAACATCAGCTCAGCCTCTGGGTTGCCATCACCAGGGACAGTAGGTTCGTTGATGTCACCAAGCGGCAGTTTGGGCAAATCTTTTTCTAGTTGATCACGAACTGCTTGTAAAAGCACAGCACTATTCATTGAGTTATCCTACCATAAGCCTGGGAGGGAGATTGAGCTGTATAATCTACTAGTTCTAAAGATATCACTCAGAGCAAGAACTTGCTGATTTAACTTTAATTCAAGATGAGGCTGCAGTGGAGTGGTCTAGAAAATTAGAAGATGTTGCTTTCAATCAACTTACTTTGCCTCTCACTAAACGATCCAGCCCTAGAAATGTAGCAATTTACGAAAAAATTGGTGCTGCACTAAAATGGTCAACGAAAGAAAAGCAAGATTTTTGGAACTTTGCTGTAGAACTACCTGAGCTTTGAATAGGACCACGTTCAGTGCGCCATACAGAGCAGTCATCAGGATGAGATCAAAAATAAAGGGTTGGAGATCTGGGAGCTGAAAACCCCCAGCGACTACTGCATACAGAAAACAGACTATGCCAGCCAAAAACTGAAAAACTGCTGCTGTAGCCAGGGGATCGTGGTCTTGATCTTTGAGGAGGACTCATTTGAGGACCTGGGAAATTGAGAAGGTGATTGCGCTGAAGATGAGTAGAGGGAACCAGTTCATGAACTTGATTGTAGGAGTTTAGTACTGGGGGAGGAAAATCTTGAAGTTTTGCGAGTTAATTACTACTTGGGGATAGCCCTTTTCCACGATAATTCTGGCAACTTTTCTGATCATCCCCTGAAGGGTTCTTTGCAAGGTACGAATACCAGCGTCGTAACCCAGTGGCCGAGTTATTTTGGGCCAGAGGGCGTCTTCGAGAACAAGTTGCTCTGGTCTCAGGCCTGCATCCTTGAGCAACTGAGGCAAAATATAGCGCTGTGCAATCACGATTTTTTCCTGATCAGTATAGGCTGGCATACCGATCTTTTCTAACCGGTCCATCACCGCCGTGGCAATATGGGTAGTGTTATTCGCAGTAGCCAGGAAAATAGCATGAGAAAGGTTCACTGGATAATCGAGATAGTTATCAACGTAGGAATGATTCTGAGCAGGATCAAGCAGCTCAACCAGCACACCCATGATATCCATCCGCGTTTCTTCAGCCGTACGATCTATTTCATCCAGCAAAATAACCGGATTGCGCACGCCAGCAGAGCAAATTCCCTTAATGATCATTCCAGGCTCGGATTCGAGATAGAGTCGGGATTGACCACGCAAGTCTCGGGCTGAGCCCATACCACCAAATGGCACTCTGACTAACTTCCGACCCATCGCCTCAGCCAAAGAGTAGGCAAACGTCGTCTTGCCCGTTCCCACCAGGCCAACTAGGAGTAAAATTGGGGCGCGGAACTCACTTTGATCTTGCTGAGTACTCTTGAGCTTGAGCACCGAGACATACTCTAAGAACCGCTCCTTCACTTCCTGCATTCCAAAGTGGTGCGTTTCAAAGACTTGCTTCGTGCGTTCCAGGTCTAAAACGTCCTGAGATTCTTTTTCCCAAGGCACTTTCAGCACCCAGTCAATATACTTGGAAACTTTTTCGTATTTTTCATCATAGGCACCAAGCTCAACAGAACGCTCAAGCGCGACCACATCTTTTGCAACTTTGCGCTTCATCTCCGCGGGCATCGCCACATTCTCGATGCGATCTTTGAGCTCTTGAATTTCTTGCTGGAGGAGGGCTTTATAGTCTGACATCTAGTTTTTTACTGTCTCTGGAACTACTTCATTTACCTGTAAACCAAAATCTCTCAATCGTAATAGCCCTGTTTTTGCACCCATGTGTTTGACGACACTGGCGGCGTTTTTGACGCCCCAAAGTGAGCATTCTTGCGGATCTTTTCCCAGCAAGTGCGCAGAGACAAAGCCGACAGTAAATGCGTCTCCAGCTCCGGTCTCTTGCACCACTTCAATCTCTGGACACGTATAGTGAAATTGGTACTGACCTTTCAGGTACAGCTCCCCGCCACGGCGCCCATCCGTCACGATTACTTGGCTGATTTTTTGTAACAAATGATGCTGGACTGATTGTACTATCTGCCACTCTTCCTTGTTCATCACCAAGATGTCACAAGCCAGGTGGTCTACCTGGAGTTTGTGCTCTGCCAATAGCTCAAGTTCTTTTCTGCCTGGATTCCAGGAGAGTCCGACAGAGGACTTTTGGAGAAACGTAAAAAGCTGAGACAACAACTCCATATTTGCACCCACGTTGGAGAGGTGAATCCAGCGAGTTTGATTTAGGACATCCCAGGGTAGGTCTCGAGCTTCCAACATGGAAGCGGCTCCTCGGTGGGTCAAGGCTGATCGCCCGCCTTCAGCTGAGATCAGTAAAGCTGAGACGGCGGTTTCTTCCGTCTTCTCAGCCACCACGTAGTCAGTATTTACTTTCTCTCGTTTTAAGTCATCCCAGATGACCTGAGCAAACACATCCTTGCCAATCTCCACCACCGTGGCTGTTTTAAAGCCTAAGCGAGAGAAACCGACTGCTGTATTTGTTCCAGCACCTCCGCTCTGAAGCTCAAATTGATCCACATCTATCTTGCCACCATATTCCTGACAGAGCAGGACACCGTCAGACGTAGGCTGAAGATGAAATTGAGCTGACTTCATAAAGATGTCAGCAGTAGCAGATCCGATCGTAATAATGTCAAACATAGAGTTCCAGTTTACTCATCCTGAGCAGGTGGCTTTCCAACCATCGTCATCTTGGTAGGCTCGCTGGCCACAGCGATGCGCTCTGCTTCTGTTCTAGTTTTTGGTTCAAACGGCAATCTATCCGGAGTTGGCGGAGGAGGTAAGTTACACCGATCTTGGAGCTCTTTCTCGAACTCATTCAGCGCGGCAATCATTTCTTCCTCGTCGCGCGCTATCCGATAAATATTTTTTTCTTTGTCACCAATCAGGAAGTTCTCATTAATCACGTCCATCACTTTTTGCCAAAATCCACCATACAAAATAATTGGCTTATGATTTCCATAGTAGAGATGCCCGAGCAACCAAGCAGTTGCCCACTCACTCAGCGTGCCTGTCCCACCTTGAAAAATTACAAACGCATCAGCGTGATTGATCAGGCCAAACATTCGTTCAATATAGTTGGCGGTCTTAATTTCTTTATCAACGTGATTCTCGAAAAAACGACCCTCGAACTCGGGCATATCAGTCGGGTAGAACGTAACTGCTAAAGTTTCCCCACCTGCGCTCTTGGCCCCTTCAGTGGCTGCATTCATAATCCCAGGTCCACCACCATTCACCACGATTTTATCGTGGTACGCCAGGTAGCGAGCGACAATAAAAACGTCCCGATACAATGGATGATTTTTATCAATATCTGCGCTACCAAAAATTGCCACATTTTTAATGCCGCAATGGAGCTTCGCGCTAGGAACCGTAATCTGTGTTTTCATATGGGCAGCGTAACTGAAACACAGTTATAATAGCGAATTTTGAGCGGGAAAAACAGTGGCTTAAAGTGAGGACTCGCGAGCGCTGTGGTTAAAGCTCAAGCTGCTCAGCAATTTCGTGCAAGACTTCAATTTCTTCAGCAGGGTCATTACTCTTCCAAAGAGTACTCCCGACAGAAACTTCATTCGCCCCACTCTCGAGGATCTGGCGCAAGTTAGTCTCTTTGATTCCCCCATCCATAATGATACTCATTTCTTCAGGGTTGGCAAAACGTTCTCTCAGCTGGCGAGCTTTTTCCAGCGCGTGCAGGTTAAAAATCTTATTTTGATGACCCGCCTCTACTCCCATGATTAGAACCCCATTTAAAAGTGACCAAGCCTCTTCATTTATGGCATTTAGGGGGGTAAAAATATCCAGACCAAGGGTCGGCTGCCAACCACTTCGCTTGACTTCCTGCAAGAAATCTTCCTGAAAGCTCATTCTTTCTATCTGACCAATCATCCGGCGAATTGGAAGATAACTCTTGAGGGCCTCACACTCGTGAACAAAGTCCATTGGCTCTTCAGTCATAAAGTGAAAGTCGATTGTTAGATCTCCAAAGTCCATCACGGTTAAATCCAATGGAGTTAAAGTAATGTTGTCCACGAAAAAACCATCAATCACGTCAATATGAATCGTCTCCACGCGCTCACTTTGCTTGGCGAGTTCTAGCTGTTCCTGAAAGAGATTTATTGATTCAGTCAGAATTGCAGGTAAAAGCTTCATAATTTCTCCCCATTAGGCTTGTTCTCGAGCCGCAATCTTATCTAAACGGCGTTGATATCGCTCATCTTGGATAAATGCAGTCTTCAAAAATATGCTCACTAGCTGCTTGGCAAGTTCCTGATCAATATAATCAGCTGAAAGAGCCATCACGTTGGCATCACTATGCTGGCGAGCAGACTCAACTTCTTCAACTTTACTCGTTAAAGCACAGCGGACTCCCTTCACCTTGTTCGCTGCAACGCAGATACCTACTCCAGATCCACAAATCAAAACTCCACGCGCTACTGGCTCTGCGGCCACCCGATCTGCAACTGGAAAAGCAAAATCTGGAAAGTCATCGTCCTTGTCATAGATTTGGTTACCACAATCTATAACGGTATGGCCTTGCTCACTTAGCCAAGGCTTCAGAGCTTCTTTGAGGGCAAAGCCCCGATGGTCAGCGCCGAGATAAATGTTCATATGCTTCCTTTTTGCAATTAGTCAAAGCCGAGCTCTGCCTTTGCTTCCTCATCCATCATATCTGGTACCCACGGCGGGTCAAACGTCAACTCAATATCTACATCATGATCCGGATCTAAACCAGGCAGTCCAAACAAGGAATCCCGTAGCATCCCATCAAAAACTGCTGCCAAAGGACAACCAGGGGTGGTTAAGGTCATCGTAATCTTGACTCTGCCTGACTCAGGGACGAGCAAGACCTTGTAAATGAGCCCCAACTTAACGATATTGATCCCGAGCTCGGGGTCGATCACGTTGCTCAGTTTTTGGTAGACGTCGGCTTCGGTAAATTCCATGGTTAGATTGTACCGCATAACCAAAAGACCCCGCACTGAAAAGTACGGGGTCTTAAATTCAAATGAAAGTAAAAACTTACTTTGAAGATCTCTTTAAAACTGGCATGCCAGTGCGTTGAGTCTCCATTACTTCATAACCAGCTGGAACTGCATCTAATGATGAATCTGGACGAACATCACGAGCAAAGAAGAAAATGGTTTGTTTGCGGCCATTCTTCAGGGTTACTTCTCTGGTGTGCAGGTAGTAAGTCTGTCCCTTTTTGTTTGTGTAGCTGTAGGCGTTTGCCATTCTGCTCCTTTTCCGCATAGTGCGGTTATTAAGTTGTATATTACAACAGCGTCTTTAAGCGTACCATACTCGAGTATTGTATCAAGAAGGAATTTTAGTTCTTTGGTTGAACTACCACTCCATTAAATAAAGTTGTCTCGAGTTCTTCATCATCCTTCATTTCCTTACTTACCACCACCTCAAATGGGAGTGTTGTTGTTGAAATAGCCGCACTACCAGTATAACCAGCCTTGCTCATCTCTAAAACAAAAGCTCTGCGGCGGGCTTCTCCACCCACTGCTTTCAACCAAACTTGGTAATGACCAGAGCTCAACTCAGGAAGCTCAGCAGAGACACTAAATGCCACTTTGCCATCTTTTACCTCGTATCTCACTTGACCCTGTGCCTCGCCAGAACCACTCAGTACAACCGTGTTGAGATCCTTGACTCCAGTTGGCGTTTGAAGTTTCTGAGACTCAGTATCACTCAAGTCTTCAATCTTGATGCCTTCAGCAAACTCACTAATCTTGCCTTCAGGACGACTCGTGTTGGTAGTGTACCAACGGAATCCCAAGAAAAGCACGATCAATAATGCAATCAATGGAAAAATAAATGGAAGAAATTGTTTCATATGCCCCTTATTTTTTACAGTACTCTCTTCACCACGAATCTAGTACAGTTATTTACTTTGCAGTAATGACTCTACAGTTGAAAGTAACTGCGGGGCAGCAGTCTGTTGACCATTTACGTAGAAGGTAGGGGTACCGCTAACACCTGCATTCGTACCATCTGAGATGTCTGCAGTAACCTGATCCTTCACTTCTTGATTTTCTATTGTCATCTGGAATTCATTTTTGTCAATCTGGAGTTTATCTAGATACGTATCTAGGTACTGGCGAAAAGCCCCTGAATCGAGATCTACCCACTGCTCTTGATCCGCAAACAAAAGATCATGCAGCTCCCAGAATTTATTGAACCTAGCAGCAGCAACTGCAGCTTCTGCAGCCACTAGGGCATTTTTATGAATGGTGGTGAGCGGGAAATGACGGTACACCAAGCGAACATCATTTGGATATTTTTGTAAGACTTGCTGGATGAGAGGTTGACTCCCTTTGCAGCCTGGGCATTGGAAGTCAGAAAATTCGACAATGGTGACTTTGGCTTCTTTTGGACCTTTAAAGGAAGCCGTCTCGTTCACCAATAAGGTCTGGTCAACGACCTTTGGCTCACTGGAGTTCGCAAACAAAAAGCTTGCTCCTACAACCAATAATACAGTAAACACCAACGTACCAACTAAAAGCGGAATATTTTTCATAGTAACTTTCATCTACTATACTTTATCGAGGCCAAACTTGCTCACCAGTTTCGGTATTAGTCACAATAATCGCGGCGGTAGGACAGCTTTGCGCTGCCAGGAGCTTCATCTCATCGTCATTGCCATCCTGAGAAATAACTCGAGCTAAACCTTCTTCATCAAGCTCAAAAACTTTTGGTGCCAGAGCCACACAACTACCAGCGCTAATGCACTTTTCTCGGATTACCTCCACATGATACTTCCCGATAAATCTTTCTTGAACCACTGGCTTAATGGGAACACCAGGTGATGAGGCTGATTTAGCAGTCAAAGGAGACTGAGGAGGTCGGACGGAGTTCATAAAGGTGTTGCTATTCTACAGGTTTTTGCCAATTCTTAAGGCTAGTAAAACTTTTCCCGATGGATCAGTTCTTTTTCTACGCCTCTTTCAGTCAAGAGCCTAGTGGTATCTTCAATCATTGCTGAGCTGCCACACAGATAATACTGCGCCGCCGGCGTCAGCTCGTGGACAAAGAGACAATCCGTAACGCGCCCAGTACACAGTGGCCATTCAGCTCCAGGCTGGGAAAGCACTGGATGAAAATGAAACTGCGGATACTCGTCAGCTAGCTGCTGAAACTCATCCTGCCAGAACAAGTCTTCACTATGGCGCAAACCCCAGTACGAGGTGATAGGTAAAGTTCGTCCCTGCTGCTGCAACTGATCAAGAATCATACTTCTAAACGGTGCAATTCCCGAGCCTGTTGCCACGAACGTGACGGGCTGATCCTTGATCTCCGGAGCCACCGTAAACGTCCCCAGCGGCGCTAAGAACGTAATCTCATCGCCGAACTGCAAAGTATTCAAAAACTCTGAGCCCATTCCACTTGGAAAAATTTCTACCAGCAACTCAAAACCGTGACTCTTTCCAGGGCTACTGCAAATCGAGTATGCCCGACGATGACCATCTGGATGAACCGCAATCGAAATGTACTGGCCAGCAGTAAACTCGAGGTAGTTTGGCGTAACCAGCTCAAAAAAAAGTTGAATAAACTTATGACTGAGCGTGAGTTTGTCAGCGAGCTTAGCGGAAAAAAGTTGAGGTGTTGGCATGCGCGTCCTCGATTGTACGGATGGAACTAGGTATTGTCTAGTTTTTGGTGCTGGTCACAGACAATTGAGACTGGTTCGGCGAGTGTCATGCCACA
>CAZMXT010000021.1:2907-15117 GCA_964570365.1 uncultured Pseudomonadales bacterium | reverse complement strand
CAAGCTTTTTCATGAGTAATCAGTATACCGAAGAATGCTAAAATTGTCGAGTTGGGAGGCTTTTGGACTCGACAAAACGATGTAAAAATGCTATCCTATAATAGTGAAAATGATTTCCCGTGTCTTGATCTTCAGTGCCTGTTTATTCTTGATAAGCTGCTTTCTGCGCACCACTTCCCTGCAGGCACGCGAAGGAGCGGTTTTGGGTATCCATATTCTAAACACTGGTGAACTAAACTCAGCCAAAGAGCTGCTCAAAACCGACAACTCGGATGAGTGGCACTACGTTACTATCCCTCTTTCTCTGAATGACTTGGAGCGTCAGGAAGAGTGGAAAGAGTTTTTTGCCTTTGCTAAGAAAGAAAAAATTATTCCGATTGTTCGACTGGCTACCAAGTATGAGAATGGTGCCTGGAAAGTACCCAATAGAAAGGAAGTGGTTGATTTATTCACTTTTCTTGGGGAGCTGGAGTGGCCAACTGACAAGAAGTATGTGATTGTTTTTAACGAAGTTAACCATGCCAAGGAATGGGGGAACAAAATTGATCCAGAGGGATATGTAGAAGTGCTGCGATTTGCCAGTAATTGGGCCAAGTCTGAGGCCAAGAACTACCAGGTCCTCCCCGCTGCCATGGACTTGGCGGCGCCAAATGGTTCAGCCACAGCAGAAGCATTCACTTACTTGGAAAAAATGTATGAAGCTGATGACCGAATTTTTGGGTATCTCGATTACTGGAACTCTCATTCCTATCCTAACCCTGCTTTTAGTGCCTCGCCTGAGGCGACGGCTAAAAACTCAGTCCGAGGTTTTGTTCATGAACTAGCCTACCTGAAAGAAAAAACTGGTCGTGAACTGCAAACGTTTATCACCGAAACAGGCTGGGTGGAAAATAAAAACACTCGTCGTTGGTTAGATTCTTACTATGACTACACTGCCAGTAATGTTTGGTCAGATCCACGGGTGATGGCCGTCACACCGTTTGTGCTCCAAGGTGACCCAGGTCCCTTTTCTGGCTTTACTTTTATCGACAAGGAAAACAAGCCCACACTCCAATACCAAGCCTATAAAAATGCAATTGGCAAGCTCGCCAAGAAGTAATCTTTTTAGGAAACGTTGGTTGTGGATGGCGCAGTAGTAATTCCTGCTGGGTTCAGATTAATCGTGCGAGGAGTTTTGCTCAGTGCCTGAATACGGAAACCAAAGGCGCGGTGCCACTCGTCATACTTTTTCTTTAGGACGTCGATATCCGGTTTTCCAAATAATAACTCAAGCTCTTCAAATGCAGCTACCTTCTCAAGACTAAAACGACTCAACGACTCTTTAATTTCATCACTGGTGCGGATTTTAGGTTCCTTACTATGAAACTTGGAGGCATAGGTAATAAATTTTTGGAGCATTGTATGAGGCAAGAAGTCCTGGATGGGCAGATCTAAGCCATGTGAGCGAATATCATCTGCAGTCAGGCCAACTCCAATATGGCAGTAAGCAGCCTGTACTACTTGAGGTAAGTAGCCTTCCTGTTGCAAAATCCAGGCGCCAATCATGCCGTGCTGAATATATGGCCTGGTTGATGGTGGCTGGTTGGGAATCCACTCAAATCCGCCACATTCATAGACCCCAACTTCATGGAGCAAAGCTGCTTGAATGACCACTTCCCTCACCAGCTCAGTTTTATCAAAGGAGTAGTTATCGAGTAAGTACAGACAGACTTCAGTAATAATGTTGGAGTGGGTCCAGATTAAATCTAAGAGCAGCTCAGTCCCGGCGTATTTTTTGTGGAGGAGAAACTCTCCTGGATACAGTTGCTGGTTAATAAAAATTGCCATCTTGTGATTTTTATCTCACGAAACCTATAGTGAGTGCAAGAGGGCGAGTTAGGTTCTTGAGGGAGTTACTTTTTTTCGCGCCACAAAATAAGATGCGGCAATCGTAGTCAGTGGTACTGCCAATACTAATCCGATAGATCCAGTGATCGTACGCACCACCTCTTCAGCAATGATTTCGCTATTTAGCGCCACCCAGGCTGGCTGGGTATCGTTCATCGTAAAGAGCAGAAATAAAGGCAAACTGCTGCCGGCGTAGGCCAATACCAAAGTGTTTACCAGAGAGGCTACGTGATCTTTTCCGACTGCCAAGCTTCTTCTGTACAGCTCGCTAAACTCAATATTTGGTTTTGCTTCCTTTAGTTGTGTCACTACTGAGACTTGAGCTAGACAAATATCGTCAAGAACACCTAATGTACCTAACATAATCCCACCCAGGAAAAGGCCTTGCAGATTCAGTCGAGTGGTAGGGCCAAATTGTAAGAAGTAGGCTTCTTCACTGCCTAGACCTACGAGCTGGGCTGCTTTGACCGTCAGAAACGACAAAACACCCACGGCTAGCAGGCTAAGTAGCATTGAAAACAAGGCGATATGACTTTCGCGGCGAACCCCGTGTGAAAGATAGACGGTAATGGCGGCCACGATACTGCACCCAATGATACTGATTACTACTGGATTCTGACCCGACAAGATCTGAGGTAAAATAAAGGTAATCAGCACAACAAAACTAATTCCCATGCCGAGGATTGCAAAGAGACCTTGTAGACGAGCAACGACAATCACTAGGAGGAAAAGACCAACAGCTAACCAAATCAGGGACGGAAGACGATAAATATCAGCTAGAACATACTCAAACCTATTAGGAGCCACCTCTTGTCTGGCAATAATGACTTGAGTTCCTTTTTTGAGTAACTGATTCTGGTTTAAGGGCTGAAACTCACTGCCAACAATCAGGGTGATAGCTTCGTTAGTATCGAGTCGTTGGACTTCAAGTTCTTGGGTGTATAAAGCTGTTTCGCTCTCTGCTAAGCGTGTCTCGGACAGAACCCGAGTGACTCTTGCTCGGTGATACTCAGGTTGGGGCGGTAGCACCACTTCGGCTGAAGGTTCTGGGAGTGATTCCTCAAAAATGGGAGTTTCTACAGGAGAGGCAGTCTGGCCAAAAATTGGTTGTGCTAAGTACAAGTGAACTAGAACTAGAGCGAACAAAAAAATAAAAGTTTTTTTTAGAAAAATCATAGTAGTTATTATATTTGTACTGCTCAATTCTTACAAACTCTGTAGTAAATTTCACCCAGCATGTTCTCTAGTAAGCAGAATGGAACCTGCTGTTGGATGGCGTGACATATTCTCAGTAATCGCATACAGCACTGTTTTTTTCGGATACTTCTTGATCCTGTCCCCCAGTAAGCTGTCAGTGATGCTAAACGTCTCATCATCAGCTGCTACGATGATCGCAAAAGACAGATCAACATCAGTTTCATTTTGTAAAAATCGCAAGTCGCAGTTAATAATCACTGGTTGCCGCTTTTCCAGTTCAGTCTCAATTAAAGAAATCGTGGGGACGCGATGCTGTAAAAGAACGCCTTTTTTAATGACCCTGGTTACTTCGGTAAGAGAAGAAGTTCTCGATTTTTCAGCTCTAAAGTCTGCGGAAATACTCTCCCAAACTTTGGAAGTAAAAAGCTCAGGATGAGCAGTCACTAGTGTCGTCTCAATTCCATGTTGGCATAGACAATCAGCTATTTCGGTGATGTAACTGCCAAAAGGATGCTGGTGAAGAAACGCTCGTATAGATCGAGCTGAGTGAGGTCTGTCATAGTAATCTAGAATTGCCTCAGTGATGGCTAAATCATCATCCAAAACAGACTGCAATTTAGGATTATAACTCTTCAGATCGTAACGTGATTGTTGCTTACTCATGAATTTTTTTGTGGCAGGGCATGCCAGGTATTTAGTGCAATTTGATGAATCCGACCATAGAGCAGACCATAATCATACCAAGCAGCATTGATCTGTGAATCTACTAGTTTTGGCAGCGCAAAGTACAGTTGGATAAGTTCTTCTAGTTGGGTTTCGGAAAGTTCCACTAAGCCTTGCAGGTCATCGCTGGCTGTATATGCTTGGTTACCGCAGTCGTAAAAATAGAGGTAGGTGGTGAAGAGGGTTAGTTTTTCGTGTGCGTCTGTAATATTTGCAACGATAGTGGCGAGATGAATTAGGTCATTTTCATTTGCGTTAAGGCCAGTCTCTTCCGCTAGTTCACGGGGAGCAGCTTTGTTGGGCTCTTCTCCCTCTTCTATTCCCCCACCAACCATGCGCGAAATACCTGGCGGATAAATATTTTTGGTTCCTAAAATAAAGTTTCCTGCGCTATTGCGAAGCAAGATCAAGGCATGTCTGCCCCGCTGTGCCACTGTTGGTACAATGTTCATTCGTAAATTTAGGCTGAAATCCTGCATTTGCATATCTTACAGTACTTGGAGAAGGTGTGGATAGTCTTCTGTCTGAATGCTTGATATAATTCTCGAGCTGTTTTGGTTTTGGGAATGAGTGTCTGCTCAGTTGACCAAGCAGAACGTTGGGTCAGTAGCTCAGTTGGTTAGAGCGCCTCCCTCTTAAGGAGGATGTCGTGGGTTCGATTCCCGCCTGACTCACCAGAAATAGTGGTGTCATAATCTTTGCCCATTGAGATCCTGGTGTAAGTATGAAGAATTTTGATTGAGATAAACGTATGCCACTTCCCCAATCAGAAAAAAAGATCGACGTTGATAGTCTTACAGCAAGGAACATTCAAGAAAGCCAAATATCGCGTTCAAAGCAATTACTGGAAAATGCTCTAAGAGCGAAAGCCACAGGTGAGGTGGTTGACCTCACTGACTGGCTGGAGGACCAATTTATTACGGCAATTAACAATCCCACTTTGCAGGGTGAGCTAATTAAAAAGTCTAATTTCTTCAACTACTTTCCGGAACTCTTTGATGAAGACAAAATATCTGCATTTGTGACAGCTAGCTTTATCAAACTTCCATTTCCCACTTTCCTCGTTCAGGCATCCCAAAATGAACCATTAAAAGGAGCAGTCCAAGTTTCTTTACGCGTTGATATTTCCAGGCTTACTCAAAAAGCAAACTTTTATCACAAAAGTGCCAATAAAAAAATCACAACTGGTCGAGAGATTGCTGAAAACTTAGCAGAAACAGCGATCGCTTCCACTTTATTAAGCAGCTTTTTAAAAGCCATATCCGCCTAATGAACTTTGATGAGCAATTAAAATTTAGAATAAACAATCAATTTGCCATAGATGAAATTTTGTTGCGAGACTCCATTCTAGATGAAGGGATTGACGCTGTTCTGAAAATTCTCGCCTTAGAAGACTTCTATCTCTTTTTCTCTGTCTTACATCAGTTGATAGTTCTACACGTTACCTCTCACCCAGTGCCTGAAGTCTTGAGTCAGTATGGTGAAGCCTTGACAAGAAGTCTTGAGCTCGAAGAACAGAGTGCCTTTGCAGAAAGCTACAAAAAGGATGCTGCAGAACTAAGAAAAATTTTAGTATCGCTCGCCATTGTACAAATTATTATAGCGAAGTTGTGATAAGCGATTATATTCTACTTTTGTATGTTACCCTTTTCACAATAAGACTCCTGAGTGGCAGCGCACAGACAAGTAGTACATTCTTCATGGTTGTCCCCCCAGTGAGGTAATGGTGACTCCGAAAGAAAATCGTTTGATGAATTGGTTGGAAGGAAAATTAAGGGAAATGGGACTAGATGCAGTAGCTCCCGATATGCCTATGATAACGGTAACTGAATTGTAAAAGTGCTACCTTCACCAACTTCACTCGTGGCAATAATTTCGCCATCGTGGGTTTGGATAATTTTCTTTGCAATAGAGAGGCCTAAACCATAGCCTTCGGCTTCAGAACGTGATTTATCAGCGCGATAAAATCGATTAAAAATATGAGGAAGATCTTCGCCGGAAATGCCGCTACCAGTATCGCTGACTGAAATATATGCAGTCTTTTTCTCTACCCATGAAGTAACTTTAATCTTACTTTTCGCTGGACTATATTTAATTGCATTATCGAGAATAATTACAACTGCTTCAGTTAATTGCTTTGATTGAGCTAGAAGGTCTGTGTCCTTTACAGCTAAGGAAATGTGAATCTGCTTCTCCTTGGCTAGTGATGATACTTTTCTATGAGCTGTTCTAACAATTGCTGCCAAAGAAGTCTTCTTCTTTTTCCTATTTCCTTTGAGAGTTTCGACTTGTGTTAGGCGGAGTAAATTATTCGTCAATTCCTGGAGTGTAGCTACTTCTTCTAGGTTGCTTTGGATGAGACTTCGCGCTTGCAGGTCAGTGATTTTCTTTTCTAAAAGATTACTCTCCATTTCAGCTCGCAGTGTGGCAATTGGGGTACGCAGTTCATGAGATGCATTTGAGATAAAATCATTTTGTTCATCAATCATCACCTTAATTGGTCTTAAAGTTGTGCCAGCTAAAAAGTAACTCGCAACTCCAGAAAAGAACAGGATCAGACCATTGATAATAATTAAAGTAAAAAATGATTTTTGCCTTAGCTCTTTAAGATCTTCCAGTGAGGCGCCATTTTTGGATCGTGGTGTAGAAACGCGGAAAGGAGCACCTGCTGCTTCTAAATGCTGGTCAATTTCCATTCGAGTAATAATTCGTTGAATTTCTCTAGTCGAAGAATTATAAAAAGCCACGCTAAATAAGCCGCTAATCAACATGATCAATAGCAAGTACCACGCCGTAAGTTTCAGACGAGCTGACTCAAACATATTTACTTTTGATCGCTAATTTCGTAGCCGAATCCTCTGACGGTTTGAATTAAATGTTCCTTGAAAGGTTTATCCACTTTACCACGTAGATTTTTAATATGAACTTCAACAGTGCTGGGTAAAATATCTGCGTCGTAGTTCCAAACGTGATTTACAATTTGCTCTTTAGAGACAACTTTATTTTTATTCCGCATTAGGAACTCTAAAATGGAAAATTCTTTGCTAGAGAGAGTAAGTTGCTGTTCTCCTCTTTTAACTTTAAAGCTGGAAGGATCCAACGAGAGTTCTTTAACAAGAAGAGCTGGGCCATTATTTTTATTCGATCTTCGTAGTAAAGCACGAATTCGAGAGAATAATTCTTCAAAAGCAAAAGGTTTGACCATGTAGTCGTCGGCACCCGCATCTAAAGTGATGGTCTTATCGCTTACTTGCCCTCTCGCTGTCAGCATTAAAATAGGTGTGTCAATTGTATGTTTACGTAACTGGGTACAGATTTCGAGACCATTCATATGCGGCAACATGACATCTAAAATTATCAGGTCGTAGTTTTCAGTACTTGCTAAGTCATATCCTTTTTCACCATCGTAGATAGCATCAACCGCATATTTTTGTAGTTCTAATGCACGCTTAACTGCATTGGCCAACTTAATCTCATCTTCAATAATTAAAATTCTCATTACCCAGTATTCTAATAGTTATTTCTTAAGTTTGGCTGAAGAATTTAACGAAGTTTTCTCAAAGCAAAACAGCTCTGATGCACCAGAGCTGTAGCTGTTTAAAGTGGCCAATCTTACATCATGCTATGCATTCCTGTTCCTTTTCCACGCATCTTAAACATCAAGTGCCGCGCATCAATACCATTTTGTTTTGCCCATTCTCGGAGAGCTGCTCGTTCGGTTTCCATAGCAGCTTTATGTTCCTCTGGAGTTTTGCCATCCATACTAGTCATTTTTGCTGCATGACTTGCTTGAAGTTCTTTTTGTTTAGCAATGATCAGTTGCTTTTGCAGTTCAGTGATTTTTCCCTGAGTAACAAGTTGAGCTAACCGAGCTTCGTATTCTGCCGAACGCTTGGTTTGCTGCTCTTGTCGCTCTTGGTTAAAAACTGCTTCAACTTCATCTTGCTTCAGACCAAATGTATCAGCAATTCTTTTGGCTAAATCAGACATGGGAGTTGGGTCTGCTGTCCTAGTTTGAGCAAAGACCTGGCTAGAACCTAGCGCAGCTCCACTCAAAATTGTGACAAATGCCGTGGTGAGGAGTAGCTTGTTGATAGTTTTCATATTCTTTCCTCCTTTCTAAACTGTACTGTACACAGCCAAGCTTAAGAAATGCTGAAAGCAGGAAATGTGCTACGTTAGTGGCTGGTGCTATCTTGACAAAGATACGGTCTAGTCTGATGATACCTTCCGTAGATTATAGTCGAGGCCCATATGGTAGCTGCAGGAAAAGAAAATCTTTTTACACAAGACGCTTTAGAAAGATTTGTCAAAGAGCTGATGATTGCTGAGTTACTAGGCAGCGAAGTTGACGATCTAGTTGATGATGAAATGGTGAAGATGGTTTGCAGATGGGAGTGGAGGCAGGATCCGATTCAAACGATTCCTGGAATTAGTGTAGCGTCAGCTTTTTTTGGAAAGAAGATTGAGGGTCCAGATGAAAAAGTAGAAAAGGCAAGGAAGTTGCTACAACCTTACTATACTCAGGAGGAACTACTCGCGGTTCCTGCAGTGCAAGATGATGAAAGCTTCCCCACTTTATATCAGATAGAGCCAGGCCTTAGACCAGATCAATATATGCTCCTTCAGCAACTAATTGCAAAACAGCTACTCGGTGAGTCACATAAGGGCTTAGGTATTCAAGCTTCCCAGGTGGATGTATTTTTTTTAGCAACAACAGTACCAGTTGAAAAAGATTGGGCGAAGAAGATCGCTAGGATAATGGGAATCCCTGAGGAGAGAGTGATCATCTATCATAAAGCCTGTAATTCTTCTGGAAGTGCTATTTTTGAGCTTCATAGTGGCGTGTACGATGAGGAATTAGCGCTCCGAGTAGAGGGATTTGCAGATGGTGCCACTGCGAATATCTCTCTATTTGCAATAGAAGATGCGAATAGACTAATAGGTCAGGGTGATGCGCTTTCACCTCAATTTTTTTCTAGTGCTGCTTCTGCTATCTCACTTCGGTATTCTAAACTACCAAGTCAAGGTCCTTTGACCTTACTGCACGGAGCACATAAAGATGTAAAAAAAGGCTCTGAGTATCTTCAATCTACTAAGCCATACGATACATGGGTTGGGTATCGTCAGGAAAACAGAGTGGTTGAGTCCTTGTACCTTCAAGATCCCGGAGAGGGTTGGATTATAAAAATGAATGGCCCTCGGTCAGGGGAGTTCTTTAGATCACATGCCGTTAGCTTAATTAAAGAAGTTTTTACCCAATATATTGAACAAGAAATTGCTAGTGGCTCTCTTGTAAGAATGGCAGATGAGTCTGGCGACTTAAATTTATCGGCCTACACGCCTCTAATCAAGAGAATCGTGATGCATCACCCTGGAGCAAAAGTCTTTAAAAGCGTAGGTGAGAAGTTGATGGATATGAAAAAAGTCAAACTAGGTTTTTCGCCTGAGCAAATGCCGTTCGTCATCACAGAAGGAAATGCACCATCAGCCACGATTCCAATTGCTTTAGGGAGGCAACTAGTGGACATTAAAGGTGGTGCAAAGATCATCCTGCTGTCATTTGGCGCAGGTGGCAGCTTTACGTGTGGAATCTACGAATACAACCTGCAAGACGAAGCTGAAGCTGAAGCTTAGGTCACAATGTCAGAGGATTCTGAAGGGGTGGCGGAAATTCTAGTCTAAGTCTGGTAGTTTACTTCTCTGATTCCCAAGGTGGCATGAGTTGGAAGTAGTTGCCTTCAGGATCTGCAAAGGTAGCAATCCAAGCACTCTCATCTCCTTCACCCATTTGATATGGCTCTGCAACGACAGTAGAGCCAAGCCCTTTAATTCGTTCAAACTCTTTTTTTACTTCTTTGGTCTCAAAGTTCATGATGAGACGCTCAGGATTGTTGGACTTGCCTTTAACTTTGTCATGAGAACCAATACTCATAAAGCAGTTCCCTGCATTGAAACCGTACCAACCTTCTTCGGCCATGTCAGGTTTTTTTCCTAAGACTTTTTCATAAAACTCTGCCAGAACTTTTGGGTTTTCAGAACCAATCATAATTGAGTTGAGATTTAACATAGATCTCCTTTTCTTGAAAAGTAGCTGAATCTATAAATTGATTATACGTGGTTAGGAAGAGGAAAGGGTAAGAGAGTTGTGTATATGGGGGGATAATCAAACCTTCACAAGCTTTCTGACCTTCTCATCTACCAACGCTGCAATTTTCTGATGCGATTCTGGATCGAGATGATAGCCATCTAGTTTACTTGAGGTTATCTGCTCCCCTAAATTGATAAAAGCACAGCCATACTCGAGTGCAACCCGGTCAATAATTTCAAGTAAGTCTCTCATGGCGTCCGCTATTTGCTGGGGAGAGCGTTGGTATCTTTCTTTTAAATCGTTTGTGCCTAGAAAAAGCACCACACAAACTTTAGCCCAAAATCAGTCTAGAAAAAATTACGGTGAACCCGTTGCAGGTCCGAAGCGGACACCAGCTCCGTCATTGTAAATCTTTTGGACTTGCGTGGCTGATACTGCGTAGTTGTAGATACGAGCGTCATCGAGTTGACCGTTAAAGTAGCGATTTCCATCTGATGTTGAGCCAATTCGAGCATTACTGGTGGTGGCTTGGGTGGTGGCTGGAAATGTACCAGAAAAAGTCAGGGTTTGTTGGATGCCATTGATGTATATTTTAAAACGATTAGCATTACCAGACAGTGTGCCATCAAACACCACTGCTACATGAGTCCAAGTGCCGGTGGAGATCGTGTTTGCTGGTGTGACGGCATATGTATTGCCGTCAGTTGTAGTGGTGCCAATGCCAGCAAGAATAGAATTGTTTAATCCAAAAACAGATGTGTTGGTTTGAGTGTACCAAGCGGTTTGAGTGTTGCCATTATTAAATTTGCACAAAAGGCACTTTAGACCTGAGATACTGGTTGGCCTCAGCCAAATACCCCAGCTGAGTTGGCTCACGGACTCCGTGAGTGGCATATCTCCCATATCCACATAATCATCCGTCCCATCAAAATGCAAACTCGAGTTATACTTCCCAGTCGCCCCATTGCCCCAGGCAGTACTGGCGGTATTACAGGTTCCAGCCGAAGTTTGGGTACCGCTGGCTCCGACCGTCAGCGTCCCGTTCAGGCCATTACCACTACCATCATTAATAGTACTCCCCTGGCATTCATCCATTTTCCAGTGGGCGATAGGCCCGCCGCGGTTGTAGTCGTAGGCGACTTGGGCTGGAGTAAGAGCGTAGTTAAATACTCTCACTTGATCCACCTTACCATGTAGCGGGTTAGACCCGTTTGGTTGAGAACCAATCGCAAAGTTCAGCGCGTTGCTCAGACTATCTATTAAGCCGATGGTGCCAGTTTGACTAGCAGTGACATTGACCCCATTAATGTAGACACGGGTATTCGTAGCAGAATCGTCGTCCCATACTACTGTAAAATGATTCCAGTTTGAGTTGAGGAATGAGCTTGAGGAGTTCATGAAAAAAACGTCAGTGCCGTCGTCAAGAATAAAAAACAAATTATCCCCACCATCGGATAAATAAATTGTATAGCCCACATTTCCTGCTGAAGTCACTGTGCTATTTCTTTTTTGTACGATACTATCATCCGTAGTAGCACTGGCTCTAGAAAACCACCCCGAAATACTAAAGTCACTTGAAGCGCCAAAATCTAAAATTCCTGACGCAGGGTCTGTGATGAGCACTTTACCTGTGGAATTATCCACGTCAAATGCAGAGCCAAATTTTCCTGGCACCCACCCACCATTTCCAATAGTAATCGTGCCGGTATTTTCATTTCCACTGGTGTCCACAGCTGTAGTTCCTGTATTTGAGTCGAGTCTCCACTCTCCTACAGGTGGGTTCCCGGCTCCGTCTGTTAGTTGAGTTGCCTCGAGAGATGCTGTGGTGCCGTAATTAGTAGAGGCTCCGGCATTCATGTCAATTCTGACTTGTTCTTCGGTTAAAAAGGCCCGGTAGACTTTGACATTATCAATATCTCCGTTGAATTCGTCGCCATCGTTTGCCCCATTTCGGTCACCAATATACAAAGTATTTGAATTAGCTAAACTGCCAGTGGCTGCAATGGTGGTATCACTAGCTACCAATTTTCCGTCAACGAATAGATCAATTCTGGAAGTGTTGCTTTTACGGGCTACGAAGTGATGCCAAGTACCATCATAAATATCTGTCCCATACTGCGCCGCGTCCTCTGGCTGAAAAGCACTATCGTCATCAATCCCAAAGGTCAGTTGCCCTGAAGTAGTAAAATACAAGGCATAGCCAGGCACGTTCACCATATTTGTTTTGCAGATAAAACATTCAATCGCGGGCGGATTTGTTGCTGAGTCTGACTTAAACCAACCAGAAATTGAAAAATCATCTGCTGCCACAA
>CAZMXT010000021.1:0-2807 GCA_964570365.1 uncultured Pseudomonadales bacterium | reverse complement strand
GTTGCTGAGTCTGACTTAAACCAACCAGAAATTGAAAAATCATCTGCTGCCACAAAGTCTAGATCGTCATCATCGGCACGCGAGAGCCAGTTAGTCCCCACGCCATTCCAAGCACCGTTGATTTTTCCTGACCTAGTCCAGGAACTTGTACTCAGTGTGAGGGCATTGCTATTGATAGAAGCATCGTTAGCAGTCGTACCTTGGTTCTCATCCATTGACCAGTAGGAGACATAGGAGCCAACGGGTGATCCACCTACTGGATTACCGGCATTCATGTCTTCCACAATTTGGGAGGAGCTACGAGCATAGTTATACAGTCTGACATCATCCAAACGCATGGCCCCACTGCCATCCCCAATACTGCCAAATTTGAGCGGATTGTTATCAGTATTGAGGGTGGTAGTAGAAGCGGTCGTGGTATCTCTGACCCCATTGATATAGGTAATAATCGAGACTTTATTGTAGGTAACTGCTACATGACTCCACTGGTTGAGGGGTACACTATTGGTCGAAGCAGTCTTTGCAACGGTGTTTTCAATGGGTACAACCTTTCCCGTACTATTGAGATACATGCCATAGAGCTCAGTGCCTTTGTCTACCAGATAGTGATAATTTGTGCCATACGCTGTTGGATAGACCCACGCTTCAGCAGTATATTGATCAGTAACATCTAGGACTGAACTCGTAGTATCGGCGACTGTGACATGCGCGGTGGCAGCTGCCGCCACGCTGACAGATCCACCATACTTACCAGTTTGCCAGGTCGGGTTATTCGTTAAGGTCCCGGTTAGCCCACTGGTACTATTGTCAGCTGCAGTGGTGCCACTCATTTCATCCATTTTCCAGTGGCCCATGGGACCAATCCCTTCGTTAGCCAGAGTGGCCACTTCTGATCCACCCAGAGCCCGGTTGTAGACTCGGACATCATCTATTTTGCCGTTGTAAAGGTTTGATGCGCCACCATTACTAGCCCCCAGATAGAAAACATTGCCGCCTGAGATACGCCCGGCAGAAGCACATGACCTGACTAACACCCCATTAATATAGATATTGATTATGGTGTTACCACTACCGTTGTCTTCTATGGTCTCAGCCACATGTGACCACGTGTTGACGGAAATTACGGCGGTAGTGTCGCAGCTAGTCAGCACTGTTTGCGCGGCATTTCGAAGACTGCCTCTGATAGTTCCACCTGACAATATGAAAAGGCCATAGCCAAAGGTAGTGCCGTTGTCACCACCGGCAATTGCCATTGAAGTAGTAATCGCGCTGGGATTCACCCAGGCTGCCACTGAGACGCTGGTATTTACCATACTTAAAGATGATCCAGCCGCCGTTACTGTCCTTACATAATCATTAGAACCATCAAAACTGCCGGCATTGCCAAACTTGCCTGCTGCTCCCCCTGTTGGACCAGTGGAGGTGGGACAAGAATAAGCATTGTTACCTCTACCTGAAGAGTCTAGAACTGACAAAGTTGAACAGTTATTGGTCCAACTAGCTTCATCCATCCGCCAGTAGCCTACCAGACCGTCGGTGAGGGTACGGCGCGTGGCTTGCCCAAGACGACCAGCACCGGCATTGTAATCAACGGCGACTTGGGCGGCGGTCCGGGCGTAGGGGTAGATACGGGGTTCGTCTAGCATGCCGGTTAGAAATGTCGTAGAGTAAGCCCCAAGTTTGACTGCCGACCCGGTCAAGGCCGTGCCGGTAGTTACTTCTACATACTGCCAAGTATTGGCCACTAAAGTACTAGTAACTAATCCATTTACATAAATTGTTGGTGAGGCAAAACCACTCGCAGAGATTGTGCCTGATGAAAACGTAATTAGAGCCGTGCCATTTAGATCAACCAGGGTACCCGTAGTCAGTGAGGTTGGCCGCACCCAGAGACCGACTGATTGGATGCCTCTAACCGTATTGGTTACCGATACATAATCATTCGTCCCATCAAACCGCAAACAATTCCCACTGACACACTCACCTTCCGGCACCCAAGTGGGATCATCAGTGCTTGACCCTGAGGTTGCCCCTAAAGTGCCATCACTATTATTACTCGTACTATCTTGCACAGTTTGTCCTTGCCCGTCATCAAACTTCCATTCTGCCACCGGGCCGGGAGTGACTTCTTCGGTGGCCAATGTGCCTACTACTACTCGGGTATCATATTTACGGAAGAGCTCCTTGCCAGGATAGTTGCTGGTGGTGTAGGGACTAATGTCTACGCTACCGCTGTACTGAGCCGCGATTTCTTCAGCGGTGAGGGCGCGAGTGTAGAGGCGGGTGTCGTTGATGAGGCCGGACCAGGGATTGGCGCCAGAACTGGTGAGAGAACCGATTGATGCGCGGGTTAATAATATGTTTCCTACCCACGTACCTAGGACAGTCTTTGTTGATCCAGATTGAGCACCGTTAAAATATACTTTTACTTCGTCAGTAGCTTTTGACCAAGTCATTGCTACCTGGAACCAATTAGTTGTAGAGGTGCTGATAGTGGTTGTTTCGAGTGTTCCGCCTGCTCCATAATTAACAATGATTTGATTACTCGTACTATTTTTATAAATACTAATATCATTACTGGAACCGTCCACGCTTAAACTTAAAATTCCGTCGGTCGTCCCATCCGTCCACACCCCAGCACCGCTCACCTTTGCCCAAGCTACCAAAGTACCTTCATTGGGATTAAAAACACTATTCAGCTGATGCGTATAAATATTGACGTTATCATTCGTCCCATCAAACGAAAAAGCCGTCGCACCATGGCCGCCGGTGCCGCTGCTAGAGCCAAGAGTAACGCCGTTGGTGGG
>CAZMXT010000020.1:0-16130 GCA_964570365.1 uncultured Pseudomonadales bacterium | reverse complement strand
GAAATTCCCGGAGGGGATGTTTTACGCAAACGCAGTTTCCACATCATTGCTGACAAATGTTCCAATATCTTCGCCGGCAATTGCCTTTTGAAGGTTATCTTCCGCAAAGAGTTCAAAGACCATGACTGGCATGTGGTTTTCACTACTCATAGCTAAGGCAGCCGTATCCATTACTTCTACTCCAGGCATAGAAATGGCGTCTTTAAAGTTGAGTGTTTTAAAGCGACGAGCATCAGTGTTTTTCATTGGATCTTTGTCATAAATACCATCTACTTTGGTGGCCTTCATGAGTACATTACATTTTAGTTCCAGTGCGTGAAGTGAGGCGCCGGTGTCAGTAGTGACGTACGGAACGCCAGTTCCAGCCCCGAGAATGACCACTCGGCCTTTTTCCATGTGGCGGATGGCCTTGCGACGGATAAAGCTTTCGGCGACCGCTGGCATCTGGAGGGCAGTTTGTAAGCGCGTGGGAACGCCAATTTTTTCTAACGCATCTTGAAGCGCAAGACCATTCATAACGGTGGCGAGCATACCCATATAGTCTGCAGTGGCTCGATCTATTCCATTTTTTGAGCCAGCGATGCCACGGAAAATATTTCCACCTCCAATTACCACCGCAATCTCTACTCCTTGTGCATGGACTTGTTTAATCTGCTCGGCAACGTTCATTGCCGCTTTCGGATCTATGCCATATTCGCGCTCACCGATCAGGGATTCACCACCAACTTTGAGCATGACGCGTTTAAAACGAGGTGTAGACATAAAACTCCTTAGTATGCTTTTTAACTATTTTCGCAAACGTGCTTTGAGTCGCAAGGCTTTCCATCTCAGATCTTCTACAATTCTATAAATTGGGTACAACGGTGGATTGGTAACTAAGTCGTAGGTGCCGAGGAACTCTACCAACTCACCTCCAAAGCCTTTTTTGAACCGATGAAACCCAAACCAAGGATCTTTTTCATTCGGCTCTGGACCTAAAGAGCCCCACATATCAAAACTTTTGCAGCCCTGTTGTTTGCCAAACCGAATCATCTCCCACATCATTAGGTTACTGGCCATGACGTCGCGGTGGATACTGCGGGAGGCTCCATATGGATAATACAGTACGCCGTTAAAAACAAACATGATCCAAGAGACGAGCACTTTTTCTTCATAGACGGCCGTAAAAACTCTCAGCATTCCTGTCCTGCCTAGGACTTCCCACATGGTTTTGAAGTACGCTGGAGTGTGGGCGTAAAATCCTTGACGTTGAGTGGTCTCATTCAGAATCTCAACATACTGATCCATCCCCTCTTTGGTGGTGTTCTCGTAAATCTGGACGCCTTTTTTAAATGCCACGTTGACGTTGTAGCGAGTTTTACTGCTGAGTTGGCCGAATAATTTTTCTTCGGAGGGAGTGAGATCGAGTTGAAAAGTATACTTAGTGAAAAGAGGACGGCCCGGGCGGGCGTTGTTGGTTTGCAGGAACTTTGCAATTTCCTCGAAGCCTGACTTGGTCTCGACACTGCGGCCCACATTTGGCTCCATCTTTACGAATAAAGAATGGTGTTTTTTGCCCAGTTGAGTGATCGCATTCAGCTGTTCCTCGTCTGGCATCTGCCCTTTTGGCAAGTAGCCGGCGGTCATGCTGGTGCCGGGGATCTTATGAAAAAAGACTTGCAGCGCCGCTTTTAATTTGCCTTCTTCAAAAAACCCTACCCGCTCAACTTGGACGCCAGTTTGGCTTCTAAAATCTCCCCAAGCCCAAGACTGGAGCGGATGTTGAACAGTCGCATCGTAGGCGGCGCGTTCTTCTTGGCGGAGGGGTCGTAAAAGCATACTGATCTGAAATTATAGCTGAAAAAGCTGGTTGTTGTTTGCCGAGAAATTATTTTTCCAAAAATGCCTCAATATCAATATCGCCACTGAGCACATCATCAAGTGCGCCGTCATCGAGGGCAATATACTTACGTTTATTGCCAATGGCCTGGACACGTTGGTTGAGTGCTTTGAGCCCAATGTGGTCATCAGGGTCTGGATCTTGCCCCCAGCCGCGGCTAGCAGAGTCTGAGCTGCGACCATAGCTAGTTCCGTACTGGCCGAAGTGAGCGGAGGGAGCATAGAGCTCAGCCTGTTCTCGTTGGAGTAGTCTCTCGGGAATATCGTGAAGGAATCGACTGGGCATCGCACTATTGATGGTGCCGTAGATCATCCGTCTTCGGGCGTAGGTGAGGTAGAGTTTGAGTTTCGCGCGAGTGATTCCCACGTAACAAAGCCGTCGCTCTTCTTCCATCTGGGCTTTATCGAGGATGGACCTGGAGTGTGGAAATAAACCTTCTTCCATACCGACCATAAAAACGATTGGGAATTCGAGGCCTTTGGCCGAGTGTAGACTCATTAAGGTAATTACGTCGGCTTTGCCTTCTACAGTCACGTCAGCGAGTTCATTATCTTGGAGCAAGGCAATATTCTCGAGGAAAACATCCAGTTCTAGAAACTGGGTAGCCACATTGAGCAACTCTTGGATATTTTCTAAGCGCGCAAAGTCTTCCGGATCCTCGACGTCAAAGCGTTGCTTAAACTCGGTGACATCAAGAATTTTTTGGAGCAAGTTGAACGGTTGTATCCCACCTAAATTCTCCACTCCACTTTTGTGTAGCTCCTCAATGATTTTTTCCTTCCACTGGATATACTTTTCGTACTTTCGTTTACCGAGCTTGAGTGCGCGCTCATGGCTGACTTCATCGCTGGGGTTAGTGAAAAGTCGTAAGTAACTTAAGACGTCTTTAATTTCTTTGCGCGCATAAAACTTAACGCCACCCACGATTTTGTAGGGTAAGCCAGCCCGAATGAGAGCTTCTTCAAAAGCTCGGGACTGGGCGTTGGTGCGGTATAAAATGACTCGATCAGAAAGCTGTAAGTCCAGATCATGCTGGCGGATATACTGGAGGACTTTCCGGGCCTCATCTTCCCCACTATCCGCTTCATACACCACGATCTTGGGATGCTCTTGGCTCTTGTTGTCAGTCCAGAGCTGCAAAATAGGATGTGATGTATTTTTAGAAATAACTTCGGTAGCAGCGTCCAGAATTGTTTGCGTTGATCTGTAGTTCTGTTCTAGCCGATACTCTACAATCGTGGGGAAGTCAGTCTTTAAGTTCAACATGTTTCGATAATCTGCGCCGCGCCAGGCGTAAATGGACTGTGAAAAGTCGCCTACCACGTAGAGATTCTCTTGAGGTGCAGCGAGTAATTTGCTCAAGACGTATTGGGCCTTATTCGTGTCTTGGTATTCGTCAATCAAAACGTGGCTGAATTGGTTCTGATAGCGCTGCAAGACTTCTGGATGCTGGACAAATAGCTCGATGACTCGGAGGAGGAGGTCGTCAAAGTCCACGGCGTGATTTTGAGTAAGTTCGTGTTGATATTGAACGTAGGCATGACCGACAAATTCCTGAAACTTGCCTCGAGAACTCTCACGGTACTGTGTGGCGGTGACCATCTCATTCTTGGCTTCCGAAATCTCCCCTTTGACTGCTTTGGGGTGAAACTCTTTTTCTGACCAGGTATTTTTTTTATAAATTTGCTTGATCAGATCAAGTTGGTCATCGCTATCAAAGATGGTGAAGTTGGGCGATAAGCCAATTAAGTAGCCATCTCGACGGAGAATCTTGGCGCAAATGCGGTGAAAAGTACCAGCAAAAGGAATTTTATGTCCAGTTTGCTTTAGCATTCGCTCACTAATTTCTTGCGCCGCTTTATTGGTGAAGGTGACTAGCAGGATTTCGCCTGGATCTTGGTGCTGCTCCTCAATTAACCAGGCTGCCCTGGTGGTTAAGACACGCGTTTTCCCAGATCCCGCGCCTGCCAAAACAATCGCGGGTCCTGCTGGATGGAGGACGGCTTCTTGTTGTTTTTCATTGAGTGCTGAGAGGAGGCTGCTGGGCATTGCGGCTTAATATTAGCATACAATTCCTGATATACTTTCTTTGTTACTATGCCTGCATTATCTCGGGTGACGTTTGAAGTTCGGACTGCACGCGAAAGCCAGCAAACTGCTGAAGCCGTCGTTCAGTTATTCGCGGCTCTCCCCAACCCACCTCGAGGAATTTTCAAAAAATGGCAGCATGCGCCTGAGTTTACGTTTGAGTTTCTCAGTCAAGGTCAGACGATTTACGAGCTAATTACACTGCCTGAGTCGTTGGGTGAGTACCTGACTAGTCAATTGACCTCCAGCTACCCAGAAATTCTGGTTAAACAATTGGAGCACGATCCTTTAGCCGAGTTTCACCAGCCGTTACCCAAAAAATATGGTGAGTTGGTACTGTCAGCTCCGGCGTACTTCCCTCTGAAAACCTTTCGTGAGCTGACCGAGACCGATTCCCTAGCACCAGTCTTATCGACCTTGGCCAAGCTCTCAGAAGGCGAAGCTGGTTTGATTCAGTTTCATGTTCGCAAAGCCCGTGATAACTGGAAGAAAAAAGCCCAACCTGCTACCGGTCCGGCAGCGACCGTCCCCGCTCCTCATGCAGATGCAATTAAACGCAAGTTATCTTTGCCTTCGTATCAAGTCAGCATCCGCTTGTTACTCCAAGCAGCCACGGATGAAAGAGCCGACCAACTCATGACTGCGCTGGTGGCTTCCTTTACTGCGATTCAGTCCGAGACGAATAGCTTTGTGTTTCGTCCGCCTAGACTGCGTAAAAAAGAGCGCCTAGAAGAGATTCGTTATCGTTTGCCAACTGAGTACTTGCTGGGAATTCATCGCTGGCAGTACCTTTCTATAGATGAGTTGGCTACGCTGTGGCACATGCCGAATAAACAGCTTTCTACCATCAGAAACATTGCCTGGGGAAAGAACTTGCTGGGTGAGCCACCAGAAGACCTGCCCACTTTTGCTCACACTCCAGAAGATGAGCGTCAAGACTTGAACTTATTTGCCAAAACCCAGTTTAAGAATCAAGAACAGATTTTTGGCATCCACCAAGATGATCGTCGCCGTCACATGTATGTGATTGGGAAAAGTGGTACCGGTAAATCGACGTTACTGGCAAACATGATTATTAATGACCTCAAGCATAACAAGGGATTGGCGGTAGTTGATCCGCACGGTGACCTGATCGAGACGGTGCTGAACTACATCCCCCGCCACCGCATCAACGACGTGATTGTCTTGGATCCGGCAGATACGCACTCGGTGGTGAAGCTGAACTTATTTGAGGGTGGGTCGCTGGTTCATCGTGAGTTAATTGCTTCTGGCATCGTGGCCATTTTTCAAAAAATGTACGCCAATTCCTGGGGTCCACGTCTCGAGTACATTTTGCGGAATTCCTTGCTGACGTTGCTTTCTACCGATGCCAAGCTAGAGGATGTGCTGCGGATTTTGACTGACCCCAAGTATCGAGCCAAGATTGTGGCGGGGATGGATGACCAGGTGCTGAAGAACTTTTGGGAAGCGGAGTTTAATCCGATGCAGGAGCGCTTGCGGACCGAGTCAATTGCGCCAATTTTGAATAAAGTGGGTCAGTTTGTGACATCACCCTTAATTAGAAATGTGGTGAATACCAACACCAGCTCCTTTGACATTGAGCAAGTAATGAATGAAGGCAAGATTTTGTTAGTGAACGTCTCGCAAGGAAAACTTGGCGAAGACAACATGTCGTTGCTGGGAGCGATGATCATTACCAAAATTCAGTTGGCGGCCATGAATCGCGTCTACATGGCTGAAAAAGATCGTAAAGATTTCTATCTCTACATCGATGAGTTTCAGAACTTTGCGACCACTAGTTTTATTAAAATTTTGTCAGAGGCGCGCAAGTATCGGTTAAACCTTGTTTTGGCCAATCAGTACATGGCCCAGATTCCCGAAGAAGTCAAAGACGCCATCTTCGGCAATGCTGGGAGTATGGTCAGTTTTATCCTGGGCGCTGGAGATGCGGACTACATGCAGAAAGAGTTCGGGGGCAAGTATAGCCAGGAGGATCTAGTGTCGTTGGGGAGGTATCAAATTGTTTCCAAGCTGATGATTCACGGCCAAGTCAGTCATCCGTTCCCCGCCAATACCTTGAACTTAGCTGCCTCTAGTAATCAAAACCGCGATAAAGTGATCAAGGTTTCTCGAGAGAGATATGCGAGGAAGAATTAAAGGGTGGCTTTCTCGAGATGCTCAGCCGGGATTTAATAATAACTTCATTTTTTAGTTTTAGAATTACAAAATTGCTTCATTTTGAGTGATTCTCCTTACGCTTCTTGCAAGGTTGAGGTGGCAGAATGATGGAAAGTAAAAGAGAGGCACGTATATGCTGACAAAAAAAGATATCGCAAATTTAGTCAAAGAATTGTCAGGGACTTTTGCAACGAAGGACGAGTTGAAGGCGGAGATAAGAGGTGTAAGAGAAGACTTGAGTAATACTGTGCTTCAGTTTAAAGATGACATTCTTTATGAGATTAAGGGAATTCGAGAAGAGATGACAATACTTACTGGCTATCGAGATAAGATTGTAGATCACGAAGAGCGAATTGAGAAGTTAGAAGACCAGAGCACTAGTAAAGATGGAAAGAGCTTTGTAAATTGAGTTCTGAATCTGGAGTGTGGGTTTTTAAAGATATTTTTACGGCTTTTTGCTTCTGATACGAAAACGCCGCCCATTAGTGCGGGCGGCGATCAGATCAATCTAATTCTTAATGCAAAGCAGGTCAATCAGTATCACCACTGAAGTCCTGTGTAGCCAGTGGTGTACTCGGAACTTCAAACCTCACATGAGAACTCCCTCTATTCCCTTGGTTGTCAGTGGCGCAAACAGTTAAAGCGATACCTAATTTATCTCTATTTGGCCATATGAGCAATGTGTCGGACTTCCCAGATTCAAATGTATCCCTATTGAGTATCCTAAACCAGCCCTCCTCTTCACCATAGCACTCGATTTTTCTCTCCACTACATATTGAGCACCTGAAGCTGGCAAAATAGAGAAAGGAATAGAAAGAGCTTTCCCCACTTCACCCTTATATTGATTTTGAAAGGTGAAATCAACAGGTTCTACCATACGCCTACTAGTGACCTCTGCTTCAGCAGAAAAATTCTTACCTCCCTCACCTGCAGTAGTTGCAATAATTCTTCCGGAAAAATTTCTGTCCCCAGTTGATATACGTACAATATCTGTGTTAGAAAGAGTTCCTTCAACAGCTGCTACGTGCAATTTCTTGCCGGGAGCATCTACTGTAATATCAGAATTTAAAGGGCTACCCGTTAAAGTATGGTGGCCGATAAACGTGATGGGTGCCTGAGCGACAAAACTAGTATCATCTGAAAAAATAAGCTGAGTTTCTTGACGTGGCTTCTGATATTGAACCAGCTCTATCCTCTCGTGTAACCATTTCTGAGCCTCAGGTGTGCTGAGATAGTTAGGATTTTTAGCTTTTTCCAAAGATAACCACATTCGTAGATCCCTATCGTACTTCTTAAAAAAGAGAGCTACTTCATCGGCTACAAAGCCCTCAGAGACTAACTTTTTAGTTAAATCTGAGAAAAATGTTGATAACTCTTCAGGTAGAACTACATCAAAGTCTCCCAATGAGAGAATGGCTTGTACTTTAGCACCAGTTTGTTGATCCACTACATCTACTCTAAGTGAGCAGCCGGTATTAGGAGCAGATGCTCAAAGAGGAAGTGATACATTGATGAATTCACCATCCTGATATTCATGATCTGGTAAGATGAGCGTGCTGCTTGCAGGAAATCCTATCCCTCTTAATTCTTCTGCATCATTGCTTAATAAGTAACGAATTTCAAGAGTATGGTCGTCTGGAAAGGAAGGTCGAAGAACATTAAACTGAAGAGTCCTTCTGAATAGCGACCCATCCTTCGCTTCTGAAATAACAATTTGAGGCTTCCCAATTATGTTTGGGTCTAAAGCAAGCTGCTCGGCAACTTGTCTATCACTTTGAGTCAAGTCTGCTGGAGTAGCTCCAATTTCCTCTTTTCTTGCTTCACTATTCCATGTTGCTTTTTGTCGCGTATTTGCACGTTCCCACATCGCATCTTCTTGGGTTCTTTTTGCCTGAATTAACTCAAGGGCTACTTCTTGATAGGCTGCATCTTCTTCAGTTCCTAAAAGAAACTCCATAACGCCTGGGGATGTCACAGTAGTGAGAATTGAAAGAAAGCGATTTTCTGCTACCAAAAATGTAAGGTCATTAGGTTGCGCTCCATTACTGAATTCCAAACGGACAACTGGATGTCCATCTACTTCATTTGTTGAGAGTACTGAGACGTGCCCTGGTGCTGATGATTTAGCTGCAAAAACTCTTTTCTCTGCATACTGGCCTTTTGGATTAAGGGAAATTTTAATTTTCTCCGAAGACATATGCTCCTTTATTATTTTTGTTGTAATTAGTCAAACTACAGCGTGAAATATATCACTATTACATACGTAGTCAAGAGATGTGAATTCTCCGATCTTTTTGCAGATGCATACCTCAACTTCTTTCCCTTTCTACTAGCTCTTTTATATATTTTTAATACGTAGTTAGGCTTCTATTCAAGTACTTGAGTTAGTAGTCTCGCCTGCATGATATAATCTGCTCGAAAATGTTAGTACCAATATTGATACCGCAAGTGGTTCACAAAAGGAAATGAATCAGAGCCCGATTCTTATCGATATTCCTCGATAACTTGAATCTTATTGAAAATAAAGAGGGGCCTTTTACAAGGCCCTTTTTTTGTTCTCCTTTGCTATAGTAGACACTATGACAAACTCACTTAAACTCCTCGTCGGAAACTGGAAATCAAATAAATCACTAGCTGAGGTGGATGAGTGGATTGACCAGATGCTGAGTAGCGAGTTGCTTGAGCAGCGGCTGCCCTTCACCCCGGTGGTGGCCCCCAGCCTGGTGTATTTGTCCCACCTTCACGCTCGGGTTCCGGAGCTGCAGCTTTGTGCTCAAACATTGTCATCGTATCCAAATGGAGCCTATACTGGCGCGGTTTCCGCCCAGATCACTAGTCAATGGGTCAAGTACGCGCTCTTGGGTCACGCCGAGCGTCGTCGGCACTTTGCCGAATCTGATCAGGTGGTAGCCTTACAAACGATTCAAGCCTTAGACAATAAGATTACGCCGATTGTGGCCGTAGATGATCATAACTGGCAGACTCAACTGGCTCAGTTTGAGAAAAATCAGCTTTCCCAACTGCTAGTCATGTACGAACCTCCGGAGGCAATTAGCAGCTCAGGAAATGCGCATGCAGCTGACCTTGACCAAGTCCTGAGTGCTATCCAACATATTACCACCGAGTACAAGGTGCAGGGTGTTCTCTATGGTGGCTCGGTAAATAGCAAGAATATTCAGGAGTACTTCGCAGAGCCCAGTATTTCCGGCGTAGTTCCAGGTGCGGCCAGTTTAGACCCCCAAGAGTTTGTGGCGATGCTGCAAGTAGCGCTGAGTGCGTTATCCTAATCTGCCGCTATAATAGCCTGATTCATGAAAGTTTCCTCGATCACTGCTTTTTTTCCTTGCTATAACGAAGAGCAAAATGTGCAGTCGATGGTGGAGGCTTTTTACCAAGTTCTTCCCAAAATTGCTAAAAAATTCGAGATCATCATTATTAATGACGGAAGTAGCGATGGTACTCTTCGGGTAACTAAGAAGCTGTGTAAACTGTACCCAGAACTTCGGTTCATTACCCACAAGCGAAATAAGGGGTATGGAGCTTCTTTGCGCTCCGGCTTTGTTGCTGCGAGGTATGACTGGACGTTCTTCACTGACGGTGATCTCCAGTTTGACGTAGACCAATTAAAATCTTTTCTGCCGCACACCAAAAAGTCCGAGGTGATTATTGGCTACCGGGAAAATCGGGCCGAGGGCCAGCTGCGGGCTTTCAATGCAAAGTTATTTAAGAGGTATATTGATTTACTTTTTCGACTGCACGTCAAAGATATTGATTGTGCGTTTAAGTTAATAAAAACCAAAGTGCTGCAAGAAATTCCGCTCACTTCTACTGGTGCATTTACCAGTGCCGAACTACTCTACCGACTTAAAAAAAGTGGATATCGATTTAAGCAGTTGCCGGTGCGGCACTATCTACGTCAGTTCGGCAAGCCGACTGGCAATCATCCTCTGGTGATTGTCAAAGCGGGTTGGGAAGCACTTCAACTCTATCTAATGATGAAGTTTACTCCTCTAAAAGTAGTAAATAAGTATTGAATATTTCCTACTTATTTACTACAATTTTGTATTATGACAAAAGTACAACTTACTCTTACTGATCAGGAAGCAGCTCTCTTGGCAGGATACGGTGACCAACTTGGTTACAACATCGCTAAAATGGCAAAATTTTTTATTAGTAAAGCCACTGAGGAGATCTTCAAGCAGGGTGTTATTCCGGTGTATGAAATGAGTGAAAAGACCGAGCGGGCTGGTTTGAAGGCAGTAAAAGAGTATCGTGAGGGTAAAACTACTGAGATTAGTGATATTAAGGAATTCTTCACTAACTTATGAACTTTCGCTCCAGTGCAAGTTTCAAAAAAAAGTCAGTAAACTTTGCAAAAAAAACCATCAACTTAGGCTAGAGTTGATCAAACAATCCAGTCTTTTCCACCAGAATCCTCTCCATCCTTGAAGTTGCATAAACTGCAAGGACACCGCGCCACTCAATATGCTATCTGGGTTAAAGATGATCTTCGAGCCTTATGTATAAAAGATGAGGACTTATACATATTTTTTGATCTAGTTACTCATGACCAGTATTAGCTGCTACCTCACCTCATAAACTCGATAGTTCTCTGTTGCTATGACTACCAGATACTTTTTGGCAAAGTACTCTTCATTTGCTTCTAGGTCGTAGAGCTCCCCGGGACCAATAAGGACATACCGTACTTGATATTTTTTCAACAACTCCTCTGCCTCAGCCCCACCTTTATACATGATGGGAATGTCTGCTTCTCGCTGCTGATGCAAAAAACCAAAGTTGAGCGCCCAACCAGGGTAGCCAAGCACAATTGGTCGCACGCCCCACATCATCGGGATAGTGTTATGTGAGGCTTGAGTGAGGAAAACATCACGTGCAGCCGTTTTTTCACGGATTTGCTGGCCGAGCTGTATTTCCTCATTGGTTGCCATCATCACCGCGTTCCTTCCAACTTGTTGTAGTCGCAGCAGCTCCATAACCCCAGTTAAAGTCAAAAGCAGGAAGAGTACTACTGCGGCTCCGCGCCATCCGGCGCGTCGCCTCCAGAGTCGTTGAACCACCACGGTGGCCAGAGCGCTAAAGCCAAAGTAGGCCCACATGAATAACTTTGAGTTATCCCACAGAATTGGTTGGAACTGAATAATATTTCCGAGCAGAAAGACGATAGAAAAGGACCACAAAAAATACTTGATAAGTGGTCGGTACTTGCGGATTAGCCAGGCACCCACCAGAGCTACTGGCAGCATGATTCCCCAGATTTCCCACCACATGGTAAGCCAGCTTGCTAATGCTTCACTGAGAGTGTGGGCTTGCGGAATTGCCCAGCCAATCCTAATTTTCATAAACTCAGGATTTTCAATCCCGCCAGAGATAAATACTTTATAGAGCACACTAGAAACTACTCCAGCAGGTACTACAAAAAAAGCTAACTCGCGCCAGCGTCGCCACTGGACTGCACATACTACCCCCATTGCAATGACTAGCACAATAAAGCTGTGCATGTGGGTAATTGGTAAGATTCCGACAAGTACGCCAGCCAGGAGCAAGAGTCTTTTTCGCCATTGGCTCTCTAGCTGCTCCCAATTTTTATTTACAAATACGACTAAAGCAATAACCCAAACTGCAAGTGCCATACCTAGTAGAAAAGCTCGTTGTGGCACCAGCATGCCGTTTACCCAATTACCAGCTAGCCAGGAGTAGTTCTCTAACCTGGAGTAGTCTTTGAGCGGTTGCCAACTGGAAGTGAGAATCGCATCAGGGATAAAGCGCAGAAATCCTAAGCCGGAAGAACAGAAAAAGAGCGTAATTGCGGTGAGGGAAGCTTTTTTTGAGTTCAATACTAAATAGAAAACGGCATACATTCCCAACAGCAATACTAATGCATAGAAAATTGAAGGTAGTACAAATGCATTAGGTAAAGACACTCCGGCTCTCATCAGCAAACCGGAGATCATGTTGGTCAAAAAACCGTAGGTAAACTTGCCTCCGGAGAAGTAGGGATGATATGCAAACCAGTCTTGCGGAGCCTTAAAAGCGAAGATGTTCGCCATGCCAATATGCAGTGACCAGTCTCCCCAAATATGCACATGTCCTGCCCATAGTGAATCATTTTGGATCACTAACATCTGTGGAAATAAAGTAATGAAGTACAGTCCAAATGTTCCCAGTAACACCACGAGTGCCCAGCGATGTCTGCGGACTGCCGGACGTAGCCAGGAGTTGAGATTCAGTAGAGGACGTTTTGATTGGCGAGGGGGACGCGGGCGACGGACTTTTTTTGGCATATCTTACTCAAGCAGGGTTGAATACTTGCCGCTCACCCACCCAACCTCGGTGCCAAATTGAATTTTGTGCCAGCCGAGTGTTGACTCGTTTAAGTAGGCATACTCTGAAGCAACTGGGGCGACGCCGAGCTCTTCTCCACTGGATGTTGGAGTGGCTCTGATGCGCAGTACTTCCTGGCCGCCTTGAGAAAAGCCAGTATTATTAATTCTGACTTTGGGACGAGCAATAGCTACCTGAGCAGAAGGACTGGCTGAAGGTGAGACCCTGGGTGAAGCGCTGGGGCTTGGTGAAGCAGTTGGCGAGGGTGATGGACTCAAGCTGGGGCCAGGACTGGCAGCCGCTGTGGCAAGTGTGGGGTTGGCAATTTCTGGTGTAGGGCTGGCTTGGACTTGATAGTCTTGTTTCGCCAATTTGATCGTGACCAACATCCGATATCCAGCTTGGGCATTAATGGTATGTTGCTGAGGCTCATAACTGGGTAGTTTGACCTCATACTCATGCTGGCCTGGAGAAAGATCTTCGACTAAAACTGGCGCAAATCCCTTCGCTTGGCCATCGACTTGAATAATTGCTCCATCAGGAATAGTTGTCAGTGAGAGCTCAGAGTTCGACTGTCCACGAATCTTTTCCATTTCGTAAATCACCCCGCCACTGGTTTCTGGCCGGGTGCCAGGACTCCAATTGATCACAGTTAGGAGGCCTTTTTTGAGAGATACCTTGGCTTCATACGACGCGAGGCTAGGATCTTGAGGTTTGATCTGAACGTTATACTCACCAGCAGCCAGCTCTTTATCAATGTATGGAGTTTTACCTAATTCTTTATCATCAATCAGAATTGTTGCAGGCATGTCATTGGAGAGGACTTGGAGACCAGCTTTGCGGCGCCACTCTAGTGGATTGCAGCCACTCAGGAACAGTGACGTCAGCAAAATACCAAGCAGTAGTCCAGATTTACGCATGCTTTAGTGTATCATTTTCTACGCAGCCAATGTTGGTTGAGCGCGAACAGCTTTTCGGTGAGGGAGTTCCGGCTCTGTTGAAGCTGGATTGAGTGCCAGCTCAAGTACTTCACTGACGTGGGAGACTGGTTTAAAGACAATATCTTTCTTGACTGAATCAGGAACTTCTACTAAATCCCGTTCATTTTCCTGAGGAATAATCACCAAGTTCACGCCAGCCTGGTGCGCTGCAATGCTCTTTTCTTTTAAGCCACCAATTCTCATGACCCGACCGCGCAAAGTGATTTCTCCGGTCATGGCAATATTCTTTTTGACGCTGCGATTGGTATAAGCAGACACGATTGCTGTGCAGAGCGTAATACCTGCGGAAGGTCCGTCCTTGGGAACTGCCCCTTCTGGTACGTGGATGTGCACATTCGTCTTATCCAGTTGGTCTTGTCGAATTCCGAGTTTCTTCGCGTTCGCTTGGACATAGGTCAGCGCAGCCTGGGCTGACTCCTTCATCACGTCGCCGAGCTTACCTGTGAGCTTTATTTGGCCTTTGCCTTTGGTCAGTGCAACTTCAATAAAGAGCACTTCTCCACCAACTGAAGTCCAAGCTAGTCCCGTGGCTAAACCAACTTCATCATTATTCTTCTCAGCTAGGTTGGGGTCAAATTTTTCTGGACCAAGGTAGTCTTGAATCACACTTGGGATTACCTCAATCTTCTTGTTTTTGCCTTCCACAATATTACGGGCAATTTTGCGCATGATCTTGCCCAGCTCTCGTTCCAGAGTTCTGACGCCCGCCTCGCGGGTGTAGCGACTAATGATCATTCGTAGTTCGTCGTCTCCCAAGGTAATTTGATTGGGTTTTAGGGCGTTGGATTTTCTAACTTTTTCTAACAAGTGGCGCTTGCCGATAAAGAACTTTTCTTCTTCGGTGTAGCCTGAGTAACGAATAATTTCTAAGCGGTCTCGCAGGGCTGAGGGAATGGTATCCAAGGTGTTGGCGGTGGTAATAAAGATCACATCTGACAGGTCAAATGGGAGGTCCAAGTAGTGATCTTCAAAGCCTTTATTTTGCTCGGGGTCTAGTGCCTCCAACAGAGCCGACGAAGGATCGCCGCGGAAGTCATTTCCCACCTTATCAATCTCATCCAACATAAAGACTGGATTCATGGACTTGGCTTGCTTCATACTAACGACAATCTTTCCGGGCATCGCTCCGACGTAAGTACGGCGATGGCCACGAATCTCGGCTTCATCTCTAACTCCACCTAGAGAAACTTTGACAAATTTGCGACCCAAGGCCTCGGCAATCGACTTGCCAATACTGGTTTTTCCGACACCAGGTGCACCTACAAAACAGAGAATGGTGGGAATGCGTGAATCTTGAGGGTTTTTTTGTTTGAGCTGAAGGACGGCAATGTACTCTAAGATGCGATCTTTAACTTCTTTCAAACCATAGTGATTCTTATCTAAGGTTTTCTGCGCTTTCTCCAAATCAATGTTCCCTTTACTATATTTGTTCCACGGCAGTTCAAAGACGATATCGAGCCAAGTTCGCAAGTACCCACCTTCAGGGTTATTGACTGACATCTGTTTCAGTCGTTTAATTTCTTTGGCTACTTTTTGTTTGACCTCGATTGGTAGCTTGGTTTTCTTCAGCTTCATCTCATACTCATTGATGACTTCTTCTTCATCATCTAACTCACCTAGCTCTTTTTGAATTACCCGAACTCGTTCTCGTAGGACGCTCTCGCGCATATTTTTATCAAACTTCTGTTGAGTTTTACTGGCCACGTCTTTCTCGATTTCCAGAATTTTCATTTCCTTAGCCAAGTAAGAAATCACCATCTTCAGGCGATCCTTAATATTAAGTGTTTCTAGAATGGTTTGCTTTTCGTCAGTTTCTAAGGTCAGTGTGCTGGCAATCTGGTCAATCAGCTCACCGTCGTTAATCCCACTCATTAGCTTCATGAAGTTTAAGAACTCAACAGGCTTGCCCATGTGGACGGCGCGCTTGAATTCTTTTTGTAAGTGAGCACTCAATGCAGTCATCTCATCATCTCTGACAGCAATGTCATCGAGCTTTTGGACTTCGGCCAAAATGTGAGGTCGAGTAGTTAAGAAATTGAGTACTTTTACCCTACCAATACCCCGAACTAAAGCGTTGAGCTGCCCTTCAGTACTGAGCGTGCGTTCCACAATTGCTAAAGTCCCAACCGAGTACATCTCATCTTGGGTAGGTACATCGAGGTTAGGGTGTTTTTGAGAAAGGAGTACGACTAAGTTCTTGGTGCGCTTGGCTTCGTGAACAGCTTCGACGGAGATAACGCGACCAAATGTTAAGACTGATTCAGTGCTAGGGAATAAAACGCCTTCACGAATTGGCACGACCGGCAGAACGAGTTTTTCTTTCTCTTTTTTTGCAGGAGCGAGACGAATTATTTTGGGAGACTTTCCTGATTTTACGTCATCAGATTTAGCTTGACCCTGATCTGGATTTGAAGAGCTTGGAGGAGTTTTCTTCTTGTCTTCTGTCATAGTTTTAGCATTCTAGCTTCTTGTCTGCTAACGTGCAAGAGGCAGACGGAAATGAGATTTATTTTGATACTATATGATATAGATTTGATCTAGGATTTGGTGAAAAAAAGGGAAAACTTCAAGTGGGTGTACTACGACTCGAACGTAGGACCTCTGTCTTATCAGGACAGCGCTCTAACCAACTGAGCTATAC
>CAZMXT010000019.1:0-16935 GCA_964570365.1 uncultured Pseudomonadales bacterium | reverse complement strand
AAGACAGGATTTCCTGTCTTTTTTATGTGTGACCCCATCCGGATTCGAACCGGAGATTTACTGGATGAAAACCAGTCGTCCTAGGCCACTAGACGATGGGGCCAACTTGCTGTCACTGCAGCTTTCAAATTCACATCATTAATAGCGAACATGTTATTTTACCATCTACCAGGTAATGTTTTCATAGTGTTCGATATTTCTCCCTACAACTGTGATAATATCGAAGCGAAAATCTTTAAAAATTTGCTTTTCCAGACAGTATTCAGCTGCAACCCTGCGTAATGCAGCCTTTTTTTGCCAGTTTACCGCCCTACTGCCCGATCCGAATTCTTCTCCGGCTCGGGTTTTTACTTCCACAAACACTATCTCATCTAGTTCTAGATTGAGCGCTACTATATCAATTTCACCGTGTTTGGTTTGAAAATTGCGATCTAAGATCTGAAAGTTACGTTGTGCTAGGAAAACAGCTGCCTGCTCTTCCCCAATTTGACCGAGCAGAAAATTATGCTGCTTTCGCTGTTGCGAAGTCAGCGCTCTTTTCTTTGACTTTGGAAGCGGCTTTACCAATTCTGTCACGTAGGTAATATAACTTGCTGCGCCGTACATCGCCCTTGCGTTTAATCTCTATCTTTTCAATTGAAGGTAAGTTGAGTGGGAAGATCTTTTCAATGCCAATTCCGCCGGTAGCTATCTTGCGAACTACGAACGAACGGCCAGTTTCACGACCTCGGATTGCGATGACAACGCCTTCGAAGATCTGAACGCGAGTGCGCTTTTCTTCAGAGATACGTTGGTGAACGCGAATGGTATCACCCACAGAAACGGTTTGGTCGTTATAACTAAAGTATTGAGACATAGCTACTTTCTGAATTAACAGCAAGATTTATCTGTTCGTAAAGACAGAATAAGTATTCTACTGAATTTTCATGAAAAACTCAACCTCCGCTTGAGGTAGACCAATTTTCACTAAATTCGCTGCTATTTCCGTATCACTTTCACCCTTTTTTCGCCAAGTATCCCTCAATAGAAGGATGGTTTCTCTACTCTCATTCGCAAAGATAATCCAGGCTTCTGTGGTGTGGGCGACGTAGTCTGGCTTAAAACTAGACCAGGGTTTTACCACTAAGGTTGAAGTAGTAATGCTCTTGACCCCGTGATACTGCAGGTACTCTACAGCGAGCTGCATGGTATCGCCTTTATCTACGACATCATCAAAAACAAGGATTCTTTCGTTGTTTATACTTACTGGTAAGCTTTGTTTAATAACTGGAGTTTTTGCTGTTTTGCCGATACCAGTGTAAAACTCTATTTGGACTGAGCTGAGACCTTCAATATCCAGGTAATCTACTAAGGAGCGACCGAAGGTCAGCCCACCTTTTGCTAAGGCAACCACTCGATCAAACTTTTCACCTGACTTGATAATCTGTTGGGCTAGATTAAAAATTTCTCTGCCGAGTAACTCCCAAGAGTGATACTCGTAGACTTGGTCTTGAATAGTAATCGGAGTGGGCATAGCTCCTTTTAAACTTTTTCAGCAGCTTTTAAAAACTCAATAAAAATTGGATGTGGCGAGAGTGGACGAGATTTGTACTCTGGGTGCGCTTGCGTCGCAATGAAGAAAGGATGAGTTTTCTTGGGTAACTCGATCATCTCGACAAAGAAGTTATCTGGCGAAGTGCCACTGATAATAAAGCCAGCTTCCTCCATTTTTTTGCGATACGCGTTGTTAAACTCGTAGCGATGCCGGTGTCGCTCAGAAACCAGAGACTTTTTAGCATCTTTAAAGGCGTGATGCTTCTCATAAATTGAGTGAGCTAGGCTGCCTTCTTTCAAGATACAGTCGTAAGCCCCTAAACGCATACTGGCGCCCTCGCCCTTAATCCGTTGATACTTGGCCTCAAATGGAATCTGGTGAATGACTGGGTCGCAAGTTGCTGGATCAACTTCACAGGTGTTGGCTTCGGTTAAGCCTAAAACATTCCGAGCAAACTCGATTGCTGCCAACTGCATGCCATAGCACAGACCTAAGTACGGCACTTTGTTTTCGCGAGCGTACTTGACCGCCGCTATCTTGCCTTCTACGCCCCTTGATCCCCAGCCAATTGGCACGATAATTCCATCGAGTTTAGCCACCTTTTTCCAAGCTTCTGATTTTTGATCCTCAATGTCTTCAGCATTGATAAAAACGATCTCGACATTCCGTTCATTAAACCAGGACGCATGCTTCAGGGCCTCGAGTAAAGAAGCATACGAGTCAGTTAGCTCAAACTCACCCGTCGCGATGTACTTGGCAATAATACCTACTTGGATGGTTTTGGCATGTTTTTGCGAAATCTTCTCGACGAGCTGTTTCCACTCAGCAATTTGAATCTTTCCGACATTCAGCCCAAGCTTCTCCAGTACTCGCTTATCAAAGTCTTGGTCGTAGAAAACTAGGGGTAGCTGGTAGATTGATGGCATATCTGGATTAGAGATGACGTCATACTTATCTAGATTGCAGTAAAAAGCCACTTTTTCTTTGCGCTTATCATCAATTAAGGTTGCAGCTCGGCCTACCACAAAGTCTGGCTGAATACCCATTGAGTTGAGCACCTTTACTGATAGTTGGGTTGGTTTCGACTTAAGCTCGTTAATATGCTCTGGTGTGGGGAAGTACGTCACGTGGACGTGAATTACATCCTTGGGCAACCGTAACTTCATGATCCGGTAGGCTTCGTAGTACACCGCATTCTGGTATTCACCGGCTGTTCCGCCTAACTCCACTAAGGTAATGTCAAAGCCTTCTGCGGCAGTTTTAATTCGGCGGATCACTTCTTCAGGAATGTAGGGGATTGCATCGACGGTAGCACCATTAAAAGAGAGATTCTTAGTTTTCTCAATCACACGCAAGTAAATCTGACCCATGGTGGTGAAGTTCTTTTCACCCACATTGACACCCAAAAAACGCTCGTATGTTCCCAGGTCTAAATCTGCTTCTAAGCCGTCTTCACACAAAAAGACGTCGCCGTGTTCAATTGGATTGATGTTGCCTGAGTCTAAATTGAGGTAATTTTCGCACTTAATATTGGTAACGGAGTACCCTCGTTGTTTGAGCAGTAAGCCGAGTGAGGCGGCTGTTACACCCTTTCCTAGGCCAGAGAGAACACCGCCAGAAATAAATACGTATTTGGGAGTAGGTTTGTCTGTTGAAGACCCATGGTGTAAAGAACTCATGGGACTTCATTCTAACTATCAAACAGCAAAAGTCAAACTATTTGAGCATTTTGTCTATTTCAAGTTTGAGTTCTTCTGACCAAGCTACACCATATGGCAACGGCATTCGTTTTGGAGTTCCACCATTCAGGATAATTACCACCATATTATCTTTTCCTGGCTTCGTTTTTAACAGCTTTCCAATTTCGGTCAGGATTGCTGGATCTGTTTTCCGAGGAATGAAGATCTCAAATTGCTTGTCCGAAAGCATAGTATTGACTAAGTTTTCTTCAGGAATGGTAATCTTCTCAACCATTAGCTGAGCGGATTCTTCCCGGTTGTCTACCTTCGCCCGCATCAATACCACCATATCTTGCTTGAGTTTCCCAATATAATCCTCATAACTTCGGGGGAAAATCACAAAATCAATGCTGCCACTCCGATCTTCAATCGTGCCAAAAGCCATCTTGGCGTTGCTCTTCTTGGTCACTGTCTCCCGGAGCTTGGTAACTACGCCACCAAAAGTAAAGGTTTGATCCTGATGAATACTCAGGTCAACTTCTGCAATTTCTTTGCTGGCGTGCTCGATCACATAATCAAGGGCATGCGCCAGCGGATGATCTGTTAAGTAAATGCCGAGTAATTCTCGCTCAAATGAAAGTAGCTCTGCCTGGGGATACTCAGCTAAGCGAGGAAAGTTGTCAGAGATTTTTATCTCTGATTCTTTAACATGCATAAATAAACCATCTTGCCCTTCAACTTCACTGGTAAACTGAGTCACTTTTGAGCGAATCTCCTCTAACTGCTCCAACATACTTGAGCGAGTGGCAAACTGGTCAAATGCTCCGACCTTAATTAACGACTCTAAAACTTTCTTATTCACTTTGCGGTTATCAGTATTGATCAGGAAGTGACTAAAGGACTGAAACTCCCCAATTTTTACCCGGGTTTCAGCAATACTTTCAATCGCAGCAGCGCCAACGTTTTTAATAGCATTAAAGCCAAAACGGATAGCCAAGCCACCCCGTGAGTCTGGATGTTCCTCTAACGCAAAATCAATTCGCGACTTATTAATATCTGGTGGCAGAATCTTGAGGCCCATTTTTTTGCTGGCCTCGATTGCAACGGCGACTTTCTCATCGCGATTCACGCCGGTAGAACCAGATTCAATACTCATCAAGGCAGTCATATATTCTGGAGGATAATTGGCCTTCAAGTAGGCTGTTTCATACGCGATCATGGCATAACTGGCAGCATGCGCCTTATTAAAACCGTAGTTGGCGAACGCTTCGATAAAGCCCCACACTTTTTCTGGTACTTCTTTGCTATACCCTTTCGCAATCGATTGTTCGATGAAACGCTTTTTATTCTCATCAAGCAGACTTTTTTTCTTCTTCCCAATCGCTCGACGTAAAATGTCAGCCTCGCTCAGGCTATACCCAGCCATAACGTTGGCGATTTGCAGGATCTGCTCTTGGTAGACCATCACTCCATAGGTTTCTTGCAAGACAGGTTTTAAGGTCTCATGGGGGTACACTACCTTCTCAGGGTTGTGTTTGCCTTCAATAAAGGTGGGAATCAGGTCCATTGGCCCAGGTCTGTATAACGCCACCATAGCGGTGATATCAGAGAACTGGTTGGGCTGCAGGGTCCTGGCAACTCGGCGCATCCCTCCAGACTCGAGCTGGAAGATACCCGTAGTCTCCCCACTTGAGAGTAGCTCATAGGTTTTTTTGTCATCGAGCGGAAGATTAGCAATATCGAGGTCAATATTTTTATGTTCCTTTATTAAGCGAACTGCAGACTGAATGGTAGAGAGGTTTCGCAGACCCAAAAAGTCAAACTTTAGTAATCCAATCGCATCATCCGACACATTGCAGTCAAGTACATACATGTCATATTGCGTAACAATCTTGCCAGTTTTGCTTTCTTTTTGAATGGGTGTGTACTCATATAACGGCCGGTCAGCAATCACCACCGCTGCCGCGTGGACTGAGCTATGTCGTACCACCCCCTCCACTTTTTGGGCCAGATCAAGAAGCTCTCTGAACTTGGGCTGTTTATAGTACTCAGCTAACTCGGGAATAGTCTCGATTGCCGCTTTTAAAGAGGTCTTATGACCAGGGATATTCGGAATCAACTTTGCGATCTTATCTGGATCCTCATAGGGAAGTCCTAGCACACGGCCAATATCTCTGATTGCCACCCGTGCTTCCATTCTGCCAAAGGTGATCACCTGTGCCACATGATCTTGACCATACTTCTCGGCGACATACTGGAGGACTTCATCGCGGCGATCGTCAGCAAAGTCCATATCGATATCAGGTGGGGTTGGTCGCTGAGGGTTGAGAAACCGTTCGAATGGGAGCCCATGCAGCAGTGGGTTTATGGTCGTAATTCCCAGTACAAATGCCACTAATGAACCGGCGGCTGAGCCACGACCTGGGCCAACCCCAATCCCTGAGTCACGAGCCCAGTTCACAAAATCTTGGGTAATCAAAAAGTAGGTGGAGTAGCCTTTTTGAATAATAATATCGATTTCATACTGGAGGCGATTTTTAACTTCGTCGGTAGGTTCAGGCCACTTGGTAAGCATACCCTGGTAGGAAATTTTGGTGAAGTAGGTATCTTGGGTTTCTCCTTCAGGAAGTGGAAAGACGGGGAAGATGAGCTGGCCAGTAGCAATCTCTACATTACACTGCTCAGCGATTATAATGGTGTTGGCTAGGGCTTCAGGATACTCATGAAACAACTCGTTCATTTCTTCGGTGGACCTCAAGAAGAAATCTGGTGAGCTAAACATACTCATTCGCTTGGTGTCGCTGAGTAGCTTGCGAGTTTGGACACAGAGTAAAGCGTCCTGCGCGTGGGCATCATCGGCGTTAATGTAATGCACGTCATTTGTGGCTACTAAAGGTAGATCCAGTTTCCGGGCAATCTCAACCTGTTTCTTAGTCAACTCCTTTAGCTCTGGAAGCTGGGGGTGAGCTTGCAGCTCCACATAAAATCTACCCGGGAATTTTTCTTTGTAGAGTGTAAACTTTTCTAGAGCTTCCTCATCTTTGCCTTCTATCAGTAAGCGATTAAAAATGCTCGACATGCAGCCACTAGTGCAAATGATATCTTCATTGTTCTGGAATAAAATCTCTTCATCCATTCGAGGTTTGTAAGAAAAGCCTTCGAGATTTGCTAAAGATACCAACTTCATCAAGTTCTTATAGCCCTGCGTGCTCTGTGCCAACAAAAGTAAGTGAAATTGATCACTCCCCATCTTGAGTTGCTTATCAAAACGAGAGTTTTTGGCCATGTAGGCTTCGACACCAATAATGGGTTTTATACCATTCTTCTTGCAGGTGTTGTAAAAGCTGACCGCACCGTACATTCCACCATGGTCAGTTAAACCAAGAGAGGTTTGGCCCAGAGATTTGGCTTTCTCAATCAGAGGCGCAATCTTGGCTAGACCATCGAGCATTGAGTACTCAGTGTGGACGTGGAGATGGACAAAATCAGTCATTGGATGCTATCGATTATGCACGTAACGCTTCTTCAAACAAGGAGCGCAACTGCTGGCTATCAACTTTCTTTCCTAACTTTCGCTGGGCCTGACCAAAAAAGAAGCCGAGCACTTGTGTTTTCCCAGCCTTGTATTGGACTACCGCATCTGGGTTTTCAGAAATGATCGTCTCAACAGTAGTTTTGAGCTCGGTCTCATCAACTGAGTCAGTTTGGGTAGCCTGTTGGTAAAGAGCAATCACTTCGGCTGCCGTCTCAGAAAACTTGACGATGATTTTTTTATTGACAATCGCTTTAGCAACCTCATTGGGTTTTTCGGCAAGCTTGAAGATAGCTTCCGCCCAATCTGCCTTATCTTTATCTTCTGTCAGAAGTTCGGAGTTCTTTGGCTCAATTCCATACTGATCCTGCCAACGAGAGATCATCTTAGAAGGCAGCTCTGGTAGAGTTGCTCGCATTTTTTCAATATCTAGTTGGGTAAAGCGAATCGGTGGTAAATCTGGGTCTGGAAAGTAGCGATAATCCTCAGCGTCTTCTTTGGTGCGTTGGCTGAATGTCTCGCCTTTGTTGTCGTTCCAGCCCCGGGTTTCTTGAACTGGAGTTTGATTTGCACTGAGTAACTCAGCATGGCGCCGCTCTTCAAACTGAATCGCCTTTTCTAGAAAGCGAAACGAGTTAATGTTCTTGAGCTCCACCTTGTAGTTGGGGAGTACCTTTGGGTCACTAGAAAGGGACAGATTTGCCTCAAGCCGCATGCCGCCCTGCTCCATGTCACAGTCAGCAATATTTAGGAAACGGAGGATCTGGCGCAGTTTTTTGGCGTACTCCTTGGCTTGCTCTGGAGAGTGGATATCTGGTTCAGTGACAATCTCGATCAGAGGTACTCCACCTCGGTTAAAATCAATTAAACTGACCTTCTTCCCATCGATGGTAGTATGTTGGAGCTTGCCAGTATCTTCCTCTAAGTGGATCCGGCGAATTCGGACGTCGCCAAAAGACGTCTCGATCTTGCCATCAAAGCAGAGAGGTTGGTCATACTGACTGATTTGATAGCCTTTAGCCAAGTCTGGATAAAAATAGTTCTTTCGGTCAAAGTGCGAAAAAAGATTTACTTGGCAGCCCAAAGCTAAGCCTAGCTTAATCGTCCACTCAATGGCTTTTTTATTCGCAACTGGAAGCCCTCCTGGCATGCCCAAACAGACGGGACATGTATAAATATTGGGCTGAGGAGCAAAAAAAGGGTCATTTTTACAACCACAAAACATCTTTGTTGCGGTCTTGAGCTCTGCGTGGACTTCCATACCGATAATGGTGTGATATGTATTCGGCATTTTATTTTTGTGCTCCATTTCGCCAAGGGTTCCAGTTGGTATTTTTCTCAAAGGCATCGGCTACTTGAATCATTTTTGATTCCTGCCACATCGGGGCAATGATATCTAAGCCTAAGTAAAGATTGGTTTTTCCGTCTCGGAAAACTGGCACGTTAATTCCTGGCAATCCGGCAATAGAGCTCGGTTCTAGGAGCATATCTTCTAGTTCACCAAACATGGCACTGCCGTCACTGGCGCCAATTTTCTTGGCATAACCTGGAGCGGTCGGAGCAACCAGAACGTCATACTTCTCAAACAACCTAGCAAAATCTTGCAAAAAGAGCGTGCGTACTTTCTGCGCTAACATGTAGTACTGATCAGAGTAACCTTTACTGAGTGTGAAGGTTCCGAGCATAATTCTGCGCTTGGCCTCTTCGCCAAAAAACGAGCGGTCATTTCCATACCGAATTCCATCATAACGACCCAGGTTGCTGCTGACTTCAGCCCGTTGGACTACTGTATAGACGCCAATTGACTGCCGGGGATCCCTGGCTTGGGCAAATTCTACGTGCGCTCCGAGTTCTTCTAAAACTTTGAGCTCTTTTTCATAAATTGCTTTCAGTGGACTCAGCTCAGGCTTTTCAAAGTAAATCATTCCAATCTTCATTCCTTTAATATCTTGATTGAGTGCCAGCGTGAAGTCTTCGACTGACCGAGGCGAAGTGGTCCCATCGTATGGGTCTTGACCGGCAATATGATTGAGCAGAATCGCCGTATCTTCGACTGTTTTACCAATTGGTCCTGGCGAATCTGTGGAAGAAGCCATTGCCACTACACCGTAACGGCTAACTCGGCCGTACGTAGGCTTGAGTCCGACAGTGCCACACCAAGCCGAAGGCTGACGGATTGAGCCGGCAGTTTCGGAACCAATTGCAATGATACAGGTGTCAGCAGCCACTGCAGCTGCGCTACCACCAGATGAGCCACCAGGTAAATGTTCGGGATTCCGAGGGTTTAGGGTACGACCATACTGGGATGTCTCGGTAGAAGAGCCGTGCGCCCAGGCATCCATATTTGTCTTCCCCAAAACTACTCCTCCAGCTAACTTGATTCTTTTCGTAACTGTGGCGTCATACTGCGGCACGAAAGTATCAAGAACTGTAGAAGAAGCCGTTGTGCGAATCCCTTTAGTCGAGAAGTTATCTTTAACGGCCACTGGTAGACCGCCAAGTGGCTGGCCAGCTTGGCTTTGGGCTTCAGTTACTGCTCCTTCATTCATCGTTAGGTAAATGTTCAAGTCTGTAGTTGCCTCAACTTGCTTTTGAGTATCAGCATAAATCTCAGCTAGATTACATTCATTCCTAGCCAATTTATCGAGAGCTTGTTTTAAGGTCAAGGTATTCAGCATCTTAATCCTGATTAATTATCTGGGGAACAACAAAGTAGCCGTTGTGCGAGGCTGTGGCGTTTGTCAAGGCTTCGTCTTGAGAGAACATTCGATCTACATCAACCACGTCTTCGCGCATGACGTTTTCAAGGCCAGTGACCTGGAAAGTTGGCTCTACCCCCGACACATCCACTTTCTTCAACTCTTCCACTACCTGAAGAGTTTCGGCAAACGTAGCTGCCAACATTTTCTCTTCTGACTCAGTAATAGGAATATTCGCTAATTTGGCAATATGCTTGACTGGAATTATGCTTGAAGTGTCATTTGGCACAGTTGGTAGTGTACCAAAAGTTAGGCAATCTGGGGGGCTTAAAACTAGATGCCACGAAGGGCTTTGATCCGCTCTCCAACTGGCGGATGAGTGCTAAAAAGACTTGAAAACATGCCTACGCTGCCGCGAACATTTTTTAAAGGATTCGAGATGTAGAGATGTGCAGTAGCTTTATTGGCTGCTTCTAAAGGCTCTCGATCCTGACTAATTTTGGCTAAGGCGCTGGCCAAACCATCTGGATTTTTAGTCATACCAACGCCTGTAGCATCTGCTAGGAACTCGCGGTTCCGAGAAATGGCCAGCTGGATCAACTGAGCAATAATTGGAGATAAAAGCGCTAAAACAATTCCGACTACGAAGAAAACTACTTGCAGCTGTCCGCCTTCTGAGCGATCACTCTTCTTCCCCCCACCCCAGGCAGTCATCCTGAGCATCCAGTCAGCAACTAGGGCGATTAAGCCAACCAGAATAGTGACGATGGACATTAAGCGGATGTCGTAGTTCTGGACGTGAGATAGCTCATGGGCAACTACCCCCTCTAGCTCTGCCCGATCTAAACGGGCTAGTAGGCCAGTGGTGGCACAGACCACGGCATGGTCTGGATCTCTACCAGTCGCAAAAGCATTCATCGCGGTGTCTTCAATCACGTATAACTTAGGCACCTTCATTCGCTGGCCGATACACAAGTTCTCAGTGACTGTATAAAAGTCAAAGAATTCTTTGCGCGTAGCTGGGCGCGCGCCAGAGATGCCCAAAATAATCTGGTCAGAGAACCAATACGAGACAAAAGACATTGCTCCGGAGACGATGAGGGCAATTCCCACCACATCTAATCCATACCCAAAGCCTTTAGCCATGATGTAGGCAGCAGCTGCTATAAATGCAATGAAAACAGCAATGATGAGAAACGATTTTTGCTTGTTTCGAGCAATCAATTGATAATGAGTCATTACAAATTTACTTTAACGTCTTGGGTTTCTGCATCACTGACTTCTACATGGGCACCGGTGGTCGCAGTGGCGAGACCTTTTTCTGCTTTAAAGCCAAACATACTCGCAATCAGGCTACTGGGGAACATTAATAGCTTTTGGTTGTAAGACTGAGTCAAGTCAATCAGTGAGCGGCGAGAATACATCAGCTTGTCAGCCGTATCACCCAGCTCAGTCATGAAGTTGTTAACAGTTGAGTCGGCTTTAATTTCTGGATTGTCTTCGATTGCAATTGAAATCTTTGGCATTGCAGATTGAATGTCCGAAATAGCCTTATCAATATCAGATACGCTGCCTGAGTTCGCAGCTTTAGTTGCAGAGCTACGAGCGGTGGTCAGCATGTCAAAAATACCCTTCTCATGAGACATGTATCCACGCACTGAGCTCTCAAGGTTGGGAATCAAAGAAGCCTGACGCTTCAACTGGTTGCCAATCTCCTGGATACTTGCCGCAATCTGGGTCTGCAAGGTTTGCAGGCCATTGTAAACAGAAACAAAGTAAAAGACGACTACACCAGCAACAATAAGTAAAATGATACCAATTCCCATATAACCTCCTGTGTTTAATAATTTTATTGTACCTGTTTATTCGGGCAGATTCAAGCTGGGGTGAGTAGCTAAAGAGGAGAGACGGATAAAGTTTCTTGAGGTACTATACTAGGGGTTGCAGTTAGTACTTTAGCCTCTGCTGCCGAAAAAATTGAAGCAGAAGGTTGTAGCGGCATTGACCCCGTCTACGCATCAATAGAGAGATCTGTAGTCTCTCTTGGCAAATATCCCTGTACTGCGTATAATCCTCAGACAAGTCTTGCTCGTAAAATGGAAGTGAACATTAAAATGGCCTCTTGGTGTAGCGGTTAACATGCCTCCCTGTCACGGAGGAGATCACGGGTTCGATTCCCGTAGAGGTCGCAAAAGATTGATTGATCAAGGTAAACTATTTTCGTGAGAAATTAGCAGTCAAATACACAGTCTGCTAATTGTTATAGGATTTCGTTCTTTGTCCAGCGATAAATTTTCTTATACAGAATTATTTTCTAGTGTACCAAACAGCCCTAGTACTCAATCTTTGGCGAGGAATGTAACTAGTCCTGGTAGTAAGGACATGTGCTGGAGCAATAGGGCTAAATCCTTCAGTGTTTAGAAATCTCATTCTTTCCTCAACAGTATCGAGATTCAGTAAAGCGGGCCGTCTTGAAAGATCGGCTCCTTGAGCTTGTTCCCTAGGGATGTGATGGCTTTGGGCGAGAAAGTCATCAGCATAAACTAAAACACGATGTTCTTCTGGCTCTTTGCGCATAAAAAGATACTGGATTCCAGGTTGAGGTCGTAGCACTGTTGGAGGGAAATACGGCACAAAGCCATTTTCAGTCGCTTTGATGAGTCCATGGGCAAGAAATGCATTGCTCATGTGTGGGTCTATTGCCACTACTCCCGACTCCTGTGGAGCATCAATATCTCGGAACAACCACGCAACAAAAACCTCCAACTTACTTCTGGAGAAGTCAATAATGAGCCACTTATTTCAAAAAGAGGTACTGCAAGTTGGTAACCTTCTTGGGTGGTGGCTTTCCTCAAAGTTAAGAGATCATCATTTTCGTCAGGCAATGAGGCTAAAATCTCTAACTTTGTAGCTATGCTAGCTTTTCCATGTCTTAAGGCCATTGTGAAACTAGCAGGCCGATCTCTTACGATTAGAGGTAAATGCAGAGGAAGTTGCCCTCGCATATTTGCATCGCGCAATCTGTTTATAACTACATGAGGGTTGTTCAGTAGCGCTAAAGTTGAGTGATTCTAGATGGTTTGCCATATATGATGCGTATTTTCGCAATACATATTCAATATGTCAATGTGCTAACCAGGTTATCACTCGACTTCAGGTCATAAGGGAGATATAACGCTCGGGAATTAAAGAAAACATATATGGAAAAACAGCAAGAACTTCTTCAAAACACAGGCGTTAGAGTAGTTGCGGAGACTCAAGGTATTTTCGACCTAAATCCTCAAGATGTATTTGATGCCTTAGTTCTCTATTTGAAACTCGGAAATGAAGTAGAGAGTGTTGGATACGACGAAGCTATATTACAATACATTCAGCGACAAACTGATGTGGAAGCATTTGAAGCTACTTTGAGAAATTTTTACAGCGCCCAAATGATGCTGTACGCTTCAATAGTTCAAACATTTTTTGATATGGCTGGGGAATCCCACTCAACTGCGGCCTAGTTCTACCCCTTTGCCTAAACGGGTAGCAGCTTTATTCTCTAAAGAATGCATGACTTTCTAATGAAAAAATCCTCCAGCTAGGATTGAGGTCTTGGATACTTAGTCCTTTGATGGGAGGACCACCCCATTGTTCAGATTCTATACTCATTCATTACACATGTCAAAGTAATCAGCTAAGTGCTCATCTACCACCACCATTACGCATTGACACCAACTCCTCAAAGGAATTATTCTAATTTTACAGATATCTGCCCAGAATCTCACTTCTTTGAAGTGATGTCGTGTTATGAACGAACGGCAGCAGTCCCCCCTTCCCACACTTTTTTTAGGACTCGAGCGGTCTTTGGTAAATATAATAAAATTAAGCTTATTGGGAGTATTTATCTTGCTTCTCGCAACTAGCATGGCTTACAGATTTTTCCAAACGAACAAGCTGCCTAAATTTAGACGTGACTTAGTGCTGACTACTTCAGATGTGTTCAGTCCGCAAACACAGGTTGTCAGTCCAGATGTCCTCACAGATAACAGAGCAAGTGAAAATTCAACCACCTATCAAGTAAAAAAAGGTGACTCACTCTGGAAGATTGCACTTCAGCACTACGGAGATGGGAGTCAATGGCACGAAGTCTATATGAGCAACCAAGAAATTATTGGGAATGACCCAAACCTCATTTTCCCAGGGATACAACTAAGACTTCCTTAGCGGAAGAGCTTTTTGTTTGAATCTACTTTGTGAAGAACTGGATGATGACATATAATCTGAGTAGTTGAATGAAAAGTTGCGGGATTAGTTCAGTGGCAGAATGGCTCCTTCCCAAGGAGCAGAAGCGGGTTCGATTCCCGTATCCCGCTCCAGAGGGGATAGTCGAGACATCAATGGTATTAATAAATTGATATATCGAACTAATCCCATGGTTCAATGTCCCCTTAAAGTCATTTTCGAGATTATTGACGAACATTGAACCAATTAGGACTTTCTTCTGAGAGAGATTTGATTTCTGATAGGCGTAGGATCAATACAATTGATTCGCCAACTTCATTTGCAGTGAGTAAATTTCTATGAATCCAGCACTGGCGTTGACGTTAAAATCATACCCCTCACCGTTATTAAAGGATGTATGACTAAGTCCAAAAGGTGACTCCATTGCGACGACAGTTGTATTTCCTTTGTAGAGTTTAATGCTGACTTGTCCTGCTACTTTTTTATTCACAAATTCGTTAAAAGCATTAATCGCCTTCATGATGGGGTCATACCAAAGTGCGCCGTAACAAAGGTATCCCCACTTTATATCCATTTGTGCTTTCAGTTCGTTTAGTTGCCGCGTACAAACATACTTTTCTAGTGCTTTATGCGCTTCTATAAGGACATGCGCAGCGGGCAGTTCGTAGACACCTCCATTTTTCAATCCTACCAATCTGTCTTCAAATAAATGAGCTACTCCCACACCGTGTTTTCCTGCAATTTTATTCAGCTTCATAATTAGCGAGGCTAAAGTGAGAGTCTCCCCATTCAGTGAAATTGGTAACCCATTTTCAAAATCAAGAATAATGATTTCTGCTTTTTCTGGTGCATTCTTTGCCAATGTATAGGTAGTTAAAAACTTTTCTATGGGTGTGATGACATTGGGCTCCTCAATCTCGCCACCTTCCCAAGTCATACCCCACATGTTGTCGTCCACACTATAGGGAAAGTCTATTGAGACAGGTACAGGAATGTTGTTCTCAATAGCGTACTTAATTTCTTCATTTCTATCCATTGCCCACTCTCGAACTGGGGCCAAAATTTTAATTGAAGGATTTAAAGTTAAGGCATAGCCTTCAATTCTGACTTGGTCATTGCCTTTGCCCGTACAGCCATGGGCAATACAGTCTGCTCCTTCTTCTTTAGCTATCTGTATGGCTTTTTTAGCAAGTAGAGCTCTCCCCATCGGTGTGGAGAGATGGTAGTCACCCTGATAACATGCGTTGGCCTTAATACCTAAACTCAAAAAGTCGTTTGCAAATTCTTCTTTCACATCAAGAATGAGAGCTTTGATTGCTCCTAGCTTTAACGCTTTTTGTTTTATTTCTTCTAGATCATCCTTTTGCTGACCAATGTCTAGCGTTAAGGCAATCACATCGGCACTGTAGTGATCTTGAATCCACTTCAGCATCACACTTGTATCTAGACCTCCAGAGTACAAAAGCAATACTTTTTTTGCTTCACCGACTTTCGCCTCGTATGAAGCCACCTTCTGATAATGTGTTTTACTTTTCATATTTTCCTTTCATAAAAAAAGTTTTTTAATACTTGATTGGTAAGCGTTCTTTTCTTGGTCGCACTTCTCAGTTTCTGTCAGCAGCTGTTTTTTTAATACCCCAATACCCAGGTTTCCAGTTCCGCCTAAATGTTGCGATTGGTTGATACCGTCAGTAGGAATGGCTGTCTGGTTATACTCTTTAGCAGCCATCCGGTATGCTTCCCGAAAGGGTATCCCCTTCTTTACCAACTCTAAGGCAATGTGAGTGGCAAAAATTTCTGGAGTAATTTTCACTATGATATTTTTTTGATTGACCTTCAGCCCCAGCACTAGCATTTTGGCTACACTCAAACAACTAACCGTGAGTTCGAGGCTTTCAAACAAAGGCTTTTTACTATCCTGTAAATCTCTGTTATACCCAGAGACGAGATTAGAAGATAAACTAATAAGTTGTACGTAATTCCCGAGCAATACATGAACTTTGCTTCGTAAGAGTTCAGCTAGATCAACATTTTTCTTTTGCGGCATAATGCTACTTCCAGAACAAAGTTCTGAAGATACTTCAAGAAAACCAAACTCTGCTGTAGTAAAGAGCAAGACATCAGTCGCAAATTTATTTATATCCTGAAGGATTGTGATAAGTGAAGCCAGCACCACACCTTCGATTTTCCCTCTAGAGTTTTGACAATACAAAGAATTGTTTTGCACTTTAGCGAAACCCAATGCATCTGAGACAAATTGCCTGTCAAGATTTAAAGGTACTCCATATCCAGCAGCAGAGCCCAATGGGGATTGATCGTTTAGTTGGTACGTTGTTTTTAATAGTTTTAGATCATCAAGCAATCCTTCAGCAAAACTGCCTGCCCACATCCCAATACTGGAGGGCATCGCCCGTTGCATATGCGTGTACCCCGGCATTAAAACATTTTTATTTTCCTCAGCAAGAACTAGAAAAGCCTCTGCTAACTCAAGAACTTCAGTCCAAACTTGCAGCAAGTTCTCTTTAGTAAATAACCTGATAGTGGTAAGAACTTGGTCGTTTCTAGATCTCCCTGTGTGGATTTTTTTGCCTACTTCACCAAGTTGCTCAGTCAAATGATTCTCAATTTTGGTGTGAACATCTTCATCCCCTGGCTGGAGGTTGAACTTATTATCATCATTCAAGTTGATGATTTCACTCAGACCATTTTTAAGCAGATCAAGCTCAGCAGTCGATATAATTCCAATTATATTTAGGCCTCTTGCATGCGCGAGCGATCCGATTACGTCATATTTGACAAGCTTTTGATCCAGAACAAGATCACCTGCTGTTTCAAAAGTTTCAATCAATTGATTCAACTCCCAATTCTTTTGCCATAATTTTTTCATAAAAAAACACCCCTTCTAGTCTCTATTCACCAATTGGCGAACTAAAAACTAAAAGGGGCGCTTCTTAGAAAGAACCGCGGTACCACCCTTATGTATTTGCTACTAAAAATCCCGCCTAAGCGGGAACAACTGAAATTAGTAGTAAATCTTATTTCAGAGCTCCGTTGCCGACACTCTTTGTCGTATTTTACGGTGGACTTCCGTCGTAGTAATGTTGGGCTTTCACCCTTCTTTCTCCTACGCAGCTTGTCTATTGCGATAGACTCAAACGCTTTTGGATATTAACTTGTGACCACATAATACCTATAAAGTGAGTTTTTGTCAAATTTTATGAATTGGCTGTCGGTAGCTATCGAAGCAAACTCACAACAACCTCTATT
>CAZMXT010000018.1:0-17721 GCA_964570365.1 uncultured Pseudomonadales bacterium | reverse complement strand
ACCACCATCCAACCTCTCGGTTGCTGGGGTCCCGGCGCCCCCGCCGCTGTCTGTGGCAACAGTATTTGTGAAACGGGTGAGACGTGCGCCAGCTGCTCCTCTGACTGTTCCTGCTCCGCCCCGTTTTGTGGTGACAATTTATGTAATGGGGCAGAGACATGCTCTTCCTGTGCTGGAGACTGTGGTGCCTGTAATTCCTGTGGCGACGGCGTCTGTAGTGGAGCAGAAACGTGCTCCACTTGCTCAAGTGATTGTGGCAGCTGTGGCGGCGCCTACTGTGGAGATGGAACTTGTAACAATGGGGAGACTAGCTGTACCTGCAATGGAGACTGTCCTGGCACTTGTATTGGATGTGCTGCCTGCGGCAGCCCGCTCTGTGGTCAAGCAACGTGTACAGGGTTTTGCCCAAACACGGACTCAGGAGTTCCTGGAAATCCTTCCTTAACTCCGCCAAGCGGTGAGATTCAGATTCCCATTAGTCGTCAGATCACTCTTTCGTGGTCAAATGCACCTTTAGCAACGAAGTACAGTGTTCAGGTGTATCCAACCGGCACGCCAGTAGGGCAAGAATGTACGGCTGCAAATACGTTCTGCCAAGCCGTAAATACAACTCGAAACTTTACCTTTACAGCCCCTGGCAATGTGGCCTTCTATACCTGGAGAGTCAGGGGTGTTAATGACGCCTGTTCACCAAATCAAACGAGTGCATGGACAACAGGCACCTTTACTTTGGTAGGTCCGATTACTGGCGGCACTTTCTACGACTCATCCAATACTGCTGTACTGAACTTAGCCACTGGCATCTGTGAGAGAGCAGGTGGGAATATCCCACAAAACGGTAATGGCCCAGGAACTGGGATATCCACCGATGACTGGGCAGGGAACACTCAAACAGGCGTGGTCTCAGGGACCACATTTACGATTAATGGTGTGAAAAATTCACAGAATGTGGAAGTCTACTACACCCCAGACTTAGCTCAGTGGCGATGTACCTGTCCAGCCGGTTGTGTCTACTCAGGCATATCTGTTCCTCAATCGGGAATTAACATTTTCTTAGGAAATGTCAGGGCACCTTGGTGGCAAACTCAGAATGGTTTGATTCATGCTGGAGCGATCAGTGGTACTGCCGTAAGAAGTGCTATTCCATCTGAATGTAACTCCCCATCTTGTATTGCCGCTCTTTCACTTCGCAATACGATCAGCACCATAAACTCAAGTGGTTTGACTACAACAGGCGGTGGAGATATTGATTCCACTGCCGACGGAGGTTCTCAATATACCTATCTAAGCCAGGATGGGCGCACTAGCCGGGTGGTGGGAATGAGGTTACGAGGCCCAAAAGAAGATTATGGCTACTTTTACAACCTCTTTAGCATGGGTACTAACCCCAGCACCGACTTCACTGGAGCTAAGCCTACAAGCGCACCCGTCAATTCTCGAGCATATTACCGCAGTGGCAACGCCACGATTGGCAGTAACTGGACATTGGCGGCAGGAGAAAAGATGGTGATTTTTGTAAGTGGGAACTTGAATGTAAATGCGCAGATCACGGTACCAAATGGTGCATTCTTAGCATTTATTGTTTCTGGAAATATTACGTTCTCCAATACTATTGGAGACCCTTCAGCCGCTGCGAGTAACCCTACGGTTGCCGGAGTCTTTATCGCAAACAACCAAATCATTATTGAAGGCGGGCTCGGTGGGGGAGATCGCAAGTTCATTGGCGAGGGCACATTTGTCGGCTGGAATGGTGTACTTCTAAATAGGGAGTTCAGTAGCGCAGCTTTGAATGACTCTTACCCTACAGAGCTCTTCCGCTTCCGACCTGACTTTATTACAAATGTACCTGAACGGATGACCAAACCACTCTACACATGGCAAGAAACCAACTAGATCACAAGTACCCGCAGCTACCAACGAAAAACTTCCTTAAGACCACTGGTTTTACCTTAATAGAAGTCCTCGTTGTTACGGCAATTAGCATGGTCTTACTTATGTCGGCTGCTAGCTTGTTTTATACCACCTTACTGGGGAACTCGAAGAAAACACTTTATACTACCCTAAAAGATGAGGGCGATTATGCCATTAGTCAGATGGAATTTTTGCTCCGCAACTCCCTCAGTTTAGAACCTGTCGTTTCTGGTGGTCCTATCTGCACCCCTGGGATGACTCAAATTGCACTTCGATCACTCGACAGAAATATCACTACGCTTTTAGAAAACAACGATAAAATCGCTTCTCAATCAGCTATCGATACGAAGTACTTAACCTCAAGCGCAGTGCGAATCCAGAACCTTACGTTTGACTGTCAGCAGACTGGCTTAAATAGGGGAACGTTTGTAAAAATCTCACTTACCATCGAAAAAGATTCTCTGGACAGAGCTGGTCCAAGCATCTATACCGAAAATTTCTCCACCAGCGTCAATATCCGGAATCTCTAGTTGGTGGCTTTGCGAAAGTCTTGGCTAGCGCGTGATTCTCGAGTAATTGTACCTTCTTGCCAGCGGACAGTCACTAATACAGAAATGATCTGCACTCCTAACACGTCAGACAAAGTAACAGCAGCATCCCTCCGAAACATCCCCCGTGCATCTACAGCCTGACTAGCTGTACAACTAGATTGAGTTAACGCCTGAAAGGCATTATTAGTCGCGGGCAAAGAGGCCAAACAATAGCCAAACGTAGTGCCATCCTCTGCCAGGATACTATAAAAACTCTCCCAACCTAGATCTGTCCGTTTTTGCCGAAAGTACTCAACTCCTTCTTGAGAATACTTGGTGGCTAGCGCTTTTGCCTTTGCCTGCGCCGTGTTTCTCACAGACACCGTGACAATGGCCACAATTGCAGTCATCACCAGCGCAACCACACTAGTCGCCACAATCACTTCTACCAAGGTTTGACCGGCAGTATTCATCCGAAGTGTGGAGGGGTAGATTTTTTTTCTTGACATGATTAATTCCTAGTTATCACTGGCTCGCTAATGTTGCCACCGGGGTTTACTGAGAACTGATAGCTGTACGAAGGGCTGGACGAAGTCAGTAGAACCGTGCCTGCTCCTACCACGCCCCCGTGGAGACCCGCAAACGTCATTGTACTAAAGGTGGTCAAAGTCACTCCACTTGGAATTGTATATATCTGGACATTTTGAGAATTGGTTGCACAGCGAGCTTCTAAAATTACTCTAGTAGGACCAGAGATCGTACTCACCCTATATCCTGTCAGAGCTCCTGTGCACCCTGACGGCTTGTCGCCCACACGTGCCTTCTTCTGAGCTGAACGAAGAAGTTGCTCGACCTCTTTGCCAGCATTCACAAGGTTTTGACGACTCCGCAGGTTCAAGTATCCAGCGATGCCTCCTCCAGTCAGAGCTAGCATGATCGTAACCGTGACCATCAGCTCAACTAAGGAAAAGCCCAAGGAACGACTGAGAGAGGAGGAGGATCTCATTTAACCTCTATTATGGACTAGTCAGACAATGAGCTGCACCAGAGGGATTTTCTAGGGAGGGATTTTCTAGGATGGCACATATGGTAAAACCGTTAGTTGCGGCAACGTAGGAATATTGGTACTGCACATACGGCGATGGCTTCGGATCCTGGACTGAACTAGTGCTTAGGTAGTTCCGGACAACACTAACCATACCTGTCCAATCAACTTTAACAGGGTAAGATCCAACATCAGTCCGATAGAGTACTAAAGCAGCTCGAACCTGCTCCATATCTGCTCGTCGTTTCCCATCTCGAGCCCCTTTATTTGCCTGATTAAAGCTGACTAAGCCAATGGTCGTAAGCACCCCAATGATACTGACTGCAATCATTAGCTCAATTAAAGAGAATCCCCAAGAAGAGAAAACCCGACCTTTTTGCTGAGAAAAAGGTCGGGTAGTGTTTCCAAAAATCAATCGAATCATAGCGTTACTGTTGGGCTGACATACAGAAATGTGTAGCAGTAGCACCACCGGTAGGAACGTATGCACAAGCAGTACTTGAGGAATTTCCTCTAGTGGTACGCTCCATTAATGCACAAACACAGTATGTTAACGCACTGGTTGTGGTGGTATAGGTACTTGGAGCCACATTTAGTGGATCAAGTGGTAAAGCAGCATTTACAAAATATGTGGCATTTGCGATAGATGCAATTGCGGCTGGGTACGCATTAGTATTATTATAAAATTGTTCTAATGCTTTAGAGATTGAGTCAACATCGGAGCGACGTCGAGCATCACGAGCAGTTTGCTGTGAGTTTCTAAAAGCCACTAAGCCTCCAGCTACTAACACACCAATAATACCCACCGCAACCATTAACTCAATCAGGGTAAAACCCAATCTATTAAAATGTGTACCTAACTTTTTCATGAGTATTAAACTCCTTTCAAACTTAAGAAAGTTTTTCTATTACTGTGTAAGTCTGCATGAATTTTTAATAATTGTCTAGAGCCTGTTTCCTCAAGTGAACTTATGGGCTGACCAGGACGTTTAGCTGAGTTACTGGGGTCATAGCCGAACCTACACCAGATGCTGATCGAGCAACTAATTCAGCGACGTACACACATTGGCTTGAACTACAAGTATATTGGTGAGTGGTAGTTCCAGACATTGTGGAGAGAGACTCATGCTCTCCGTCCCCATACCTGACGGTTAAACTAACTTTCTCCTTTAGAGTATATGAGGTTACATAAGAAAAGGTGACTGTTTCACCAGATTGGACTCTGAGCGTACGAGTTTTTTCATCAGGGAAAGGATCAGCATTAAATGCTAAGACAATAGGCCGGGCTAGACAGCTGCTAAAACAGCTCTTCGGACAGTCGCTTACTTTTTTATACGACTCACCAATGCCACTATATGCCTCTTCCTGACAGCACTGATAGCCATAGCCGTCACAAGTGCTTACGGGATGAACTCCATAGCTGAGATTCCCAGGCTGGGAATCTGCAATTTGCTCATTCTCCACAAATACATCTTTTTGTCTCCCCAGTACTTCCAGCTGAAGACCACTACGTTCTTTTCCCCAGAAAACTCCACTGCTCCCAGGAGTTTTGGTAGCCAAAATTGGCAAACTTTTCTTTTTGACCACGATGGGTTCCAGAGAGAATTGGGTACAAATAACTTCCGTCACAAACTGACGTGAGTCCAGGAATCGAAGTTGTAACTGACTTATAGGGTTAGCATTGGCTAAAACTCCTTTTTGCCGACACTTTTGTGCATACTCAGTAGAATCTTCAGCAATTTCTCGGAGCTCTGCTAAAGACTCAGTTACCGTAGAGGAGGCGACTATCAACAGTACCTCCCGCCCAATAAAGAAAGTCAGAACGCTGACGATCGACAAAGCCACCAATGAGGAGAACAGAAATTTAAATATTCTCATACATTTCCCTCACATTAACGCCATGTACCATGCCCATATGCTACTCCCTAAAACGAGCGTTACAAAAGTTGAGACTACTAGAAATGGGCCGAAAGGAACGGCTTGACTCAAGGTTTTTTTTCTACTAAGAACGAGTCCTATTCCAAAAATTCCACCAAAGATAAAGGCCAACAGTAACCCAACCAGAACATTTGGCCATCCTAGCAATAATCCAAAGGGAACAGCAAACTTCACGTCTCCAAAGCCCATCCCTTTCCCTTTCGTAAAGTACCAAAGACTAAAAAAGAAAGTTGTGACCATGGCCGTACCCGCTAGGGTCAGCAAAAAATCACGCGTTTGCATTACCCCTGAAAGCACCAGTGCCAATCGATAGAGTAGCGTCAGACCTGCCAAGGAAAGAACTACTTCATCGGGGATAATGAAGTATAAGAGGTCGGCAAAAAAAATAATTAAAAGCAGTATGCCGACACATAACCAAAATAGCGGCTGGACATACTGAAAAGGATGAATGGTGATGCGGAAAAAAAGCGAGCTCCCCCAGAGCCACCAAACAAAGAGCGCTCCGGTCAGAAACTCTAACACTGGGTGGGTCATCGAGATGGTCTTCTGACAGCTCCGGCACCTTCCCTGCAATAAAATATACGAGACTAAGGGAATATTCTCAAACCAACGAAGCTGACGGTGGCAGGACTCGCACTTGGACCTTCCGGCAACCCAAGACTCACCTTTGACCGTCCGATAAATAACCACATTCAGGAAACTACCAATGATGGCGCCGAGTGCGAATAGGAGGAGGCTTAATAAAAGAAAAGGGGCAACCATCGTTCTAGACTACACAATTTCTGATCCAGAAGCAAATAACGCTGAGAACTACAAATTACTAGTTAAATTATAAATCGGCATGATAATCGCAATCACGATTGTTCCCACTCCGAGGCCCAATACGATCATAATCATTGGCTCTAGTGCAGCGGTCAGGTTTTTGACGGCGTGCTCACTTTCTGACTCAAAGTATTTTCCTAATTTGCCCATAATCTCATCGATCTTGCCAGTTTCTTCACCGACAGCAATCATTTGCGGCAAAATAGGAGGGAAAAAATCATAGCGCATCAGTGTCTGGGATAAAGGAACTCCCTTTTCCACTTCTTTCGATGCATCAGCCAAAGCATCTTGAAAAAGCACATTGTCCATCGCCGCAGCAATGATTTCTAAGGCCTGCAAAACAGAGATTCCTGCCCCAAGTAAAAGACTGATGGTGCGGCAAAACTCAGTTAAGAGAATTTTTTGCCGTAGAACACCCATCACCGGCAACTTGAGCATAATTTTATCAAACGAATGCCTGCCTGTTTTTGTCGCCACCCAGGCTCGGAAGGCAAAGCTTCCACCTATCGCTCCTAAAATAATCAGCCACCACATATTCTTCATGAAGTTTGAAGTCGCAATTAATAACTTCGTTACTAAGGGCAGCTCAATCTTCATCTCTGTATACATCTCAGTCAACTTGGGCACCACAAAGACCATCATCACCATGCCCACCCCCAACATCACCACGATCACAATCATTGGATAAATCAGTGCGCCTTTGACTTTGGCATTAAACTCTCGCTGCTTTTCCAGGTTATCAGCTAAACGATTCAGAACATTATCAAGTACACCAGCTGTTTCACCGGCTTTGACCAGCTGGATGTAGACTGCAGAGAATTTTTTTCCTTGCGCAGCGAGAGCATTTGAAAAAGTACTGCCGCCTTCCACTTCGCGTAGTAACTCTCCAATCATTTTTTGCATGGCAGGTTTACTTTGCTGGTGCAAAATATGCAGTGCTTCAGTCAAGGTCAAGCCAGCGGTGATCATGGTCGAAAGTTGGCGGGTAAAGTCCACAATCTCGGTCTGTTTTATGCCACCAAAGGTCAGAGCCAACTTGGCAGTGAGAGTTTCATTGACCGGCACAATATTAATCACCAACAGATTGCGATTTCGCAAAATGGCCGAGGCCTGCTCCAGGTTCGGTGACTCCACCTTCCCTTTGATTGTTTCACCATGCTCGTTTTTGACTGTGTACTGAAAAAATGCCATATTTACTTCGCCCCAGATAATCGGTCAAATTCATCGGGTCGGATTGCGTACTCACGCGCTCGCTCTAAGGTCAGCGCCCCTCTTTGCACCCATTGCAGCAAGCTCGCCTCTAACAGCATCATGCCACTCTCGGAAGAGGTCTGGATCACATTATCAATCTGATAGGTTTTACCTTCTCGGATCAGGTTGCGGATGGCTGGGGTACAGATCATAATTTCAGTCGCTGCTACTCGACCACCACCGACTAAAGGTACTAACCGCTGAGAAACTACAGCTTGAAGCGTGACTGAGAGCTGTTGACGAATCTGTGACTGCTGATGTTCCGGAAACACGTCAATAATACGATCAACTGTTTGGGCTGCAGAGTTGGTGTGGAGCGTCGTTAAAACTAAGTGGCCGGTTTCGGCGACAGTCACCGCAGCAGCAATCGTCTCGTAATCACGCATTTCTCCGAGGAGTACCACATCTGGGTCTTCTCGTAGAGCAGAGCGGAGCGCAATTTCCCAGCTATGTGTATCTTGATGAAGCTCTCGCTGCGAAATAATGCTTTTTTGGGGCGTATAAATAAACTCAATTGGATCTTCAATAGTCAAAATATGCTCAGCGCGGGTAAGATTAATCTCCTGGACCATAGCTGCTAGAGTAGTAGACTTTCCCTCTCCAGTTGGACCAGTCAGCAAAACTAACCCTTGGTTGTATTTCGTAAATTGATGAAAAGCGTCCGGTAGTTGAAGTTCTTCAATGGAGCGAATTTTAGTTGGAATCAAGCGCAAAGCTGCTGAGTAAAAGCCTTGTTGGTAATACACATTTATACGAAAACGTCCCACATCTTTGAATTGATACCCAAAGTCGATTTCTTTATTGACGGTCACATAGTCTTTTTGTTCCTGGTTCATTAAGGGAAAAATTAAGAGCTCGGCATGTTCTTTTTTGAGCAGAGGAGCACCATCAATTGGGATGAGGGCGCCATCAATTCTGAGAATAGGAGGAGAACCCACCAGAATATGCAGGTCTGAACCACTACGGTCTATCAGGAGCTGCAACATGTCATGAATATTCATAGCGCGCTTTCATTTTTCTTCTAGTATCAGTGTATACCGAATTAGACATCAGCAACACGCAGCACTTCTTCTAGAGTAGTAATCCCTTCGAGTGCTTTAATGTAGCCATCTTGCTTCATTAATAACATCCCGTTCTTAAGCGCCACTTTCTCGATGTCACTGGCGGATTTCTTCTCCACAATTAGATGCGCAATCTCTTCATTCAGTTTCATTACCTCAAAAATGGCAATTCGACCTTTGTACTCTGGTTCTGTCTCTGGACGATCTACCTTTGGCCGGTAGAGCACAACTTTTTCTGGATCTTTTTTGTTTTGTTTACACCAAGGCAAGTAGAGGGGACCGAGTACTTGTTTAATATCCTCAACAATAGCTGGCTCTGGTGTATATTCCTCAACAAACTCAGGGTTGATTTTCCGAGCCACTCTTTGCCCCATGGCTAAAGTCAAACTAGAAGCTAACAGGAACGGCTCCACCTCCATATCAATCAAACGGGGCAGAGCGCCCGCTGCTGAGTTGGTGTGCAACGTAGAAAAAACTAAGTGACCAGTGAGTGACGCCTGAACAGCCAGCTCTGCGGTTTCCGTGTCCCGAATTTCTCCCACCATGATGATATTGGGATCTTGGCGCAAGAAAGATCTCAACCCTGAAGAAAAGGTCAGTCCCACTTGTGGGTTAATCTGGACTTGGTTAATACCCGGCATCTGATACTCGACTGGATCTTCCAAGGTCATAATATTCACCTTCGGCGTGTTAATCTTATGGAGGACTGAATACAGGGTGGTGGTCTTTCCTGAACCTGTCGGTCCAGTAACCAGAACAATCCCATGAGGCACGATAATTGCTTCTTCTACATCTCGTAACGCTTGGCCACGTAAACCAAGGTCCGCTAAACTGGGTACGGTCGAGTTCTTTTTCAGTAACCGCATCACCACTTTTTCGCCATAGACAATTGGCAGAGTAGAGACACGCAGATCCACTTCTTCGCCTTCACCAGAAAAAGTAAAGCGGCCATCTTGCGGTAAGCGTTTTTCATCAATTTTCAGGTCAGCTAAGATCTTAATTCTGGAGAGTACGGCCTCATGTACAGTCCGGGGCAAAATTAATTTCTCAGTCAAGATACCATCAATACGATAGCGAACACGGGTTCGATCTTCCTGAGGCTCTATATGAATATCTGAGGCCCGTGCCTTGAGAGCAAAACCCAGAATTGTCTCGACAATCTTGGTAATCGGCGCTTCTCGGATGACTTCTTTAGATAGAAAGGCGTTGCTGACTTGGGCTCGATGATCAGAATCACCCTGGCCGGTCTGCTTTAAGGCCGCATTCACTTCACTAGACAAATTCTGAGCATAACGTTCGAGAATAGTCCGGTCTATCTCAGTGGGCGTGGCAAAAGAGGCCTGAATTTTAAAACCAGTCTTTTTTTCCGCAAAATCAATCGCTGCTAAATCCAGCGGATTCTTCATAGCTACTGATAACACTCGATCCTGCTTATTAACCAAAAACGGCAGCATGAGATATCGACGGGCCACACTCTCAGGAATCTGACTAATTGCTTCAGGCGAAACACCCACATCACTCAGCTGAATAAAAGGCATGTTATAAAACTTGGCCTTAGCCTGGGTGAGCACCGTTTCTGAAACCAGTTGCTTCTCTTCGATTAAGTCTTCCAGTGATTTGCCACTGCTGGCCTGTTCAAGAAGCAAAGCTTGATACTGCTCAGCAGAAATCGCTCCTTGCTCGGCGAGAACCTTGACAATGGAGTTACTTGGAAGCAGCGGAGATAACGCATTTGCGCTTGACTGGGCAGGATCAATCATACGTGTAGAAATATAGTGACACAGGCAGTCGCCAGATGCAAGTCAGCCCAGCTGGGACGCAACAGAGAGCACTGCAGTTTCTAGTGTAAAATCAGGCTATGTTTAACGAGTTCTCAGGCACCACCTCACTTTTGCTCCACTGCCAGACTCACTCTAGTCATTATTCTCAGATCGTATCGTTCTTAGCTGGGCAGCTTCAGCTTAGTGAGGATCAAGTAACCTCTCACCCTGATATTCACTTTCTACATCCTGACCAAGAGGAAGCAGAGGCAACGGCCCTCTCAATTGAGGAAGTCAGAGACTTGCAGTCAGAGACAGCACTAATGCCTTTTAGTAGTGAACGCAGTATTTTTATTCTATTCAAGATTGATCAAGCCTCTATTCCAGCCCAAAATGCCTTGCTGAAGTTACTTGAAGAGCCACCATCTCATCTCAAACTTATTCTGACTACGACACGTCCCCAACGCATCCTCCCTACAATTTCTTCCAGATGTATTACGCTCGATTTAGGATCAGGTAACTCGCACACTAGCTTTGCAGATCTGAGCCCCATCGCTGTGGACAACCTAGAAAGACTCTCAATTTCTGAAATTCTGGCCCTGTCAGAAAAATATAAAGAACGAGCAGACGCACAAGAGCTCTTAACTCAGATGTTTCTCGCGCTGCACCATCAAAATACCCTTCAGCCCACTAAAGTTCGCAGTTATCAATTAGGTTCGATCCTGGAAGCACTCAACTTACTCGAGAAAAATATTCAGGTTCGGTTAGTCTTAGAGCACTGTTTCTTTGAGCTGGCAGGACGTCTGAGTAGACAATCGAAGTAAAAAACGCTATAACATGACCCTTGTATGGCAGTCACAAATCAATACCAAGCTTCTGAAATTAAAGTACTCGAGGGACTCGAGCCGGTTCGCAAGCGACCAGGCATGTACATTGGCTCGACAGATAGCCGGGGACTTCACCACTTAGCCAAAGAAATTCTCGATAATGCTGTAGACGAGGCCTTAGCTGGCTACGGCAAAACTATTCAACTCTTTCATAGTCAATTGGAGGGGGCAGAAGCTGGTATCGGAGCGATTACTGTGGTTGATAATGGCCGCGGTATTCCAGTTGACATGCACCCCACAGCCAAGGTCTCAGCTTTAGAAGTAGTGATGACCAAGCTCCATGCTGGTGGCAAGTTCGAAGAGACAGCCTATCAGGCATCCGGAGGCTTGCACGGAGTGGGGGCAGCTGCTGTGAATGCACTCTCGATTGCCATGACGGTGGTCGTTAAACGAAATAATACGTACTACATTCAGGAATACATCATAGGTAAGCCCAACTATAGCGTAAAAGAGATATCTAAGTCAGAACTAGTCAAATCATTTCCTATCCAGTCAAAAAGCTTACTAAGATATGAGACTGGAACACTCGTCCACTTTGTACCTGATAAAAGTTTATTCTCCACCGTCACCTTTAATCACAACATCTTAATGGAGATTATTCGTGACCGGGCTTACTTAATGGCTGGCCTGTATTTCGAACTGAACGACTTAGTTGCCGGAGTTGCCAAGCACTTTTACTTTGAAGGTGGTATCCGCTCACTAGTTGAGCACATGAACTTAACTAAAAAACCACTGCATGAAGTGATGTATACCCAAGGGGTTTGGACTGATGACAACACCAAGAAAAAAATTGGCGTAGAAGTTGCGCTTCAATATAACGACACCTATGCCGAAAAGCTCGAAAGTTATGCCAACGTTATCAAAACTCCAGATGGTGGAACTCACCTAACTGGATTCCGGATGGCGCTCAATAAAGTCTTGAAGGACTACGCCCTCAAGAATCAGTTGGCGAAAGAAAAAGACCTGTTTACGACTGAAGACTTGCGTGAAGGCTTAACCGCGGTAGTTTTCGTCAAGATGCCGTCGAATGACATTCAGTTTGAGTCTCAGACCAAGAGCAAGCTAAATAACTCAGAAGCCCAGTCGGCCGTTTACTCAGTTTTAAAGGATGGATTTGAAGTTTTTCTCGAGGAAAACCCCAAAGCAGCGCGCATTATCATTGAAAAAGTAATGCTGGCAGCCAGAGCTCGCCTAGCGGCTCGCGCAGCCAAAGATGCGGTTATCCGCAAAGGTGCTCTCGAGGGATCGACTTTACCGGGGAAATTAGCCGACTGTCAAAGCAAAGAAGCTTCCGAATCAGAAATTTACATCGTCGAGGGTGACTCAGCCGGTGGCACCGTCAAACAGGGGAGGGACCGTCGTTTCCAAGCTGTGTATCCACTGCGCGGTAAAATTTTAAACACTGAGCGCGCCCGTCTTGATAAGATCGTCGCTTTTGAAGAACTGAAGAACTTGGTGATTGCCTTAGGCGCTGGTATTGGTGAAACCTTTAAACCAGAGAAACTCCGCTACCACCGTGTTATCTTGATGAATGACGCTGACGTCGACGGTGAGCACATCACCACTCTTGGGCTCACCTTCTTTTATCGCCACTTGCCTGAAGTAATTAAAAATGGCTATCTGTACATTGCCATGCCACCACTCTTTAAGGTTTCGTACGGCAAAGACAATTTTTATGTGTACTCCGATCAGGAGCGGGAAGATAAAGTCAAAGAAATTAAAGTGAAAACTCCAACTGCCCAACCCGTGGTCCAGCGCTTTAAAGGTCTGGGAGAAATGAACCCGGAGCAGCTGTGGGATACGACCATGAATCCCAAGACGAGAACCCTCAAGCAGGTCACAATTGATGATGCAACTCGAGCAGATAAAACCTTTGATATCTTGATGGGGGATGAAGTACCACCACGCAAAAAATTTATTCAAACACACGCTAAGATGGCAAACTTAGACGTTTAAAAAGGAGCAGTATGGCAGATAGTCCAATCATTCATGTATTAATCGAGATTCCCGCAGGCTCAAATATTAAGTATGAGCAAGATGAGGAGACCGGCCGGATTTATGTGGACCGCTTTGTGCCCACCCCGATGTTCTACCCAGAGAACTACGGCTCAATTGAAGGAGCTCAGGGCAAAGATGGTGATTTACTCGATGCAGTCGTCTTGACTCCACAACCCGTTCAAGCTGGAACTTGGATGAAGTGTCGCGTGATTGGCATGCTCGAGATGGAAGATGAAGAAGGCATTGATCACAAGTTAGTTTGCGTCCCAGCCAAAGCCAAGCAAGATGTGGTCTGTGGCGCTTGGATGGATCTGAGCGATGTCCCTCAGTATCGTCTAGATAAACTGAAACATTTTTTTGAACACTATAAAGACCTTGAGCCAGACAAATGGGTCAAGATCAATAAGTTTGTGGGCCGTGATGAAGCACTCAAGGAACTAGAAGAAGCAATGGCAAAAGTAGCCTAGAAATAATATGACCGACGAAAAAGACAACGACACCAACTTACCTGACGATACAGAGCCAACTGACTCTGCTGAGTTTGCTGAGACCGAGCAAGACGTGACCGTCACTGAAGCGCGCATGTCAGGGGAAACCCAGGTGACTGTAGCAGCTGAAGGCCCAGCCATCAACTCAATTACTGAAGGCAGATTTGGCAAGATTAAACACATCTCAATCGTCAGTGAAATGGAGAAGTCCTACCTCGACTACGCCATGAGTGTGATCGTCTCACGGGCTTTGCCTGACGTCCGCGACGGTCTCAAACCAGTCCACCGTCGTATTCTATACTCGATGTACAAGAGTGGAATTCATCACACCGGCACCTACAAGAAATGTGCACGTATTGTTGGAGACGTACTCGGTCGCTATCACCCCCATGGTGACACTGCCGTGTACTCAGCGTTAGTTCGGTTAGCTCAAGACTTTAGCATGCGCTACATGCTGATTGATGGTCAAGGAAACTACGGCTCTGTAGATGGAGATAGTCCAGCTGCCATGCGGTACACCGAAGCACGCTTGGCTAAAATTTCCAAAGAGCTCTTGACTGATATTGATAAGAAAACGGTGGAGTTTGTGGGCAACTTTGATGGCTCGATTCAAGAACCAACTGTGCTCCCCACCCGTTTACCAAACCTCCTGCTGATGGGCTCAGAAGGAATTGCCGTGGGGATGGCAACCAAAATTCCACCTCATAACTTAACCGAAGTATGTAACGCCATTTTAGCAATGCTCGACCGTGGAGGAGCCACTATGGCTGCCGAAGCAGCCGCTATTGCGCCTAAGCAGGAAGACCGTGTCTCTATCTCCGTAGAAGACTTAGATGGGGAGGCTTCAACCAAGGATAAGAAAAAAGAGAAAGTTGCTGCGCCGAGTGCGGCCGCCATTGCTGTCTTAAACCAACGGATTGATACTGCTCTGTCTACTGATCCCAAGCTGCTGGCCGGCTCTTTCTCCACAGACGTCACGGTTGAAGACATCCTGACTCATGTCCAAGGCCCAGATTTCCCAACCGGCGGCATTATGTACGATTCCAAAGCCATTAGTGAGGCCTACCACACCGGCAAAGGCAAGATCGTTCTGCGCGCCAAGACCAATATCGTGGAAGACAAAAAAGGCAACTTCCAGATCCTGGTTACCGAGCTTCCATATCAAGTAAACAAAGCCCGTTTAATCATGAAGATTGCTGACTTAGTCCGCAGCAAGAAAATTGAAGGCATCAAAGACCTCAACGATGACTCTGACCGTAAAGGTATGCAAGTCACCATCGAGCTCAAGCGTGATGCCCGACCTAAGGTGGTCCTCAACAAGCTCTTTAAGTACTCAGAACTGCAAACCAGCTTCCCGATGAACATGGTGGCTCTGACCAGTGAAGGCACGCCTCAGTTAATGAACGTCAAGCAAGTCATGATGGAGTATGTCGCTCATCGCCAGTTGGTGATCGTCAAGCGCGCCCAGTTTGAGTTGTCAGAAGCCCGCGCTCGTGCCCACATCTTGGAAGGTTTATTGATTGCCCTCGCGAACTTAGACGATGTGATTGAGACAATTCGCCGCTCTCCAGATACAGATCAAGCCCGAGCCTCGTTAATGAAGAAGTTTGGCCTGTCCGAAATTCAAGCCACAGCCATCCTTGATATGCAGCTGAAACGATTAGCTGCCCTCGAGCGACAAAAGATCGAAGACGAGTACAACGCCATTAAGATTCAGCTCGACGAGTTACTGGTTCTACTAGCCAGTCCCAAGGCTGTCCTGGCCCTAATTGGTAAAGAAACTCGTGAAATGATCGAGCTGTACGGCGATGATCGCAAAACGAAGCTGATCAAAGGCAAAGTTGGAGAATTCAGCGAAGAAGACTTAATTGCCAATGAATCCACTGTTATCACCTTGACCCAAACTGGCTACATCAAGCGCTACAGCCCGACTACCCTGCGCTCTCAACAGCGCGGCGGCAAAGGGGCCATTGGTATCAAGACGAAAGAAGAGGACGCTGTCCACAGTATCTTGACCGTCAATACCCATGACAGCTTATTACTCTTCACCAACAAGGGTCGCGTTTTCCGCCTGAAAGCATTTGAGATTGCCGAAACCAGTCGCCAAGCCAAGGGCACAGCTCTAGTGAACTTAGTGAACCTGCGCAGCGACGAGCGCGTTCAATCAATCATAGTCATGAACGAGGCCGAGGATAAAGACAAGTTTGTGACGTTGGCCACCAAAAATGGCCTTGTCAAGAAAACCGCCGTCAAGCTATACGACAACATTCGTCAAAACGGCATCATTGCCATTATCCTGAAGGATGATGACGAACTCGTCTGGGGCAAAATTACCAATGGCAGTGACCACATCATGTTGATCACCCGCCACGGTAAGTCCATTCGCTTCAGCGAAAAAGAAGTCAAGAACTCCCACCGAGACACTCAAGGCGTAAAAGGCATCGAGCTTCGCAAGAACGACTACGTCATCGGCGTGGAAGCCTTCAGTGAAGCCGAAGCAAACTCCAGCAAAACTGACCCGACCTTCCGCCAACTCTTACTCGTCACCGAGAAGGGGATGGGTAAACGCACGATGCTTAGCCAATATCCGGTCCAAAAACGATCAGGTCAAGGCGTCAAAGTTGCGGATATCACTACCAAGACTGGGAACGTCGTGGCAGCCATGATGGTCACCGAGGAGCACCAAGAAATGGTCATGACCACTCAGAGTGGCCAGATGATCAAGCTCCCAATTGCAGGAGACAGTGTGCCGGTCCTCACTCGCCCCACTCAAGGCGTGATCCTGATGCGACCAAAAGCAGGGGATAAAGTCGTCGCCGTGGCCCTCACTTTTGAAAAAGAAGAAATTGCCCCTGCAGTGGCTGATGGGGAAGAGTTCGCTTCCCAGCACGAAGTTACTCAAAAAAATGAGAGTTCGGAGGAGGAAGAAGCGACTGGAGATGAGAGTGCAGAGGCGTAAGCAATAAAACTCAACTTCATTCTCTCACTGTAAAAATTCCAAAAAATCGGTAGGATACGCCCATGCGAATCCTCATCATTGAAGATGATCTGGAAATGGCACATTCGATTCGTGACGTCCTAAAAAAACAGTACGCTGTTGACCTGGCCTCAACGGGCACCGAGGGAGAGTACCAGGCCTTTATCAATGAGTACGATCTGATTATTCTGGACCTGAATCTCCCCGATATCAAAGGCATTCAAGTCTGTCAGCTCTTGAGAGATAACGACATTAAAGCCCCCGTCCTGATGCTGACCGGCCAAAACCAGGTAGATGACAAAGTTCAAGCCCTGGATGCCGGCGCAGATGACTACCTGACCAAACCCTTTGAACCGGCTGAGCTTCAGGCGCGCATTCGCGCGCTGCTCCGGCGCAACTCCCGACACCGCTCAACTACCCTGAGTCTGGGCGATCTCACTATTGATACAGCCACTCATGCTGTCACTAGAGGAGAGCAAGTTATTCATTTGCGACGAAAAGAATTTCAGCTACTCGAGTACTTGCTCAGCAACACCGGTCGAACTATCACTCGCAGCATGATTATGCAGCACATCTGGGATAGTAGTCGCGACCCCGTCACGAATACAGTTGATGTTCATATCAAGTACTTGAGGGATCGAATAGATAAAGGATTTCCTCAGAAATTAATCAAAACCGTCTATGGCCTGGGATATAAAATTGAAAACTAAAACAAAAGTAGTGAAAGTACCGGACAGCGTTTCATTTGACGCGGAGCTGTTGCATGGCCTGGCCACACCTTTGACGATTATTGCGCTAAATCTTAGCCTACTTGAGGAAAAGTTGCGGCAGGGGAGTGAGGTAGGTGAAGTTGATAGGGGGAGCAAAGCTGTTGGACGGAGTTTTTCGAGTGCAGACGTAGCAGAAATGAGAGTATCTTTGCGCAGAAGCCTAGAAGCCAGCAAGAAATTAGAGAAAATGATGAAGGAGATGAGAGCTCGGACAAGGGAGAAGGTTTAAGTGGACCTGAGGGGAATCGAACCCCTTACCTCTTCTATGCCATAGAAGCGCTCT
>CAZMXT010000017.1:0-18875 GCA_964570365.1 uncultured Pseudomonadales bacterium | reverse complement strand
TCAATTCTAAGCCTGCATCACTGATTTCGATCTGATTCTGGGTGGCTTGCTTCTTGGCATTGAACTCAGAGATTTTTTGAATCAGGGCATCAGAGATGAAGCGATCAAAGGTGATGGTGTGTTTGCCACCATTTTCCGTCACAGTGTGCTCAACTGCATTAGGACAGACGATCAAATCAATCAACTCCTCTAGGGGTGGAGTACGGGAGGGTGTTAGGAATCTTTTTAACATTTACGACGTGTCTCAGAGTTCAATGATAGCGACTTCCTAGTTGGGATGAAAATGAGCTATAATTCTAGCATGTCTTCCTACTACGATGTTGATGGTAACACTATTTTGAATATCCCGTTTCCAGAGGTGAAATTTTCTAAGATTTTAGAAACGTTGGGGTACCTGACTACTACAGATTTTAGAACGGCACCGTTTGAACAAAAAAGAATCGTTCTGCTCGTTGCTTTTCGCGAGTTCTTGAATGGTCACTTGTTTCTCGAAGAATTTGGTGAAATTGCAAATTACCTCACGATACATTTTGACACAAACAATAAAACACCAGATCAAGGTGACTATGAGTTAATGATTTATGAGGCAGCTGACATAAGTCTTGAAGCAAGATTTGAGGGTGAACCAAGTAAAAGTTCCTATGCAGCTACATTGGATACCACTTGGAAGTTTTTCAATAAGTATAAGTATTTGCTTGATGAGGTTACAAAAGAATTTCCTGAAGTTCAATATTTTGAAAATCCACACAAATATAAGTCAGGTGAAAAAGTATTTTTTTCAGTTACAGAGCTAAAGAAAAAAATAAAAGAAAAGGGCGGCTCCTAAGAACCGCCCTGATCATACTACATGTTGTTACTTATCCCTTGAGACTATTTGTTCGAGCGTGAAGTTCGGTAACTTCTTCTTTTATCACATTATAGTTCCAAGATGTGTGGATGTCGTTTGATCCCATGCCGTCGAAAACAGAACAATGAATGGTACCTTGGCGGGGATAATGTTTACCCCAGATGCCACCCATTTGCCCTATAGTTTCACCCATACCAGGCATGACATAGTTACGATCATGAGTCTCAAAAGACTGACTGAGGCGTTTCATTTCTGCCTTACAATCTTTGCAAAAGTTTGGAATATGATCCCAAGTTGGCAAATACCGAATTGAATTTCTGCAGTTTGGTCTGCCACAGGATTTTTCCAACCACTGCGAGGTCTGTTGTGGGCGATCAGGTTGCTGCGTGCGCTGTGTTTGCTGCGGACGATATTGTGGCTCTGTGCGTTGTGTTTGCTGGCGCTCAGGGCGAGGTTCACGCTTGGGTGGGCTCCTTCTTTTCCCGAGGGGGATCAGCAACGATAATGAATCCCTTCCCCTTACATTTAGAGCATGGATACCATCCTTTGCCGTGAGTTCCCCAAGATTCGTTCGTCCCTTTCTTACCTCTGCAAAGCGGGCATGTCTCTTTAGCCATGTTCGCATATCCTTTTACCCATTTAGGGTGACCACGTCAAATGACGCTTTTTCCATCTGAATCAGGGCATCAGAGATGAATCGATCAAAAGTGATGGTATGTTTGCCACCATTTTCCGTCACAGTGTGCTCAACCACATCAGGACAGACGATCAAATCAATCAACTCCTCTAGGGGGTGCTTAACGATGAGTTCCTAGAACCAATTATACAGGAAATATCGAAACTGTATTCAGTTTTTCACTTAAAAGTTGCGCCGCAGTAATATAATTACTTTTTTGGATGATATTTAGACTGACGCTCTAAATTTTCTTGTTTGAAATCTCCAGTCGCGTTGATCACACCACCTTGATCGACTTGAACATTTCTCGCAAGGCCGGATCCTTTAAGGAGTCCACCACGCAAGTCCACGTCTGCAGATTTATAATCTCCGCCAGCGGCTAGAGTTGAATTTTGGACAGTGATAGGGCCAATCACTTGGGAACCTGAGCCTAAGTTCGTTTTACCAATAACCTGAACACCATTTATATAACGGCCGTTGTCACTGATGGTAATTTCCGCATCAGCCATATTGGCTTTAACACTACAACCGCCGTCGCCAAATTGGTTTTCATTTCCAATTTTGACGCTACCTTTTTCAGCTAAAACGAGTGTATTTGGATAAAAGACATTGCCATCTCCCATTTGTAACTTGCCGCCATCTTTAGCTTGAACGATCACATTTGGGTAAAAAAGGTTATTTTCTCCGAGAATAACGGAAACACTAATCAATAATGAGAAAGGATCAAGGATAGTATTCCCTTGGTCCATCAGAGCCAAAAGTTCGGATATACCTCTAAATCCTTGGGAAGCTCTTTGTTGATTAATTCTAGTGATAACATCATTTTCAACTGACATATCTCTCCTGCGTATTTATTTAATAGTATCCATCGGTCTTAAAGCAATAAGATCATCATTTATTCTCTCATATACCATTCGAGTCAGATAATCTGTTACATATGGTGATTCTGTCATTTTACCAGGAAGAACGCAGATGTGATTAGGAATTGGTTCTGAAATTGAAATGTTGAGTGATCTGGCAGCAGCAGATTTTTCGGCTAAATCTGTTTTGATACAAGCCACTGGCAAAGCTTTACTGTCGTCAATGGTATAAAAGAAACGTTCCATGGCTTCGTAAATATTTTGTATTCCTTGCTCAATACAATCATAATTTGGTGCGTCACATTGGAAAGCGTCTTCATTGAGTCCGACAATGCTGTAGTCACCGTGATTCATCATCCCAGCTTCATGAGGATCAATAAAAAATACACTCGATTTTGTTAATCTTGGCACTACAAGTAAATGGCTTTTCCAATATCGAACAGGAACGGATAAATTGAAATTTGAATCAAAGAGTTGTCTCACTCCAAATCCAGCGGTATACACAAAAAGTTTTGATTCTATTGGTTGTACTTCCCCATTCCGTTTGATGCCTGCTTCTTCTGGCTTTTGAAAAACCAGCTCGCTTCCAGGAAAAATTTGGGCTCCTGCATTTTCGGCTGCGGTGAGTAATTTTCGATATAAGATTCGGGTATTTATCCCGACATCGTTCACTTGGAAGGCTGCTGCGATGTTATCTGTTTTGACATTCGGCTCTAGTTCGGCAAGTTGCCTTAAAAGTACACATTTATAGAGGACGTCAGCCTCATTCCATCTTGAAACAGCTTCATCGACAGAGTCTGGATTTCTAATTAAAGCAAAAGATGGTAAGTCAATATCTTCTAGAGCTTCTGGCGCAAATCGCTTGATCTGTTCGTGGCCATAAATACATCTTTTTGCAACTTGGATGGCGTTCGCCCGGTCTTTTATGGATGTGGCATGATACGTTCCTCGGTGTAGCCAGCCTTCGTTTCGGGTTGACGGTCCGCCAGCTAACTTCGGTTGTTTTTCAATTAATGCGGTATGAAGGCCCAATTCAGAAAGTTTTTTTGTCAACATTAAGCCTGCTACCCCAGCACCGATTACTGTGACATTGAAGGATTGTGAGATTTCTTTAGGCATAACTCTTACTCTAATCGCTAGGACTAGTAGCATCATTGACAAAGGGCGTCAATGATTAGTGTGTTATAGTTATATTAAGTAGGTTGAAGAATGCCAACATTCTTTGAAAAAATTAGGAAATATTACAAACGATCTCAAAACAGAGTCGTATTTTCTAATGGAATGAGTCTTAATCAATTGGCTCAAGAAATGTGGGAAGATCTTGGTTATAAGGGTATTGATGCGAGTGTCCTCTCCAAAGTGATCAGTGGGCAGAGAGTTTTTACAGAGTCGCAAATCAAGTCGTTTTGTAAAATACTCACGGTGCCGCAAAATGAAGCTGATTTACTGCTCCTCTTCGGCTCTTCTAGCAAAAAAGCAACAAGCGATTCAAACGGTGAAGGCTTTATTACTTCAGAATATTTAGATCTTTTCGATATCAATATTCGAACAATCCCCTTTCTCAGATCTGAGGGAGCCATGCGACAAGCCAATGATATTGCCTCGCGGAGTGAGATTGCGCTGAAATTTCATCTGGAAACCGTCCATTCAGAAGCAGCAGAACGTGTCTTGCTACAATCTCTCTCAAGAGTTTGTCTGGAGCAATCAAGGAATATTTCAGACGTTGCTGACTATGGTGAGGGTTATCCTAAAATGTTGCCAATTATCAAAAAACTAGAATTTTTTGCCGAGAAGACTCTTGATCCAGAATCACATTCAAGACTTTTTCAAAGTAAAGGTGATGCGTTTTATAACCTAAAAAAATATAAATTTGCAGCAAAATGTTTTAAAGAGGCAGCCTCTTATGCAGCTGATCTTTACTGGAAATTAGAAGGGCTACGTGCCTATGCACTTTGCGTGGCGAAACTGCACGAAAAGAAAGCTTTTCTATCGGCTGTCAATGAAATTGAGGATTTAGTGCAAAGTGGAAAGGTTGCGGATACTTTCTTTCTCATCACACTGTACGAAGCTCTGGCGAGAGGATATGCATTGTTTGCAGAAGATTATTCATTCTCTTTACTTGAAAAATCTGAAAAGATTGGTGAAGAGGAAAAGAAAAAAGGACACATTATCATCTTGCCAAAAATTCAAATTATTCGATCTCAACTCACAGCTCTATCACTCCTGCCAAACACTTCGAATAATTCAGATATTGAAAAAACAGCAAGAATTGGTCTTGCGTTAACGAGTTCTTACAAATATACTCGGCAAGAAAAAGAAATAAATACTCTTTTAAACCAAATGATAGGTGAGTAAATACGCCAAAAAAAGAACTCCCCACTCTAGCAACTATTTTGCACGGTCCTGAAAATCGGCAGCTTCCTGCGGCTAAAGAATTTTGGGAAGTACTCCTGCAATACTATAGTGCGATTTGTGTCTCCGCTTCTGACAAAGTCAGTCCAGAATTTATTGAGTTTTTGACGAAAGGCGGAGCAAACGTTCGCCAGTCAGTTCGTGGGATTGGAGAAGGTCGCCGGGAGTCAGTCAGAATGGCGCTTGATCAAAAAAGTGATCTTATTCAGTACTGTGATTTTGATCGTATCTTGCACTGGGTTGCCACATTCCCTCAGGAGTTGCCGATGGTTGCATCTGCAATTGTGAATTCGGATTTTCTTATCTTGGGGAGAACACAAAGAGCATTCGGTCTTCATCCAAATGTCCAACAAGTTACTGAAGATTTAACAAATAAAGCCTTTTCTTTAGCATTTGGTCAGATCGTAGACGTCACGGCAGGTTCTTCAGCAATGAATCGAGAGGCAGCCAAAATTATCGTGAGCGATTCTAAAAGTGACATTAATGACACTGATACTGAGTGGCCAATTATAGTTGTTGAACGTGGCATGAAGGTTGACTCTCTCTTATTAGAAGGTTTGGAATTTGAAACAGCCGATTACTATGCTGATCAAATTGCCGCAGCTGGCTCTCTAGAAAATTGGATGGAGCAGACATACGGTCACTCAAACATGTGGAAGTATCGGTCTGAAATGACTCGAAAATCTGTTGAAAGAATTGTTGAATATGCCCAAAGAAGCGGAAAGATAGCTGGCAAATGAAAAGACTGAGCTGAGAAATGAAGTGCTCTATTCTTTATGCGAATGTAATTGCTTAAAGCCTTCTAAAACCGAATCCAGTTGACTTGCAACAGGCTGTGGCCGCTTACCAAAATAATTTTCTACTTCGTTTTCAGCTATCCACTTGTACTCACTGTGAGTATTTTTATCAAGCATAATTGGTTGGTTAGGAGCGGTTTGTTTTACAAAAAAATCAATTTCAACTTCATGCATCACTTCTTTATTTTCATTTTGTAAGTAACTAAATGTAAAGTATGGACGAGCGATCTCAACTTGAATTAAAAATTCTTCCTTAAATTCTCTCTTTAAGGCATCAGCGGGGTTTTCTCCGTACTCGACACCGCCACCGATGAGTTCCCATGAGCCAGGCATAAAAGTTTCAGAATCCGCACGTTTAGCGATTAATAATCTGTTGCTATCATCTGTTAGGAACCCACATACCGATACAAGTTGTCTTTTCATAACTCTATTTATACCCTAATAAATTCATAATATCCTGGGATGTTTGGTTTGCTTTTAGTGAAATAATTTTTTCACCATGTGACTGGTTTATTACGATTGTCTTGGGCTCAGGCACACCGCAGTGATGTGCTCCTCCATCTCCTGTTAATAACCTTTGATATGCCCCAGTACCTACTACCACCAGATATAAATCACCTGCAGTATCTGGAATAGGAACGTGATCAATTTTACTTCCCTGAGTGGGATAGCAGCCATCACTATCACAGGTAACATCTCCTAAAATGACATTTTTAGTGTTACTATTTCCACTATTTGCCGCGAGAATAATAAAGTTTTTTTGTGTTATCCATGCATCAGGCAGGTCGGCCAGGATACTGGAATTGATTATTGCCCAACTTTTTTCACTTTCTTTAGTATTAGTATGATTTAACTTGTTCTGCAATACTTTATAAATATACAAACCAGACTCATCAACTAGGTAGGTACCTAGCTCAAACATTATTGTTGGTTCAGCCAGATTATATTTTTTTGCAATTACTTTCACTTCTTTCAAGAAAGTGCTCAGGAATTTCTCGTAATTAAATCCTCTCAATGTTGGAGGTAAGCCACCACCAATGTTTAATGTTGATAGAGAAGGATGCATACTCTTTAATCGAAAATAATGGTCAACCGCAAAAAGTAACGAGTGAGAAAATTTTTCTTCACTCATTGCATCGGCTGACACTCCTGGCATTGCGTGCAGAATGGCTAGTTCTAGCTGTTCCGCATCTTCAATATCTTGAGCAGAGCTGCAAACTTGATTCCAAGATAAGCCATGTCTAGAGACATAGTTTCCCAAATCAGCTTCATTTGTCACTTTTCCAAACTTCATTCTTAAGCCTACCTGAAGTTTTTTAGTGAAGTGTTGCGCTGCAAAGTATTCTAGTTCATCTTGATCTAAAATGGGGATGATATTGATGCCGTTATTATGAAGCTTCACTATATTTTCTGAGTAACTATCAGTAGAACTCTCACTTCTGCTCGATATAGGGTCAATAAACACAACTTCACTTCCACTATGAATTTTGTGAGTGACTGCTAATTCATCGTGAGTAGAGTTGTTCAGTTTTTTCAAGCCATTACATACAATCGTTACATCTTCTCGGATTGATTTTTGGTTTATTAAGTACTGGATGTTAATAAGATCCTGGTTAGAACTCGTTTCAATGTCCCAGCCTATAGTGCTAGCTTCAGTAATATACCAAGCCCGCATATTTGCTTTAGTTGCATAAAGAAACTTGAAGCCTCCCGAATAATCTGCCTTATTTGCTACATCCTGAACAATTTTTTTTAAGTAGTTTCCTTTTTCCGAAAGGATAGGCATGTAATTTATTTGAAGTGGAGTGTCGTATCTATTGATTAGATCCATAAGACAAACACCATCGAGCCAGAGTAAGCCATTCTTGTCGTATTTAAAGTTCTGCCAAATCGAATTGCCTTGCATTTTTTTTGTAATGTTACCTATGTAGCTATCTTTTTTCATAAAAAATACCTTGCCACCTAATTTCTGTATTGATATAGCTCGTCGGCAAACGACAATCCTTTTCTACCTAAGGTTAGCCAGTATTCATTTTCAGTACTCGTATTTCCGTGCACAATTTTTTCGTATAATGGGCAAAGAATGTTAATGCAGTGAGCTGCTAATACAAATAGAGGTAGAGCTGTGAGTTCTTCATTTGTGAGTGTCGCACCTTCTTGATATCTTTCAAGCAAAAATTATACAGTTCTTTTGATTCCTCAATACTGTTTTCATCAAAGAAAATATTCGTTAGTAATACGGCTAATTCTTGAATTCTTGGATAGTAACCTGCCGCTGATAAATCGATAATATAGAGTGAATTGCCAGTCTTTTTGACAATATTCGTTTTAACTAAGTCACCGTGTATAAATCTGTGTGGCAATGAATCAATCCTCATTTTAGAAAATTCCTCTAAGATTTTTCCCATTTTATCACATTCAACTTTGTCTAATATATGCTGTTTCTCATCATAAATTTGTTTGAAATGTGTAACAGACCAGAAACCCTCAGAAATAGTATTTTTTTGATCTACTTTGTGCAGCAGTAAAACTTGCTTAATCAAACTATCAAAGTCTCCCTTTTCTAGAATAATTCCGTTTTGAAGCAGGTTGCCACCCTCAGCAAAGTTCATTAGACAGACTCTCACTTTTTTTAATTTACCAACTGAAATACTACTAAAATATTGATAATTGTTTTTGTGTAATTGTGGGTGGTTCACTCCCAAATCAATTAATTGCTTAATTGCCTGAATGTATTTCTGACACTGCGTGTCTGATTTTTCTTCTGAGAAAACTTTTGCTAAATAGTTATTTTCACTGGTTATGATTTGAATATTTAAGTCGTCATAGCCATTCTCCATTTTTTTAAACTTGATATATTGACCAATCTTGTACTGAGAACATATCTTCTCAACGAGTTCTTGTAATTCGGCTTCTTTCTTAGGCATACTTAACATCTAGTTTTCAAATTTTTTATCGAGTAAGCTCATATGCTGAATAAATACGTTTAAAACTTGCAAATCGAAGTTAGAACCAAAAGCTCTTACTTCAATGAGCGGAGTTTTGTCTTTTGTTAATCTTGGGCGATAGTTAACTGAGCTCCAACTTCTAAAGATCTCATCGGCGTTATCAACCAAATCGGCATCCTTCTCATGGACAACTGCAATTTGTTCAACAAGTGCGTTGAGGTTTTCAATTTCTTGATAAATATTTGCAGCAGCCTGATAAGCAATTGGTAAAGAAAGTTTATATCTAAACTCAAGCATGCTCTTGAGAAAGAGATCTCTGATGTTTTCTGGTGACGTGTAGCTGACCCCATTTCTTAAGAGCTTCCTATTTCCCACGTCAAAAGTTTTGTAACTCATTATCAGTTTTTCTAGATGAAACAAAAAGTGAGTATATTTGTCAATGTTCTTTGAGTTATCAGCTCGATACTCAGGATGAAAAGTTACGTGTGTTGAGCCCAGGTGATTGTAGATACCAACGCCCGGCTCGCTTTGCTCCCCTATTCTGAGAACATGTCCATTTACCTGATTGGCAAATTCACTATCTTCTTCCAATAAAAAGTCATTGGGATTTAAACTCAAATCACTGACGATCTCCCCAGTAGGAAGCAAATATTCGTTAACTTCAGATGTCCCGTGAGTCTCTATAGAAAAGTAGTAAGAACTCAGTTGAGGATAATGGGCTGCAATTTTGTCCTGAATAATTAAGGAAAAATCTTGTTGAATACTTTCTAATCGGTCAGTCAGTTGATGAAAAAAAGCGATCCCGACTGGTGGAGAGACAACTTCGATAAGGGATACGCTGTATTCAGGAACAATCAGCCAACCTTCTCTTAGGTATTGTTTTATCCTGTGATCATCTGGTAATGTATTCAAAAGAAGAGTCACCACTTCTCTAGACATCGCCAAATTGTACTTTTGTCCTTCAATATTATGTGCAACGAGCAAAATCTCTCTTTCTAGACCGGCAGTAGCTTCGGAGGGAAGAAAGTTCATTGTTTCTATTATATTTTTCACAATTGTGGGTTATTCTGCGGCGGCTAACTGCTTTCTCACAATGACTCTCTTCAGCCACCGATCTTTACCTCTTTCATAAGCTGGGGCAAAATTGCTTCTCGCGTGGGCAGCTACCTTGTTATTGACCACCATGAAGTCCCCTGATTCCATCTCAATAGCTGTACTATTTTCAGCAAACACTGTTTCTAAACTTAATAACGCCTTTTGCGCTGTCTCATCAGGTGCTTCAGTGAATTCAGGGTCATATCTGAGTTCAATGACGCCAGCGTCATCCTGCTTAATAGGAGGTGTGACCAATGGCTCAGCCCCATGATAAGACTTATCTGGCCGAATTGTGTATAGATTTTCCATTAAAGTTTTCTGTGTTTCTGGTTTGACACGCATGAACCAATCTGGATTGGTTACAAGTGTCAGCGCATTTGGGTCTCCCTGCAGACAAAGCAAACAAATGAAGTCGCATTGGTCTGGAGCGTGCGCATCATCAGTGTGCCAGTCAAGTTTAGTCCCAGTTCCTAACTGCTCTCCAGAGTCTGCTTTAACAGGATAAATATCAAAAACTAACTTTCCATCTCGATGAGTTGAGTAGCTGAAGACCTCACCCAGCGATGCCCCAAGCGCGAGAAGAAAAAGATTAATAGATTCCTCATCAACGCCATTTTCCATTAATTCTTGTATCGGAAGGGACTTGAGATAGAGATATGGTGCATTTGACTCAAGGAAAGTAGTGATTTCTTCCCCATACAATTGCCTTACCAGCTCCTGATATTTAGTTGTTTTTTCTTTAAGCATAATCGTCATTTTAAGTTCTAGAATCTTCAGAATCATTGACAGCTGTTGTCAATATCTTTCGTATAGCAATGAGTTAAATTGTAACTTACCATTAACTCACACTATGTCAATTGACTTCACGAAAACTGAAAGTTAGTGTAGGCTTTTCTTATGCAAAACAACAACATTGAGTTGGCCTGTGGTCTTATTGGAATTGGAAGGGTTTGGGGAGTTAAAGAAGCGCCAGTACCCTCTGAGCAAGATGCTTTAGCCTTTCTTGACGCTGCTTTAGCACAATCGATTGGCTACTATGACACTGCACCTTCATATGGGTCTAGTGAGGTGAGACTTGGCAAATGGCTGAAAACTTTGACAGGAGAACAGAGAACAGGAATTACGATTGCCACTAAATTTGGTGAACATTGGTCAGAGGGAGATCAGAAGCCCTATGTAGATCACTCGTTTGAAGCTTTAAGAATGAGTCTCGACCAAAGTTTAGCAAGATTAGGAAACATTGATATCCTTCAGCTTCACAAAACGAACCCAGCAGTACTTAAAAGCGATGATTTAAAGAGAGCTTGGGAGTATGCCAAGGAAAGAGGCGTTGAAACAATTGGTGTGAGTGTCAGCGATCTTGAATCGGGAGAAATGGCCTGTGAAGATGATCAATACTCTCTTATTCAGCTTCCCATTAACCAACAAAATACGACATTTGCTCCGATTATTCAGGAAGCAACAAAGAGAGGGAAAAGAATTGTTACGAATAGGCCATTTAATATGGGTGAAACAGTTAATGGAAATGAAACAAAAAGCAAAGCCGAACTAGAACATGAAGCTTTTGATTTTATTTTACGACAATTTTTTAATGGGTTTATCTTAACTGGCACAAAGTCACCGGCTCATTTAGAAGAAAATATGACTGCTTTCATGGCGGCCAAAAATTCAATTTAAATTTTCTGGTGATTCAACATAATTTTGGGTGGCTGACGGGGCTCGAACCCGCGACCTCGTCCTTCACAGGGACACGCTCTAAACCAACTGAGCTACAGCCACCATTCACACTTGACTATTATATCGTACAAAACTACAAAAAAATGCCGCTGTTGAGGCGGCATCTCTTTATTTGAGTCTGTGCGTCCAGCAGGACTCGAACCTGCGGCCTACTGCTTAGAAGGCAGCCGCTCTATCCACTGAGCTATGGACGCTCAATTCTCAGTGTCTTTCACGACAATGCCCTATTATAGTACGAACTAGGCCGTCTGCGGAAGCTTATTTACTTTTCTTCTTGGCAACTTTCTTTGCAGCTGGCTTTGCTTTGGCTTTTACAGCTTTTTTGACTTTTGCAACAACTCTCTTTACTTTAGGAGCTGCTTTTTTTACCACTTTCTTTGATTTAGTTGCAGCCACAACTTTGGCTTTAACTTTTTTGATAACCTTTTTCACTGCTGCTTTGGCAGTGATTTTTTTGGTTTTCATAGAAACCTCCTTCACAACTTTGTGTGCTAATATTTTTCCTTGAGACTCCACTTTCTGGGCAAACCTTTTTGGATTCTTCTGGACCTCCTTTAGTTGCTTTTCTGCTTTGTGCAGAGCGGCAGCGGTATTTTTTCGATTCTCTTTTTTAGAAAGAAACACTGCTGCGGCTCCCGCAGCGACACCAGCCATCACCGAAAATATACTAGTTCCATCTCTTTTGTTCTTGTCTTTCATAGTTTGACTTTCTGCTATTCATCAATGAATTATATGTACTGCTCATGGTATACCACAATTTGTGCTTGTGTTTCAACTGCCTTTATTGGCCACTTCCCCATTGCTGTTTCTTCAGACAACATCACCGCTGAAGTTCCATCATAAACTGCATTGGCCACATCACTCACCTCAGCACGGCTAGGACGTCTGTTCTCCACCATTGAGAGCAGCATTTGAGTAGCAGTAATGACTGGTTTTTGAGAACTGAGGCACTCTTTAATAATAATCTTTTGCCAACGTGGAACTTCATAATATGGTAGCTCAACGCCTAGGTCGCCACGGGCAATCATGATCACTTCACTTGCTTCAATAATAGACTTCATGTTATCAATTGCGCGTTGATTTTCTATCTTTGAGACAATGGAAGATGACATTTCCCGTAGTCTTAGTTCACTTCTTAGAAATTCTATGTCTTCGACATTTCTGACAAATGAAAGTCCAATCATTTCTATTTCCTCACTTTTCAATGCATCTAAAAACGCAATATCAGTTGGAAGCAGTGATGGCATTTCAAAGACAACTTTAGGAGTATTCATTGTTTTACGTGTGTGAACTACACACTGATCAAGAGCTTTAATATGAAGTTCAGTGTCTAGCTTATTCACTACTTCAAACTCACACTTGCCATCTGCAAACAATACTGTGTTTCCCACTTCAAGTTTATGGACTGTTTCCTCGGGAATAAAAATTGAAGTCATTGAGGGATGGTTTTGGTTAAAAGTTAAAATTGCCAAGCCGCCTTTTTCAACCTCAAAAGATTCTCCATGAATAACAGTAATACGAATCTCGGGTCCTTGAAGGTCAAGCAAGATGGGTATGTTCACATTTAAACGTTGTGCAACTCTACGGACTCTTTGAATTCGATCTACGTGCCACGCTGGTTCATTGTGCTTTGTATTGAAGCGAGCAATATCCATACCGGCTTTAATCATGGCTTCAATTTGATCCTCTGTCTCAGAAGCCGGTCCAATGGTGGCGACGATCTTGGTTTTCCGTAGTTGATTTCCATTAAATGGAGTAGGTTGGCTGAAGAATGACTGTGCAGTAAATGACATATAAGCTTGAATTATCATCTTCTTCGTATTGACCTGCAAGAGGAAGATGCGTTATGTTTGCTAGTGCTTATTTCCAGTTTGTTCTATTTAGCGAAAAGGAGTACATATGATGGTAGATGATCAAGTAGTAAATATCATGGACGATTTAGAAAGTGGTGATGACTTAGCTCAAGATGCTTTGGATGAAGCAAATGCAAGTTTTCAAAGCTCTGCCCCAATCTCTCCAAAGGTCAATGCAGCTGTCGGTGAGACATTAACTGCGTTACAAAATATCGTGGAAAGAAATTGTAATGAGTTAGATCGCGTAAAAGAAGCGATGCGAGTCCAGCGCGAGAGTTTGAAAAATTTATTTGAGAATGATAGTCCGTTAGCTGAAGCTCAAGTAAAAGCAAGTGAAGTGACCCAGAAATTGAAAGAACGAAAATCTCAGATTCAAGCAACTCCTGAAGCGAATCAAATTAAAGGAAATATCACTGAGCTAAGTGAACGAAAGAAAGAAATTGAAGAGGCACTCAACAACCACTTACTCAATCTTTTTCAGTTAACAGGAACCAAAACCTTTGATACTATCTCTGGGCAACAACGAGAGTTTACGATAAAAGCCAGTGTGGTCGGTTCCCGCAAGCCAGGCGAAGCAATTGATATGGGGAACTAGGCAGTAATTTCTTCTTCAATTCGGAGCAACTGATTGTACTTTGCTAATCGTTCACTTCTGGATGGTGCACCTGCTTTGATTTGTCCTGCGCCGGTACCAACTACGATGTCGGCAATAGAGGCATCCTCGGTTTCGCCACTGCGGTGAGAAACAATCACATTCCAGCCAGCCTGTTTTGCTGCGCAAATGGCTTGTAATGACTCAGTTAACGTCCCAATTTGATTTACCTTCATCAATAATGCATTACAAGCTTGCTTTGAAATAGCTTGCTCTATTCTAGATAAGCTAGTGACTAGCAAATCATCACCAACAATTTGTATCTTATTTCCAAGTTCCTTTTGTATCATTGACCACCCATTCCAGTCATCTTCAGCAAATCCATCCTCCAAAGAAATAATTGGATATTGCCGAGTCCAGTCTCGCCACATCTCAAGCAGTTGCTCAGTACTGTAACTACCCTTTTGAACTTTCAGGGTATACTTGCCGTCAGAAAAGAGTTCTGACATAGCTGCATCAATACCAATTCCCACTTGAGTTCCTGCTTTGTATCCAGCAATATCTATCGCCTCTAAAATTACCTCAATGGCTTCTTGGTCACTCTTTAATTGGGGTGCAAATCCTCCTTCATCTCCAACCATATTGTTGTAGCCTCTTTTTTCTAAGACTTTTCCAAGATGATGATAAATTTCGGTGCACCAACGAAGTTGTTCGGCGAACTCAGCTTGTTCTACAGGAATGATCATAAATTCTTGAATGTCAGTACTTTGCCAATCCGTATGAGCTCCCCCATTTAAGACATTGAACATAGGGCGAGGCAGCGAAAAATTTTCTAAAAGTGGCTGACCACTGAGCTTTTGGTGCAACTGCGCAATATATTTATAGTAGGGAATCTTGAGCGACTGCGCAGCAGCTTTGGAAACGGCCAAAGATACTCCGAGAATAGCATTTGCTCCTAAGCGTCCTGCATTTTTGGTGGCATCCCTCAAGATCATTTCATTATCAATCGTGGTTTGATCGAAGGGGTCGTTATTGAGCAAGAACTCAGTAATCTCTCCGTTTACGTGATCAATGGCCTGTTGTACCCCTTTGCCCAGGTAGTACTTTGGGTCATTGTCACGAAGTTCTACAGCCTCGTGACTGCCTGTGCTGGCACCGCTTGGTACGGCAGCTCGGCCAAAGGAACCATCATTTAACTGAACATCTACTTCAACAGTCGGGTTACCGCGCGAGTCGAGTATTTGGCGAGCATGGATACGAGAGATTTTTGGCATAGGATGAAGAGATTCATTAAGAATAAAGGAAAATCTCTTTTTTTGCTACTGTCCAGAAATATGTGTAAAACCAAAAACTCCCCCGTGAGGAGGAGTTTGGAATTCAAAATACTTCTGAGTACTAATCGCTATACGTGCGCTTGGTATCTCGCCCAAATTTATTGCGTGTAGGCATTTTTGGTGCAGGAATATTTTTCATTTTCTTAAGAGCTCGCTTACGTTTATGCATCCTGCGAATCTCGTTCTGTCGAACAGTACGAACTTCGGAAGGCTTCATGTAGTATTTACGGTCCTTAACCATCTGAATAATATCGGTTGCAGCGATAATTTTCTTGAATTTTTTAATCAAATCGCCCGTGTGGTCATCCCCACGTGCTTTGATAATAATTGGCATGAAAGAAAACACCTCCTTCCCTGTAAAGAATCAATTGGAAATTCCGTCAGCGTATTATATCCTAAGAAGCTGTCCTTCGCGAGCCAGGACTTGCTTAGAACACTAAATCTTTTGGCGGAACTTCTTTTTTAAAGTCCCAACCACCTAAAAGATGTACATGCAGGTGCTGCACGTCCTGAACTCTTTTGCCTACGTTCATAAAAATCTTATAGTTCGCTGTAATATTTAATCTTTGTGCGACTTTTCTGATAGTTACTAATAACTGAGCATGAAACTGGTCATCGTCCAAAGAAATTTTTTCGAGTGATTCATATGGCTGTTTTGGTACAATCAATACATGAATTGGTGCTCGAGGATGAATATCATTAAAGGCAATAAAATTTTCGTCTTCGTACTGAATAGTTGCAGGAATCTTTCGCTCAATGATTTGAGTAAAAATAGAGTCAGTCATACAACTCCTTTACCATTGTAATTACTTCTGGCAGCATTAGCGGGCTAGGCCGCTGGTGACGTTGCTTGCGAGAACCATTCAGCAACATTCTCCCACCAGGATGGTAGTACCAAGTTCCGATCGAATCTTTTTTTGCAATCGCGTCAGCCAATGCTTTTAAATCTATTTCAGCATCTGGTCGGGCTTTAATTCGAATTTCTCCAGACTGTGGGTCTTTGCGAATCACTAGCATGTACCCAGCTTTTTGGGCTTGCTTAATCACCGAGTCATTGCGTGTCACAATACCTAAGCACTTGCCAATATTTAACTCAAACTCTTCTCCAGATTTTATGACCTCCTGAGCTTGAATGGTTTCTTTCAAGCTGGCATAGGCACTATCCAGACAAGTGATGCCAAAACTCATCTGAGAGTCATCATTGTGAGGATCGACGCTTTCAAAGCCGTGTAATAACTCTGGGATGATCATGCAGTAGCGCAAAGACGCAGGCTCGGGCCAATAAATCGACTCAAAGTGATCATCTTCGGTAATAAACTCGACCATCGCTTCCAGTGCTTCATCTTGAACTAATTCTGGATGTATAGCACAGACGTGATCATAAACTAGCGCAGAAGCGCACGTTCGTTCGTGTCCTCGGGCTGGTTGGTGGTGGTCAAACTCACCTAGGCCAGTGTCAACGTGAACCACGTCGTGCATTTGAAAGCCAATTCGCTCTGCTTCGCTGGGATCAATCTGACTGCCGGGATCAACAAAAGCGACTTGGGCAGTCGCATAGTGCTGGTTATCGAATCTTTTGAGTATCCACACTGCGCCGATAGCATCAATATCTGGAGCGTGGTGAGTAACAATTAATTTTTTCAACATGAAGGCTAGTATAGCAGAGGATTACTCAAGAAAAAATCAAACCAAAAACCCACCGCAACAGCCGTATGGACTCTCGTCGATAGGACAGTTGCCGTGGGCATCCTCACCGGATAAGTTAGTAATATACGTATTGATACAGAAAAAACCCATAGACAAAAAAGGCTGATGATAGAAGGTATAACAATAACCTCAGATTCAGACAAATATTACTATAAGCTTAGATAATCCACGCAATTTTTGCGGAGGAAAAATCTATCGGCGGAATCTCTTCACTACTTCCTTGATGAGCTTGCTAATAAACTGAAAAATTTCCACCAATACTCTCCAACTTAGAGGTGCTTGATCATCTTCACCCCGAACCCAAGCCGACAAAATCAGCCACTTATTTTGGTCCGGCAGATACTTCCCCACTAACTGAATATTCCGATCGTGAAGCGTACGGATAAACTTGACTGTATCTTCCTTGCTCCCCGGCTCGGTCTCTTCTGGATTTCTCAGTACTGACTCAGCCGCTTCAAGAGAAATTGAGCGTTCTTTCAAACGCTGCAGTGCGTGCTTAGTGAAAATAAATTCTGACATTATTTAGTACGCTTGAGCAAAAATCCAACGATGCGTAGCTGGCTGTCCACATCTAATACACGCTCCATTGGCTTCTTCGACATTACCTGCGGCATCAACAAACGGGAGGCACCGAGTCGTGGCTTTAGTTTCTTCTTTGATCTGCTTTTCACACTCAGCGTTTTCGCACCAGAATGCGTGGATAAATCCCCTGCTACCCACCATAATTTCTTTAAAGTTGTCGTAAGAGCTGACATCCTGATGAGTGAGACTTTCTCGCTTCGCCTTGGCTTTTTCCAGCATCTGAGTCTGAATCGTTTCCAGCAGCTGAGCTACTTCAGCCTCAAAGTTTTCTACTGCTATAGTCTTTTTCTCGCCTGAGTGCCTGATTTTGACTGAAAGTTGAGCAGCGTTCATTTCTCTCTCTCCTACAATGACACTCATTGGCACACCTTGCAGCTCCGCATCATTCAGCTTCCAGCCCATCGAGTAGGTAGGACGATTATCAATGTGCACTCTTACTCCAGCCTGTTTTAAGTTTAGTTCCAGCATCTTGGTAAACTCAAGTACCCGATCATCTTCATTAGACGCAGGGACGATGATTACCTGAGTAGGGGCGATGCGAGGTGGAAGAACCAATCCTTCGTCATCACCATGGGTCATAATCAGAGCGCCAATATTCCGCGTTGAAAATCCATAACTCGTTTGCCATACATACTCTAGCTGGTTATCTTGATTTTGGAATGCAATATTAAACGCTTCTTTTTTAGAAAAATTCTGCCCTAAATCATGGCTGGTTCCTGCTTGGAGCGCCTTTCCATCTGGCATCATTGCCTCAATACAAGTCGTTAAGTCTGCACCCGCAAATTTTTCGCCAGTACTCTTGCGACCTTTAATGACTGGAATCGCCAAGAATTCTTCAGAAACTTTTCGATACGCTTCCAAGCCATCTAGGACCATTTGCCAGGCTTCTTCATGGGTGGAATGAGCAGTATGAGCTTCTTGCCATAAAAATTCGGTTGTTCGCAAAAAGAAGTAGGTTCGTTTTTCCCAGCGTACCACGTTATTCCACTGATTTAAGGAAAGCGGCAAGTCACGATGAGACTGAATCCATTTACTGTACATCTCATACATGATTGTTTCTGAGGTTGGGCGCACCACTAGCTTTTCTGCCAGTTCTTCTCCTCCACCATGAGTAACGACTGCAAGTTCAGGAGCAAAGCCTTTGACATGTTCTGCCTCCCTACTTAAAAAAGACAGCGGAATAAAGAGCGGAAAGTAGGAATTTCTGACGCCTAGTTTTTTTAGTTCAGGATCCAAAGACGCCTGAATGTGCTCCCAGATTTCATAGCCATTTGGTCGGATGACCATGCAGCCTTTGACCGGAGAGTAGTCAGCCAACTGAGCTTGCTGAATGACTTGGGTATACCACTTGCTCATATCTTCGGATTTTGGAGTGAGTTGTTTTTTTGACATACTTCCTTAGTATAGCGTACCTTTTTGCTATTATATTATTTTC
>CAZMXT010000016.1:0-20845 GCA_964570365.1 uncultured Pseudomonadales bacterium | reverse complement strand
GTGCCGAAGAGAGGACTTGAACCTCCATGCCTTGCGGCATACGCTCCTGAAGCGTACGCGTCTACCATTTCGCCACTTCGGCTTACATGTGTATTATAAACGGTCAGCAGAGTTTCCTGAAGTTCAGTTAGAAACCAGTTAGGTGTTTGACAAAAGCACCTGTGAGATAGGCACCGACTGCAGCAATGGCACCGATTCCAAGCATTTCTAACCCATTCCACCACCAGCGTCCTTTGGTGACCACTGTTCTTAAACTGCCAATCGTAAACATGGTTACAGCGGTGGCTGTTCCAGACAAAATAAATTGATTACGGGCAGCCAATGAAACCCCAAAAAATTCCAAAACGTATGGCATTAATGGCAGAGCGCCAGCTGCGACAAAAGCGAGGAAAGTCACCACTCCACTTTTCCACAAGTTTGGTTCTTCTTCTAAAGTACTGCCCATCTCGTCAATAAAACCCAGTTCAGCCCACAACTTCGGATATTTTTTAATCGTAGAAACGATACTCTTTGTATCTGCAGCAGCAACCCCTCGCTGAGCAAAAAAAGCAGTCAATTCTTTGCTCTCCTCTTTCGGAATATTTTTGACTTCCCATTCCTCGATTGAGTATTGGTATTTTTTGAAGCGTTGTTCGGAGCGCTCTCCTAAGAAGTCTCCAATGCCCATGGATAAGCCATCTGCGATTAAGTTCGCAAACCCAAGAATCAGGACAATCGTCGGCCCCAGACCTGCTCCGGCAACACCAGCTACGACGGCAAAAGTCGTTACAATCCCGTCATTGGCACCGTAAACGGCTGCTTTAACCAGCTTAGAGTCGACACTGCCATGGAGCTGTGAGGCGTTCCCCTCTCGATGTAAACGAGTGGCTTCAGCCACATTTAAGTTGAGCTTAGACATGTAAATATCCTACCAGCTGAGAGCTTTACTGGGGTCAGTAATTTTTGTAGTCGAGCTTTTGCTGTAAATTTGTTAAAATAGAGAGCTTTGTTTGAAACGATAGTTGCCTGATCGTCTAAAGGTAGGACAGCAGCCTTTGAAGCTGTGAATCTAGGTTCGATTCCTAGTCAGGCATCAAGTTAAAAAAGCTGATGAAAGTCAGTTTTTTAGTTTGATATCAACTCTGAACGTAAAGTATCCTTGAAATTCCCGGTTTGATCTACTAGAATTAGTCTATTACATAGTCAAGAGGTGAGTACATTTATGAAAAACCCAATAATGATTATCGCAATTGTAGTAGTAGTTGCTGTTTTGGGAATTGGAGCGTTTTCTCTTTCTCAAAAATCTTCTGAGACCGATTCAATGATCTCAAAAGAAAATACTGTGATGAAAGATACCGATGGAATAATGAAAAAGGATGACAAAATGGCGGCAGATAAGTTGATCAGCTCTCGATATGTCGAGTATTCAAAGGCAACTCTTGATAATGCTTCTTCTACTCGTAGAATATTATTCTTTTATGCATCGTGGTGTCCAACCTGCAAAGCAGCAGATGCCAGTTTTAAGGAAAACGAGAGCAAGATTCCTGAGGACGTTACCCTAATTCGGGTAAATTATAACGATCCTGATACAGATCAGGAGGAAAAAGATCTGGCTAAAAAATACAGTATCACCTATCAGCACACATATGTTCAAATTGATGAGACGGGTAAAGAAATTACCTTATGGAATGGTGGACAAATTGACGAATTACTTTCTACTATGAAGTAGTCTGCGGTGTGGTCTGCAAAAGGCAGACCAGAACCTGCACTTAATTTCGACTCAAAGGAAGTGACTATGGTCATGAGTCCGAATCAAAAATATAAAAATGTACTTATTTTAGTCGCGGTCATATTCTTTTTGATAGGTGGCGGTCTTTTGATACGTCGCCAACAAGAAAAAATTCCAATAGAGTCTTCCTCTTTTAAACAATCGACAGCCGAAATTGTCGCTGGTACTTTTAACCCAGACAAGCAAAAAACTGAAGCAGAATGGAAAGAGATCTTAACTCCAAAACAGTTTCGAATATTGCGAGAATCTGGTACAGAAACTCCATTTACTGGTGATTTAACTGATGAAAAGCGCAAAGGAACATACTACAGTGTCGGTTGTGACGTACCCCTTTTCAGATCAGAGCAAAAGTACGACTCTGGGACTGGCTGGCCAAGTTTTTGGGCTCCAATTGATGAAAATGCAGTTGTGCTTCGGAGAGAAGATGGGTTAGTTGAAGACAGAACTGAAGTCCTTGACACCTGTGGCGGGCACTTAGGTCATCTATTTGATGATGGTCCAGAACCAACGGGTAAAAGATTTTGTATGAACTCTGTGGCGCTCCATTTCGTTCCAGACGAAAATTAAGTGACTCTAACATTTCGTAAATAGGATATTATTAAGGAATGAATAAAGTTCTTGCCATTGTCGCAATAGGTGTTCTCATATCACTTGCTGGACTCAGTTTTTTTTCAACGAAGCAAACAGTTCCTCAGCTACCTGCATCGAAAAATAGCACACCTGCTGAATTTACAGAGTCATCAGCCACTCCGATGACAGATATTCGAGCGTCTTTTGCTATCTTTACCAATGGCACATTTAGAATTTTTACTGCTGCTATGTATCACAATCTTTCTCAAGACGTGTATATTGAAGCAAATAATCCCAATAGAGTTCAGGTAAAAAAGTCAGGTATAACTTGGAATGACTTTTTCTTAACACTTCCTTTTAAAGTAACCTCAGAATGCCTTACTACTGGCACAAAAGAGATATTTTGTTCTGGGAGCAAGGGCACATTGCAGTTCTATATTAATGGAGTGAAAAGCAGTACTGCTTTAGATCAAGAAATTAAAGATGGTGATAAGCTGTTGGTAACATATGGAACCGAATCAGAGATAAAAATTAAACAGCAAATCGATAAGGTTCCTTAAATACAACTACTATATGACGAGTCTCTACAAACATTGGAAGTATAAAAACATTACCTTCTTAATTATTTCCTTTGCTTTAGTCCTCTTTGTTTTGCAAAATGAAACAATACACTCGTATTTACTGCACCTGGGTAATTTTGGATACATCGGAGCATTTTTGGCTGGCGTTCTTTTTGTTTCAACCTTTACCGTAGCCACCGGGGCAATTATCCTACTTGTTTTAGCAGAAACGCTCTCTCCAATTGAAATTGGAATTATTGCAGGGTTTGGAGCTGTAGTTGGGGATTTTGTTATTTTCCGCTTCTTTAAAGACGATTTGGCGGAAGAAATCAAAAGTATATACAACCTATTTGACCGCAAGAATCACCTCAAAAAAGTTTTTCACACCAAGTATTTTAGCTGGACCTTGCCAGTGATCGGGGCCGTAATCATCGCCTCACCTCTAACTGATGAAATAGGAGTAAGCTTGATGGGAATTTCTAAGATGACAACATTTAGATTTCTGTTGATTTCTTTTCTGTTAAATGCTATTGGGATATTCCTGGTTGTTTCAGCCTCGACAGTGATAAAACCTTAGGGGCTAGTAAAGTTAAAGTGGAGTTACTTTCAACTTTTGAGGATAATCTTGTGGCCTACATACCAAAAACGGTAAGAGATGGATTCAATGCAAATGGCTTAATGCATTACGTTAAGCTTGGATGAGATTTTGGAGAAGCAATCAAATAAGGATTCTGAAGAATTTTTCCAAACATAGAACCGTGTAGGACGGAACTCGAACTTAACCTGCTACAATTGTTATCAATGATGAATAAAAAAAATTCATGGAAAATTGACTTAAAAGATGTGAGTATAGGAGGTGGTGGTTTTATGCGTTCTGGTCGTCAAACTTCCCGTTGGACGAAACAGCCCTCTATTATGGATGAGAAAAGTAAAAATATTGAGCTCATCCACAAGCCTACACAAATTACTGTTAACGGTGAAGTTCCATTAGGACACTACTCCAAGAAAGAGATGCAGCACAGCACCGAGGCGCTAAAAACAAAACTTTTCCTTGAATTAGAAACGAAAGTAGCAAAATATCTTCGAATTCCTGGTAGATCCAAATCTGCAATCTAGCCTGTCCAACACTGCACTTTGGTTTTTTTCAAGTAACTTTGAGAGTTTACTATGAGTTTTCTAACCTTTTATGGATTGGAGCAAGCGTTATATCTAGCTTTGAATCTAAAAGGTCTGAAATTTGTTACAAACTAACAGGTTCATGCATTGAAGTCCATTTATATCATATATAATGCTCCCATGACCCAACCAATCAAGATCGACCCAGTCACAAAACTAGAAAAGCTCCGCCTAGATCTGATTACCTATGAAGCTAAGCTCAAATTCAAAATGAAGGGATATCGGGGAATTATCCATGAAAGTGCTTCATCAGAGCTCAAGCACTCAGAAGTGATGGTGCTGACAGATATGGTGCAGAGTTTACAAAAAGAAATAGATGGGTTGGAGAAGGACCTAGGCACAAAGTAGTCCTTTTATCTTCCAGTAGATGAAAATCTTTACTTCACTTTGATGTTTTTTGATGTAGAATTCAAAAAATATGATTGAGACTAATGGGTGCTTGTACTGCATCCTTAAAGAACAAGCTGCAGAGTTAATGAGTAAACATCAGCTTGTAGGAAATCCCTGGCTGTTAAAACCCTAACTTCTCATTGACAGAAATTACTCTAATTCGCTCAGGATTTACTCCTCTGTTTAGAATAAGTAGTTTATTACTCGCGGTGCTAAAGCCAGGTGGTAGTCCGTAGGCTTTGCGCGCTCTTTCACTTTCTAGTGGCAAAACATACTCCTCTAAGCGAGTATTTGCTCCATCTAAATTTTTGTGAACTTAAAATTTGTATTGTGTTTTTATAGCTAAAAATTCATCACGAGTCAAAATATAATTACGTATTGCAAAGTTTGTGTCTACCTTTAAAAGGTAGTTTAAAAGAAGAACATTCCCATCTTCCATGTATTGCCAAATAAATCCTTGCCAGTTTCCTCCAGAGTCTTTAAAGTGGTGACTGTTTTTTATATTTACTTCTATTAGTTCATCAGCAAATCTAAAAAAATTTATACGAGGCTTCACATCACTGTATGCAAGGTTGGCATCGGTGGCAGAAGAAGCATAGTAAGCAGAGATAGAGAGAGCTACTTCCCAACCTTCTTCGCCCAGTGCTTGGTCCATATTCGAGGCGATATTGATTATCTGTCGCGGGTCATAGTGAACTTCATCTCCTAGATCTAAAGTGAAGTAAGCGCAGAGTGCGGTTACTTCATTAGTACTGCCAGCATAAGTTTGCGTTTCTAAGCGTGTAAGTGCCAGATTTGTCCCATCAGCTTCTGACTCGATGATGGAACTTACGCCAATATTCGTGTAGGTCTCGTTCGGTATATTCATGCCAACTACTTCAATAGATTGAGTTCTTTTGTTATCGACCATACCCTTTGATGTGCTAGCTCTTCCTCTAAAGCCGCCGTAATGTATCATTTCTATGATAGTGAAGTCACCTTGTTGGCGATCTGAAGAACGCTCAACGGTCACCGCGCCAAGCATATCTCTTTCTGTGGGGTCAAAAGGCAGCAGCTTGGCTGAGAATATAGTGAATCTTTTCTAGAAATGCATCAGCTGACCTTCTTACTTCTAGCGCCAATTCCACTTCTTCCCCAGCTTCTCTGCCCGAAAGGTAGAAGATATCCATCTCTTCCATTCTTTCAACAACTCCTCCTATAACAGAGATCCTCCTTTGGCGAACCAATTCACCATTTTCGTTATATGCACTCAGGAGGAATTCTCCAGGCCGATTGGCATTTGCTAGCACGTCTCTCCTAACAGTCGGTGTTTTTCCAGAAGTAATTTGGTCCTCAAGCGATTTTAACTGTTGGTTAATCTTAGGGTCATTTCTTAGTTGATTGGACCCATTTAGAGATTTTCGGCTGAAGTCAATATGGGTATCAGCTGCACTTTGACCAGCTAGTTCAGTTGCCTCTCTCAACTTTCCCGGCAAAGCCAAGACTGCAAGGACGTCTGAGCGAGACATCCCCAGCAGTTCATTCATTTGTAGGATTCGTTCAAACGTGAGGTATGGTGTTTCTTTTCCTGGAGGCATAGTAGATATGTAATTTATATCAAAATATATACATTGCAAGATGATAATCGGCTGAGCTTCCTTACATTTTTCTTACCTGTTTCTGGCATTCATCAGACTCTTTTACAGTACAGTTATTGTTAATTACACAGGAGGAAGATATGCCAAAAATAGACAGAGTGCGGATAGAGGACCTTACCTTAAATGAAGGTGGTAGCAGAATTGCCGTGCCTGATTATGAAAAAATTGTTGAGGTATTTAATCTGCTGATTGATGCGAATAATGAACAAGAGGATGAGATCGAGAGATCAGATGAGACATTACGACGAGTGGCTGACGCAGCTAGGGTTTAGGTCTTTTTAGCTCTGACCCGCTAAAACTGTAACTTTGACTCACTTGAATCTAGCTAATAACGACGCTTTTTTGAAAATCTGTTAAAACTTCTTTTTTCAGGCTGCTGAACTATAGAAGTGCCTATTTTCCTTAACTTCGCCACAAAAAAGCCTTCCATGGTTTCACTAGGGAGGATGCGTGCCGTCTTTGTCAGCTCTGGCATGAATGTCTTGCCCCTCCATTCTGTGACACCGGGAATCATTTCTAGTCCCTCAATCTGGATTTCTTCGAGTACCACATTTCCGTGTTCTTTTTCAAGCAACCAGTTCACCACGCCCTCATTTTCTTCAGGTGCCAACGTGCAAGTCGAGTACACGATCACGCCTCCTGGCCGAGTGGCGGTCACTGCTGAGCGTAGTAGATGCGACTGTCGCATGCTCAACTCTTTGATTTTTTTATATGACCAATCTTCATAGGTTTCTGGATCACTGAGGCTAAAGCGTCCTTCCATGCTACACGGAGCGTCTACCAAACTCCGATCAAAGTACTCAGAGAATTTTTTCCAGAGAAATTCTCCTGGACTACGGCGGACAACGGTATTTGTGACACCCTGCTTTTTTAGGTTTGCTTGGAGTTTAAAGATTCTGACTAAACTCAACTCATTGGCAATGATTTGGCCCGCATTGACCATCATGGCGGCTATTTGGGTAGTTTTGCTCCCTGGGGCTGCAGTCAGGTCAAGAATCAAGTCACTGGGCTGTGGATCGAGCACCAGTGCTGGAACCATACTGGAAAGGCTTTGGACATAGAGTGAGCCATCAACATATCGTGGATGAATGAGTTGTTGAATTTCTAAGCTACTCAGAATAAAGGCATCTTTGTACCAAGGGATCTGTGAAATGGGAACTTGCGCCGTTTTTAACTCTTCGGCCAACTCAGCCGCTGAAATTTTTAAAGTATTTGCGCGGAAGCTTAGAGGTCGAGAAACACTAAAAGAATGCAAAACTTGCTCATACTGCTCAGGTGTAACTAAGTGTTGCAATCTTTCCCTGAAAAGAGCTGGTATACTTTCATATTCAGACATCTGCATATTGTACTGTAGTCCAGATATAACGCGATGTTACAAAATTATGCGCAATTTTAATACAAATAAGGGTTTTAAATCTGACACACGCAAGCGGACTCGTCACGATAGTCCAGTAAAAAACCGAACTGAGAGGCCACGCAGTACTCGACCCGATAGGTCTGGGAGGCCAGTCCGTTCGCAAAGATCTGTTCCTTCCTCCGCTTCTGCCGGTCCTGACACTTCTTGGCAGCCGGTAAGTCAGTGGTATAACTCTGCGGTTGGAGAGGACGGCCATTTCTACCATCGCAATTTAGTGCTACCTAAGACAATTGAGTTGCTGAATCTCCCTCAAAATGCAGCAGTCCTTGATCTGGCTTGCGGTCAGGGTGTTCTAGCGAGGGTGTTGCCAGAAGACGTGTACTATCAAGGAATTGATATTGCTCCAGACCTGATTAAAGCGGCCAGAGAGCAAGATAAGAACCCGCGTCATCACTTTACTGTGGCAAACATTACTCGCTCAGGGTTACCGATTCAAAAGAAAGACTTTACCCATGTGACCATTTTGCTAGCGCTGCAGAATATTGATAAGTCACAGTTGGCGCTGAATAATGCAGCTGAGTACCTACGAGAAGGTGGAAAGTGCCTGATTGTGATCAATCACCCGTGCTTCAGGATTCCCCGCCAGTCCAGTTGGGAAGTGGATCCAGTCAAGAAAACTCAGTTCCGTCGAGTTGATAGATATATCTCTCCCTTAGAGATTCCCATTACCGCTCACCCCGGCCAGAAGAGCTCTCCTTTAACCTGGAGTTTTCATCAGCCTTTGTCAGTATATACACAGCAGCTCTTTGAAGCTGGTTTTCTGATTGAGCGGATTGAAGAGTGGGTCTCGACTAAGCAAAGTGTGGGTACAGCCGCTAAAATGGAAAATCGTGGCCGGTCAGAGATTCCACTTTTTATGACTTTTCTCGCTCGAAAGGCTTGACTTTAGTCTCCCCCTACTCTTTCTTACTCACTTCTTACCCTTCCTTGCGCACACTCTTATTTAGAGTAACTAGTATTGAAAAAAACGTAAAAATTACAGTCTAAAAGGAGGTGAGCACTATGGCAAACACCAGTCGCAGAGGCTTCGCATCAATGAGTGACTCACAACGTCGCGCAATTGCCAGAAAGGGTGGTCTAGCAGCTCAGCAAAAAGGGACGGCACATAGATTTACAAAAGAAGAAGCTCAAATCGCGGGTCGCAAAGGTGGGCGTGCTAGAGGGATACAACCTCTGGCTTAGACAGATAGGGTTGCTATCTACCTAGTCATCGGCGAAGCACCAAATACGAATTAAGCTGATCATTCCCTTCTCCGCTAAAGTGATCGACGCGCTCAAACTCAGTTTTCTGAATCAGGTTGGTTATTTCCAAGTCATTGACCCAGTGGCAGTATCTCTGCTCGGATTTCCCACGCTCCCAGGTCAGGAAAAAATCATTTGGCTCTAGCTCTTTGGCATCAAATCCCAACTGTTCTGGTTGTAAGCGGCGCTTCATCAGATTTCCCGCATAAACAAACTGCCAGGTTGAGAGAATGAGTAAGCCGTTTGGCAGCAGCTTCTGGGCTAGCTCGGTAAGTAGTTGTTGCCGTAGGACCAAAGATGGAATGTGGTGCAGTACCCCAAACATGGTAATCAGCTTGAACTGCTGGTTTACGCTTGGCCAATTCTGGTGATTCAGTAGTGCTTCGACGATATCCAGTTGCTCAAACGAACATTCTAAGTTACTCAGTGCTTTTTGGTGTTGCTGCGCATCGGTTAATAGAGCCTGGTTGCTATCAATGCCCAGGTACTGAAAGTGGTGATGAGGATATGACTCTGCCAGAAAGGGAGCAAAACGGCCATTGCCACACCCGACATCCAAGATTGGATACTTGGCAGGAGCTTGGCCTGGCGGATCAAAGAGCCACGCTAAATGCGGATACAATTTTCGCCAGCCCGACCAGGGATGGCTCCGTGTATGAGAAAACTCCGTAGCAATACTGTTGTAAAACTGTTGATTGAGCTGATTTAAGCGGCGAATCGTCTCATTAGTCATATCTGGCAGTATAATTACCCTTTGATCATGAAAAACTATCAATTTGATTATACTCAGTATTTGGCGCAACTCATCCCGCTATTAAAAGAGTTAGAAAGTATTCCCAAGATATCCGAAAAGCAGTTTTTTCAGGTGGTCAAAAAGTATCCAAAAGATGGTGATGGAGTGTTTGGTAAAGATGCCATCATCATGAGCTATCGTGCGCTCTCTGGCACCCATGGCTTACTCCCCTTTGACCCCAGTTTTGTCCAAAAAATTCAGATGAAGCCAACCCGAACTATTTCTGGGGTGACGCCAGTGACTGTGCTGACTAAGCCATTCCCCTGTCCTGGGAAATGTATTTTTTGTCCCAATGATATTCGAATGCCAAAAAGTTATTTGGCAGATGAGCCAGGGGCACAGCGTGCTGAGCGAAATGGCTTCGATCCGTACTTGCAGACCTACAATCGCTTACTCGCTTTCCAAAATACTGGTCATCATACTGACAAAGTCGAGCTAATTATTTTGGGTGGCACTTGGTCCTATTATCCAGAGTCTTATCAAATTTGGTTTATCAAAGAATGCTTTCGGGCGTTGAATGAGTTTGGGATGGGTCTGGATGATCGAAAACGGATTGAAGCTGAGTATGTAGAGATGAGGCTGAGGCTCCAAGCGGCTCAGGTAAAGCTGGGTCGTCCAGAAAATTTTGTGCCGGGTAGTGATCCTGCCCAGAATAAAGCTGGTTTAGAAAGTCGCCAATTGCACGGAAATTACTTAGATGAGTCATATAATCAGGCAGTTTCTGAGCTCTATGTGGCACCCGAGAAGGTTGGTGGCTATGACCAATATCAATCAGCCACCTGGACTGAGTTACTGAAGCAGCAGGTGGTCAATGAAAAAGCAGCTTCTCGGAGCGTTGGGTTGGTGATCGAGACGCGGCCAGATAATATTTCTATTGCTGAGGTCCGGCGGATTCGTCGCCTGGGTTGTACTAAAACGCAGATCGGGTTTCAGAGCTTGAATGATGCAGTCCTAGAGCAGAACAAGCGCGGCCATACCGTGGCTGCAACCAGGCGAGCTGTGAATTTGCTGCGCCAGGCTGGTTTTAAGATTCATGCTCACTGGATGCCAAACTTGTATGGTTCTTCCCCCAGCTTGGATAAGCAGGACTATAAAAAACTGTTTGAAGATCCAGATTTTAAGCCAGATGAGCTCAAGATTTATCCATGTTCCTTAATTGAAAGTGCCGAACTGATGCAGTACTACCAAGATGGGAGGTGGAGTCCTTATACTGAGCCGGAGCTACTCGACGTCCTAACTTATTGCCTGACTCATACTCCACCCTACTGTCGTCTAACCCGGGTCATTCGAGATATTCCTTCCACTGACATAGTAGCGGGAAATAAAAAGACCAACTTCAGAGAGATTGCGGAGCGTGAGCTGCTGGAAATAGGTGAAAAAAGTCAGGATATTCGAGCCAGAGAAATCCGTGGGCAAAAGATTGATGAGAGTATGTTGAAATTAGAGGAAATTCATTACCCAACCAGTGTTAGCAATGAAGTCTTTTTGCAGTTTGTGGTAGAAGCGCCGTCCCCAGGGGCTTCCAAATCAGCGACAGCTCTCCGGCCGTCTGCCAGGCTTCGCTTGGCGACAGCTCCACTGCAGTCCGACACGCCTCGCTTGGCGGCTTTCTTGCGACTTAGCCTGCCTACTGCGACCAATGTTTTTAGTGAGCTAAGAGACTGTGCCATTATTCGCGAAGTACATGTTTATGGTCAGTCTGTGGAAATTGGCCAACGCCAGAGCGGAAAAGCCCAACACTTAGGATTAGGCACCAAGCTGATTCAGGCCGCAAAAGATATGGCACTCAAACAAGGTTTTTCAAAGCTAGCTGTTATCTCGGCGATTGGTACTCGAGAGTACTACCGTCAACGCGGCTTTCAGGACGAAGAACTTTATCAAGTGGCTGTGCTATCCTAAAAGGATGCAGAAGTATCCTTTCTTGTTGTCGGTGTTGGTCATTGTCCTGCTGGTTATCACTGGTTCTACCAGTATCCTCAAAGATCCTGACTTTACACGGTTGCTTTCGGAGTTAAATACTGCTGGGCAGACACTGGGAGCGAGTAATGTAGCAAGTCCAGCACCAAGCCCTGTCACTGCAGGCGAAGAAGTGGTGGTAATAAGAATCATCGACGGAGACACGATCGAGCTGGCCGATGGACGAACCTTGCGCTATATTGGCATAGATACTCCCGAGACCCGGCATCCTCAAAAAGGTGTCGAGTGTTATGGCAAAGAAGCAACGGAGTTTAATAGATGGCTGGTAGAAGGAAAGTCAGTTCGCTTAGAAAAAGACGTATCAGAAACTGACCGGTATGGAAGGCTCTTGCGGTATGTCTGGGTTGGAGACATCTTTGTTAATCAAGAGCTAGTTCAGCAAGGATATGCTCATTCGAGCAGCTATCCCCCGGATATTTCAAAGCAATCGGAGTTCCTGACTGCAGAGCAACTCGCCAGACAAACAAAACTGGGACTGTGGAATGCTTGTCCTTAGGAACTGGCGTATAATAAGATCAGTATGAACGAGCAAAACGCTACTGAAAATTCTTTAAGCTACGTCACTAAACTAGGTGAAGAGTACTATCTTCAAGATCTTCGAGAGAATCTAGAAGCTGACCATTTGGGTGAGTATGTGGTGATTGAGCCGGTAAGTAAAAGATATTACGTGGATGCAGATCTCTTATTAGCGATTCAAGAAGCTGAGCAAGAGTTCCCTGATAGCTTTTTTACGATTATCAAAGTTGGTTCGCTGCATCCCGCGAGCAACTATAAAAAAAATGTCATGATTAATTCCCACTATGCTTGGCCAATTTCAAGATAGCAATATTGCTATAGACCTCCAGCTTTATGGTGTTTCGGAGGATCTGCGGAAGCCTCTACGAGCAATTGTGGATACCGGTTTCAGCGGCTATCTTACCTTACCTTTTGTGGTGGCTTTTCCACTGGGATTAGTCTTGAAGGGTGAGCAGTCTACTACCTTGGCAAATGGACAAGTTTCAAGCCATTTTGTCTGTCTGGGTACAGTCGAGTTTCTCGGAAAGTCACTGATTGTTCCGATAGATGTCCAGCCCTCTGGACCAATTTTGGCAGGAATGCAGCTGCTGAAAAAATTTGAACATGATTTAATTATCGACTTTGTGGCTGAGACGTTCGAGTTTAAGAAAAGCCGCTCAAAGCAAAGAAATGTCTTGCCAAAAGTCAGAATTAATATTTAAGTGAAGAACTTTTTAGCCCATTTTTCTGCCCAACCCCGCCCTATTCCGGGAATGCGTAGAACTTCTGTTTCTGAGCTCGGTCGGTGCAGCATAAGGAGCTGTAATACTTTTTCTGAAATCGGAACTCGATGAGTGGCAGCAAGAGCCCGGAGCTTTTTTAGTTGTTCTTTTTCCTCTGGAGTCGTTTGGAGAGGAAATTCTTGGCAAACATCACAGTGGTAACAGTTTTTCTCTAGCCAGTCTTCTCCAAAGTAGCTTAGAATTTGTTTGGTCCGGCAAAGTGGTTGTTCAAGATACGCCCTAACTTTTTCCAGCCGACTCTGCTCTAGTTTTTTTTGATGTGAAAAATGCGAAAATAGGGAGAGGTCTTGGTTATTTGATGAAAAGCGCTCAGTTAATCCCTCCTCAAATCCAAGCCAACCTAGCTCAACCATGCGTTGCAGAATCGAAAGCAACTCTTTCTTTCCTATTTGTTGATAAAGCTCTAAGTCATACACAGAAAAGGGAGATTTACCTGATTGGATTCTTTTCCAAATCATTTTCAGTTTACTCAAGTCTGGGTATCGTTGGTTGAGCAATCTCTGCTGAACTTCAACATCTGCCTGCGTGGCAAAGATATAGCAGTTACTGGGTAGCCCATCCCGACCAGCTCTTCCCGCTTCCTGGTAATAGTTTTCTAGACTGCCGGATACACTGCAATGAATTACAAAGCGCACATCTGGTTTATCTATCCCCATCCCAAAGGCAGTGGTGGCGGCAATCAGCTTGAGATTTCCAGACAGAAATTGTTCTTGAACTTTGCTTCTCGCTTCACCACTCATTCCGGCATGGTAGCTGGCACAGTCATACCCAAAGTGCCGGGCTAAAGTAGTGAGGTACTCAGCTTGTTTATGAGTACTCACATAGAGAATTCCCGTACTCCCCTGATTCTTTCTGAGGACTCGAAAAAGTCCGAACTCTTGCTCTGTTATAGAGCTGCACTTGTGTGTTGAAAAAAATAAATTCTTGCGCTGAAAACTCTGCTGAAAAACTGCTGGATCTTGGAGATGGAGTTGAGAAATTATATCTATCTTGACTGCTGGCGTGGCAGAGCCAGTAAAAGCCGCTACGACTGGCCTCTCTTTTAGTTTGGTAATAAATTTGTTTATTTCTCGATAACTCGGTCGAAAGTCGTGTCCCCACTGAGAAATACAGTGTGCTTCATCTACTGCAATAAGACTAATTTTCACATCTTTCACAACACTTAAAAACGATGTTGATTGTAAGCGCTCAGGAGCCAGATAAAGAAATTTGTAGGATCCCTCTCCTATTAATCTCAAGCGATTTTTTAACTCCTCTGCACCTAGAGAGCTATTGATATATGTCGCGCTTACCCCTTTTTTTACTAAATTATCTACTTGATCTTTCATCAATGAGATCAATGGTGAGATGACGATAGTAACGCCTGGTAGGATGAGGCCAGGAACTTGGAAGCAAACGGACTTTCCTCCTCCGGTGGGTAGAACTGCTAGAGTGTCATAGTGATCAATAATACTCTGGACTATTTCCCCCTGACCCGAGCGGAAAGAACCATAGCCGTAATACTGGAAAAGAACCTCTTGAGGAGTTTGATGGGGCATTCTCTAAGTCTTTCAAAAACATCTGACATTCAGCGTAGTGTAGTAAGAAACAATTCTACAATTGCAGTTACTCCTCTCTTTCTAGTATGCTAAATGCTACACAAAATGCCTTTGTCCACCATTTCTTCCCAGCATCCGATTGCTTTTTTCTGCGCCGAATTTGGTATTGATTCTCGGCTGCCGATTTATGCCGGTGGTTTAGGTGTTCTGGCCGGGGATATCCTCAAGGAAGCTGCTGAGCAAAAGATTCCGATGGTGGCGGTTGGTCTCCTCTACCGTGGGGAAGGCGCAATTCAGAAGATTGACTCTGAGGGTATGCAGTCAGAAGCAAATGCAGACTATGATCCAGTTTCTTTAGGTTTAGAGCACGTTTATTTGGAAGATATGCCTCTTTTTATTAAAGTGCACCTAACTGAGGTAGATGTCTGGGTTCGTTGTTGGAAAAAAACAATTGGAGAAACTGTTACCCTTTACCTCTTAGATACAGAGACTGATCAGAATCATGCCAATGAGCGAGGGATTGCCAGTGCTCTCTATGCAGGGACGGAAGAGGAGTTAATTAAGCAGCAATTAATTCTCGGGATTGGCGGAATTAAGTTACTACACCAACTAGAAATTCATCCTAGTCTGTACCACCTGAATGAAGGTCGACCGGCATTTTTGCATTGGCAACTTATTCGGGGCTACATGGAAAAACATGGGATGAGTTTTGAGCAAGCTTCTGAGACTTCTAAAGCGAAAACAGTGTATACGAATCATACTTTGTTGGAGGCTGGAAACCAGTCATACACGACACACTTACTTCGAGCGTACGGTTCTTACTATGCGGAAAAAATGGGGATCTCCATAGATCGTTTGCTGGATCCAGGGATGGAGAAAGGCACAGATAAGTTCAGTATTACCCGCTATGCGTTGAACACTGCTTGCAAAGCCTCAGCTGTCAGTCAGCTGCACTATGAGTTTTGTAAGCAGCGCTGGCCAGAATATAATTGGGTGGGCATTACCAATGGTGTTTTTATGCCCTTTTGGCAGGATCCAGAAATTGCCCAGTCTGGTCATCAGGGGAATCACTTGTGGCACCTTCACTTGGCCAAGAAGCAACAACTTGCTCAGTATGTCCAAGGCCGAACTGGCTATACGTATGACCCAAGTAGGCTAGTGATTAGCTGGTCAAGGAGAATTGCTGGGTATAAACGAGCAGCGGCTTTATTTGAAGATGTACAACGATTAAAAAAAATTATCTCGACTGCTGGTAGGCCAGTGCAGATCTTAATGGCGGGAAAAGCACATGTTTTTGATGTCGAGGGGAAGCAGCGAATTCAACAAATCATCCAGTATATGCAGAATGAGCTATCAGGGTATGCGCTCTATATTCCTAACTTAGATATTGAGCTCGATCATATGTTAACCCTAGGCTCAGATGTTTGGCTCAATACTCCGGAATTTGGGAAAGAAGCGTGTGGAACTTCAGGGATGAAAGCTCTAAGTAATGGGGTATTGCAGTGTACCGTTGTTGATGGTTGGACAGCTGAGGTAAAGTGGGAGGATGTAGGTTGGGTGTTGGAATCTGAGAATGTGGCTGATCACTTGTACACTATGCTGGAAAATGAGATTGTGCCGTGTTACTACCAGCAAGATAGTAATGGAGTGCCTCATCAATGGTTGGAGAGAATGAAAGGCTCTATAGAGCTTAGCCCGCAATTTTCGGCCACACGGATGATGAAAGAGTACGAAGAAAAATTATATTCCTAGTTTAATTACCTAAGCGAGCGAGTGCGCCGGTTTCTTTTGACCACTTCAGCATTCTTTGCATAAAAAACCATGAACCAATTAAGTACATGATAGTAAATGCAGCGCTGATCAAAATGTAGTTCCACAGTGGTTGGCCGGTCTTTAACTGGTTTCGTACAGACTCTGCGATATAAGTAATTGGTGAAGAATACGCCAGCCAACGAATCTGGATGGGCAGTGCCGAGACAGGGTAAAATACCGCTGAAATCGGTTGTAAGATATAAATCAGTCCCCACGCGACAGACTGAACATCAGTGCTGTAGCGGACGATTAAGCCAGTTAAGAAAATTCCTGCTGCAATACCAAAAGAAAAGAGTATCAAAAAATACAGTAAGAAAATTGGACCTAACTGAAGTGGAAAAAAGTGAAAAAAGACTGAACTAATCGTGCTCAAGAAAACAATCACAATGGCTGTTTTAATGATTCCTGAGAATGCCTGACTAGCAATCCACTCATCCATAGAAAGTGGTGAGATCAGCAAGGTACTAAAACTTTTTGACCAAACTTCCCAGAGCACACTAACGGTAATGCAGTACTGAGAAATTCTGACTGTTTCCCAGAGCAAAAAACCCGCTAAAAGAGCCTGAGAAAGCTCACCATTTCCTCCTCCAAAAAGTCGAGAGATAAATCCAAACACTACAAACTGAATAGCGGTAAACCATAACAAATCAATCCACGTCTCTTTGCTGTGTGAAGTGTGATACCACGAATGTAGTAACATGGCGCGGATGCGCCCCCAAGAATTGTTCATATATTTTGATGGACAGAAATATGTAAAAATACATCTTCTAGTGACGGCTTTTCAGTTGTAATCTCGGTGATCCAGACTCCCTTTTCTTTGAGTCCAAAAAGCACTTTGGGAATGTCTGCATCGGAAAGGGGGATTTCCACTAGGCCCGGACGAATAAAATCATACGTAAATTTTTGTATATCTAGATATTCTTTTACCACTGACTGCTTACCTTCGAATGAAAGAACTAAGCTGGTTCGACCAACTTTTTTGGTCAGCTCCAATGGCGTGTCAGTGACGATAATTTTTCCTTTCGCCATAAATGCTACGCGATCGCACAGACGACTTACTTCTTCCATATTGTGACTAGTAAATAAAATACTAATTCTTTCTTTTTGCTGTAGCTGTTGAATGACCTTAATAATTTTATGGATAATGTCTGGGTCTAAGCTCGCAGTGGGTTCATCCATTAAAAGAAGCCGAGGACGGTTCAGCAGTGATTTAGCTAAAATGACGCGTGTTTTTTGACCAGAAGATAAGTGCCAAAACTTTGTATTTCGGTGGTCTTCAACTTCGAGTAAATGGAGCAGCTCAGAAATTCTTTTATCTAGATCTTTTACATCATACAATGAGCCATAGACATGCAAATTCTCATAAACAGTCATTCTCATTTGCAGCTCTGAGTAGGTAGAAGCAAAGTTGATTTTACTTAAGCATTCCCGTCGATGCTTTTTAAAGTCCTTCCCAAAATACAAAATTTCTCCTGCGTCAGGTTCTGTCAGACCCAGCAACATCTGAATCGTCGTCGACTTCCCTGCCCCATTTGCTCCCAGTAATCCCAAAATTTCTCCCTCTTTAATCGTAAAAGAAAGATGATCAACGGCAAGATACTCGCCGTAGCGTTTGGTAAGATTTCTCGCTTCTAACGCAATCTCAGACATCTTTTTATTATACCTAATATGTGGGCAAGTTTTGTCTCAAGATTCTGAGTAGTATTTTTTATTTCCTAATTTTTCTGGAAGCAAAGTTTTTTTGCTGTACATCTCATACCCTTTGCCATAGCCTAGACCTTTCAGAAGCTTCGTCGGGGCATTCCTGAGTTCTAGCGGAATTGGTAAGTTGCCGTGTTGTTGAACGTCGGCTAACGCGGCAAAAAACGCATCGTAACTCGACCGATCCTTTTTTGCTTTGGCTAAATATACTGTTCCGTGTGCTAGGTTGAGTTGCGCTTCTGGATAACCGATTTTGGTGACGGCTTCAAAAACCGCATTCGCGACCACTAAGGCTGTTGGTTGAGCCATCCCAACATCTTCACTGGCAAAAATAACCATCCTTCGTGCAATAAACTTTGGATCTTCTCCAGCCTCAACCATCCTAGCGAGATAATATAAGGCAGCGTCTACATTGCTCGCACGCATTGACTTGATAAATGCACTTACCGTGTCGTAATGCTCTTCGCCTTTTTTATCATAACGAAGATGTTGAGAATCTAAAGCGGCTTTGAGCGACTCCAGCTCTAGATCGTGATACAGCTGAAAAGAGTTATCTAAGATAGTCAGTAGTTTTCGCGCATCACCGTTTGAGTAGCTCAGCAGCCACCCTCGAGCTGCTGTTGAGATGGAGATATTTTTCTTCGCTTCTTTCTGGAGGAACTTTAACGCTTCATCCACAATGATATTGAGTTCAAGTTCAGTTAGGGGTTTAAGCACATAGACTCGGGTTCGAGACAGCAAGGCAGGGATGACCTCAAAACTGGGATTTTCTGTGGTCGCGCCAATGAGAATGACTTGGCCATTTTCAACATACGGCAGCAAAAAGTCCTGTTGGGCTTTATTGAAGCGATGGATTTCATCTAAAAATAAAATGGGAGCTCGTTCGAGTTTACGATTCATGACTTCTCGAACATCACTTTTGCCAGCGGAAACTGCTGAAAGCTCGATAAATTCTCGCTCACTTTCAGAGGCAATAATTCTAGCAAGCGTGGTTTTACCTACCCCAGGGGGTCCCCAAAAAATCATCGAAAAAACACGATCCTGTTCAATAGCCAACCGTAAGGGCTTGTTCAGTCCTACTAAGTGAGGCTGGCCAATATAGGTTTCTAGACTTGAAGGTCGTAAAAGCGTAGCCAGTGGTTCGGATTTCATACGGGAATGAGTGTATCAAAAAGAGTTGGGTCAGGCGAGAGGTTGAAACTCGGGTATAATGAAAGAATGTCCTATAAAATTTACAGCGTGGCTGAACTGACGAAGTTCTCCAAAAAAAGCTTTCGTGATCAGGAGAATGTTTTTTTGGCCGAGGGCAGGAAGCTCGCAGAAGAAGTTTTTGCTTCTAACTTAGACGTACTGCAAATTCTAGCAACAGATAAATTTTTACTGGAACATCGCCAGTTTCTTTTAGACCAACGAATTGATGTGCATAAGGTCACTGTTATCGCAGAACATACTGCAGCACGAATCGCAGATACCACTACACCTCAAGGAATGTTTGTAGTGGTGAAGAAACCCATGGTAGATTGGTCAGGCATAATAAAGCAGTCTCTGGTAATCGTCTTAGAAAATATTCGCGACCCAGGCAATCTAGGAACGATGCTACGAACTGCTGATTGGTTTGGAGCCAAGGCAGTGATTGTCTCGGAAAATGGGACAGATCCGTATAACCCCAAAGTTTTACGTGCAGCCATGGGCTCGCTCTTTCACTTACAAGTCTATAGTTCAAGCAACTTGGTCAATGATTTACGATCATTAAAAAAAGAAAACTTTACCTTGATTACCACTAGACCTGAGGCCAATCAAACCAGTCTCCCAGAAGGTTTGAAAAAAATAGCCTTGATTATGGGAAATGAATCAACGGGGACTTCAGTAGAAATTGATGAAGTAGCTGACTTTAGCTACGCTATCCCCCGTAGAGGTCAAGCCGAGTCACTCAACGTGGCGATTAGTTTTGGGATCGTGCTCCATCAATTGACAAGCACCCGGTAAAACTTCTCTTTCAGCTCGGAAGTAACGATCATCTCTACCATGCCTTCGTTTGGTTGGCCGTAATAAATAGCGGCATTTAGAGGAGCGACTAAGACTAGGGCTACCGCTGCTAAGTCTTCTTCGCCATCAATGGCGAAAAATTGAGGCTTATAACTTTCTTGAGGATTCGTGAAAACATGTGAAAAATAAGAGTTCTCAAGTAAGGAGCTGTGAAGGGATGAAGTTAAAAGTGGAGAAATAGAGCCGGCTGGATTTGCTATCGAAGCACTCACAAAGAGCTTTGAAATGGCTTCCGAGCTGTACGGGTTTCGTTGAGTTTTGTAATCAAAAATACCCAAAGTCAGTGGCCACTCATTTTCTAAAAAGCTACTCACGACAATATCTCCAATGACAAAGCGTAGAGGATGATAGTCATTGGGAGTTTTCACAATAGTGCCTTGATTTTCACGAAAAAAATTGATCTGTTGGGGAGAAAGAGCTAATCCGTCTCTTATAGGATTTTGAAACACTCTTCCATCTGGACTGACGATTCCTTGACGGATTCGGGTCGAAGAAATATACTCGCCGTTTTCATCCTTAACAAGCGCAGCGACCTCAATTGGTAATATGGGGAGATGTTTTATTTGGCGTGCTTGGTTAATTCTTTCTCCTCCGTTCAACGTGTGTGGTGTGACTGCGATGGCTTCAACACTTGAGCCTTCTAAAGTGGGGCCATGAAAATTCTGAAGTGGGAAGACTTCGGCAGAAATCTTATGGTTAGTCAGAAAGTCCTTTACGTTCTTTTCACGAATTTCATACGGCTGAATTAAGGAAGCAAGTTGTTTATGGGCCGTAAGCTTAGGTACAGTCACCCCAACTTGGAGCTGCTCAGACAAGCTGCCTGCAAAACTTAAAAAGCTCTGGTGGCCAAGATGAAAGTGATCAAAAGTGCCACCCATTCCTATTTGCTGATATTTTTTTGACATGGTGCGTATAGTAAC
>CAZMXT010000015.1:0-21911 GCA_964570365.1 uncultured Pseudomonadales bacterium | reverse complement strand
TTGAGTAGTCATACTGGTGCCATAAGTGTATTATACCTAATGAAATATGATCAATTATTTTAATCGTCAGCGAGTGTTTTTTTTCTTGTGTGTTTTTCTCCTTTTAACTTTTTCTACTTTTTTTACTCTTAAAAGGAGTAGATTTTCTCAGCTTGCTTCACAAGTCAAAGATTTTCCCAACCAATCAATGGTTGGGAAAATTACCAACCAGTGGTACTCCTCTCTTTTCTTTGATCAGTGGTCTGCCCCTCTTTTCGCGTACCCGCTTGCATATAAACTTTCTGAAACTGGAATCGGGCTCTCTTATCCTCAAGTCAGAGCGACGAGTAAAACCGTTTTTGCTTCTTATACACAAGATATTTTAATTGGACTGTCAGATCATTTTAATCAGAAAAATATTTTAGAGAGTGATCCCTTAAGTGTTAGTGTTCAGCTATGCAGTGACCAGACTTGCTTAAGCACCCGTTTTATTCACGGCTCTCCAGTACTCACTGTTAAAGTAGAAAAAGACACTATACTCAAGGTAAGTGCCCCTGCTGCAACTGGAACTGATGTAAGCGGTACTGCTAGTAAAATTATTTTTGCTCACGGAAAATATCTACTCAGTTTAGTAAGTGACACAAATGTCCAAAAGCCCCTCGGCCTTGATACTACCAAAAAAGATTGGAACTTAGCTGTTCAAGCAGGAGATCGCCTGTTTATTGCGCTAGAACCAGATGCTGCGGCTCTCACCATTACAGACACACAAGTACAAATCGAAAAAGGCTCTTTCAATTATAAAAGTGAGCAAAGTTCGCTTACGACTTCCTTAAACTTTTCAACTGCAACTGGGAACCCACCACTAATAGCTCTGCTCCCACACCATTGGGAAAAAATTACCGATCAGTCTCTAGGTGAGTACAATACTCTGCGCGGCCAGATGAGATTATACAAACAGAGCTCGATACGGAATACCTATGTTCAGCCAGAAGTCCTCTCAATCTCGAAGATGGTAGAGTCTTTAACAGCTGCTCAAAAGACTGAACTGCTTGGCCTCATCAAAAAGGACACAGAAGAGATCTTAAAACAACCAAGAATAGAAGCTGTCTACGATGGTGGAAAACAAGTATTCAGAGCGGCGATGCTATTTGAGGTAGCACAGGCACTGAGTAGTCCTGATGCACCAGTATTGCACGATAAATTGTTGGAGCTACTGAGTTATTGGCTATCTGGCACCCCGTCATCTCCTTCATCACCTTTTATTTTCTCTGAAGATCCAAAAGGCATTGTGGCGAAGGTACCTCAGTATGGAAATGAAGTCTTTAATGATCATCACTTTCATTATGGATATTTCTTGGCAGGAGCGGGTATATTGATTGATCATGATAGCTCAGCGGCAGCTACACTCCAGCCAGGAATAAAGGCCTTGCTAGATGATATTGCTTCCACTTCACCTGAAGCAGGGTATCCTCTTTTAAGAGGATTTGATCCATACGAGTCGCATTCCTGGGCTGATGGGCGCGGCGTAACCAATGACGGAAACAATCAGGAGTCAACCTCAGAGGCCGTGAACAGGTGGTATGGTCTTTATAGAATAGCCCTAGCTTTAGAAGATTCAGACTTGCTATCTACGGCACAGACTGGAATGGCTATGGAGCAAAATGCCGCTCAAATCTATTGGTTAGGTCAAAGACCTGACTTGTATCAATTTCCTAGTGGCTACGATTACCCAATGGCTTCGCTAGTGTTCGGGGGGAAACTAGATTTTGCCACTTGGTTTAGTGGCTTACCGACTCATATCTATGGAATCCAGTTTTTACCGATTACACCAGCAATGACTCATGTGAAGAATCCATCTAGATGGTCTGCCTATACCACATACCGCAACTCAAATGAAGAGAATGCTTGGAATGATATCAGAGCAATGCTGGCTGCGATGAATGGTGAAACTGTCCCTACTACTCAACCAAAGTATGAGGCAGGAGAGTCAGCTTCTTGGTACTATCTGTGGGTGAACTACTGGATGAATCAGTGAGGACTACTTGCCAGAGATCAGTGAGTTCCAAAACTGCGCAACTAAAGCCGCTGGTTTGAGTGCCTCTTCCCCATGACTCCTAGACAAGACATTGAGATTTTCGCCTTGAATAAAGCTAGATGCATCATCAGGGTTAATAAAGTGAAAGTTTAGCTCATACTGACTGGGCTTATTTTCTGTATTAATGACTCTGCTCACGCCGTCTAACTGAACACTGAAGATTTGCTCTCTTCGAGAACTATAAATATCTAGATTCTTTTGCTTTTGAAGTTCCAAGTACTGGGCAGGTGAAACGCTTGCTACCAGTTTTACATTTGAGTCAGAGAACATCGTTAAAGTTAGGGAATTTTGTACGAGGTATGCCCCCTCAACAATGTGCGTTTTGTAGACAATTCCATCCCGTGGTGCATATATTTTATATTGATCATTTTGGGCTTTTAGAGCAGTGACTTCGGTGCGAGCAGAAACATTCTCCTTGGCAACCTTTTCTAAGGACTCAATCTTCGCCCTAGATACTTCATCTGAAAGCTGGATTAATAAGTCGCCCTTTTTGACGTGTTGACCAGAAGAAACCAATACCTTTTCAATTCTGCCAGGAAGAGGGTTGGTGATCTCAATCTCATCTTTTTCAATGTGAAGGAGTAACGGGGTTTGAGAGGCCTCATAGGAGTTGAGTCTACGAGTCAGAGCTAAGGAAGAGATTGTCAGTGCGGTCAGAAATACTATGCCAAAGTAAAGCACATTAATAAACGTAGCAACTAAGTGGTGAAAGGTATTTTTGTTCATTATTCCTTAGCTAGGTGTAAGATTCTCCGCTCTCCTGTAATAAAAAGCACTAATAAATACATATTCCACACTGCCCAAATTGTACTGACAAATGTATCCCAAAAATTACGAATTTCAAACCAGCCCACAACCAAACTAAAAAGCGTTAATAAAATTAGCAAAACATGAGGCCAGATCCAAGACATAATAATCTCATTCCTTGTTTTACGATTAGTAGTTGGTGTCCACTTTAATTTCGTTCCAAAAACAATTGTAAAAAAAGCCAGGATATATGGATAAAAAGTAGCTAAAGCAGTAGAGACCGTAGCCAGTTGAATTTTACCCAAAAGTAGCCAGCTTAATGAATAGTACAGTACCAAGTAAGGGGCATAATGGATAAGCCAGTTAAAACTTGACTGTGCGCTCATGGGACTAATTCCAAAGAGTAGGTAAATGATTGGAAAGCTAATATAAATTAAGATTGAAAAACCGGATAAGTAAAACATGTTTGAGAAAAAGTACTGTATCTTTTGGTCTAAAGTTAGGTTGACACTCCCTAATGGGTTCTGCAGAAATAACATGCTCATTCCCCCCTTTGCCCATCTAAGTTGCTGTTTAAAGTACGCATTAATAGTTGAAGGAGCAGTGCCATTTGCTAGAACTTTATTTACAAAAATAGTTTGCCACTTCTTTTCATGCAGCAATCGAGAAGTCCAGATGTCCTCAGAGTGTCCAACTTGAGCAATTCCGCCAATTTCGTCGATAGCAGAGCGTCGAAAAATAACATTGGTTCCTACACAAAAAGCAGAATCAGAAATATTTTTAGCTGGGCAAAGATACTTGTAGAATACCTCTTGAGCTTGGGCCGTCCCAGCAGCAATAAATTGATGTGTATTATCAAAATGTTGGGGGCTTTGAACCATGCCAACCTTTTCATTTTTCATATACGGCAGCAGTACGGTAATAAAGTTGTTCTTAGGAACCTGGTCTGCATCAAAAATAACAAAAAACTCTGAACTGCTGTGTTTGAGTGCATTATTTAAGTTTCCCGACTTCGCATGGGAGCGTTCAGTACGAGTAACATAGCCAATTTTTAATGTAGTTGCTAACGCTCTTAGTTCGGGGGAGTTGGCATCATCGCAGATATAAACCTGGTGAGGATAGTCCATACTTATGGCAGCAAGTATGGTCTTTTTTACGACCTCTAGTGGTTCTCCAGCCGTAGGTACAAAAACGTCAATGGTGGGATTAGACTCTAAGAAATCAGAATCTTTATTAGAATGAATACGATGATGGGATGCAACAAAGACATCCATAAAAATAGTTACCCATAAACTCAACATCACAGTCATGGAAATGATGTCAGCAAAAACTAGAAAGAAATAAAGCACCTGATTACCAGAGTTTGCACGATTAAAAACAAATGAAGCATAAAATAAAACAATTAATGGAGCCGCAAACAAAAAGAAAATAGCAGTATTAGGAATGTGGTGGGAGGTGATTTTAGAAAGTAGAGAATCTTTGGTCATTATTTGAGGTTCCTCATAAACACAGAAATCAGTGCATACAGGATGCACATATAGAATGTTACTAAAATGCTTCCAATTTGAACTGGCCAATACCAGTTCGGCCAAGAATTTTTTAAGATAACTTCTTTACTTAGAAAGTTGGCTGGTAGTTCTAGGTACATCATCCGTAATGACGTAGGTTGGATTTTAAGTTCGGGATGATCTACCACTGACCAAAACCTATCATAGCTTTGCATCAACAATATACTTTGAGGCTTCTCAAAACTTTGCTCAGGAAGATTTACTCGAATGCGGTCTGTTGCTAGAAATGATGTAGAGACGGGCTTGATTGAGGGGATATTAAGGAGTTCTTTCATTTTTGTGACCTCACTATCCCAAGGGCTGAAAGAATCTGCATGAAGTGTCGGCTGCTTAAAATCTTCAAAGGAAATTGAAGACTTCATCTGTTGAGAATCACCTAAAAAGCTATACACAACTGGATTTTTATTTTCTAGTACCTGGTATTTTTCTGAACCTGCTTCAACATCGCTTTTTCGAAGAAAAATATTCTCAGTTTGTTCCGGATTTGCTAGAGCGTCAGCGAGTGGAGAAAAGTACGGCAAAAATAAGTACTGCACGCCTAAAACCTGAGAGTACGAATTAATCAATCGAATTTGGGTTCCACTGACACTTGTATAAGAGAGGTCACTGGCCATCAACTTGCGAAACCTTTGTGCTAACGGATGCGGCTCTAAGTGTTCGTTATAGGAGTTAACAAATCGAAGCTTATTACTAAAATAGCTCGCTTGAGAAACATTAGAACTATAAATACTTCCTTGGGTCGATTGGGCATTTAGATACTTAGCAACAGGATCTTCCATCGAGCTGACCGGTGTAGCTGTGTATTGGGAGGAGATTGTGATTGCTTGCATAATTACGGCAGCAACCAGTGTCGCAAAAATTCCTATTACAAACCTTGATCGAATATGCTGAAGAACAATCTGTAGACACTCTGCAAAAATAAAAGGGAGAACATAGCCAACAATAATAATACCGCGCGAAAACTGTAGTTGGTTAATAAATGTAGGCAAGTACCCACTCTGACCAAGTTTAATCAAGGCTAAGTATACTGTGACATATAGAAGTAAAATCTTTGCCCAACGACTAATTTTCCCAGTCTTCAAAAAAACAATTGTCCAACTGATCAGAAAACCTAACCAGTGCAGCAATCCTAAGCCCATATGATCGTCAACTAGAGTATCTCGCAAGAACTGTGAAGAAGACATAATGGGATTTGAGTAGCTATATCCATAAAAGAGATATGGAACCCAAAATGCTGCAGAGCTTAGTAAGAAGATAATTAGTGAGATCAAAGTGTTTCTTGATGAGATGCGTGGCGAAGAAAATATGAGTATACATGCTAGTAAACCTGTGGCACTGTAGCCCAGAATAGGATGTAACATCCAACCAAATCCTGTTAAGGAAGAGAGTAAAAAAATATTTTTAGATTGTTTTAAAGTGCGTATCCAAATATAGATATAAATTGGTACTGTAAAAATCAACATGTACACAGAGAAGTCTTTAATAGTTACCCACTGTTGGGGAAACACAAATGAAGCAATTACTGTGGCAAAGGCAAATAAAGGTCGAACATTCAGGGCACGGAGCAGCATATATGTCAAAACTCTTATGCTTAGAAAAACCAGAACTGTTGTCCAAATCATCGATTGAGTAATGCCTAGGTTAGTTATTTTTTGGAGCAGTATGACTAAAAGGTGGGGCAAGTATTGATAAGATCGCCAGTAATTGATGCCATTACTCCAGATATGATCCCAAGAGATGAAGCCGTTTTCCAAAAGGGACTTAATCCTAAAAGAATGATAAATCCAGTCCTGATATCCAGTTTCTAAAAAATTATATTGAGTGTAGTAGCCAATCAGAAACCAACCAGTGAGAAGGATGACTCCTACAATAAGCAAGTCAATAAAAAAATCTTTGATAAATTTTTCTTGGAGGCTGGGAAAAAATCTCATAGCTCGGCAGAATCTGGTGAATCAGAAATACGTATTTTAGCAAAGTTGATGGTATAACATTTTTAAGATAAGACAACCACACATCTGTAAGAATCTAGTATGAATCGGGCAATTAGAATGTATTAAGAGTGGAAACGTCTATGCTGCGACTGGGGAATGAACTTTTTCCCCAACATCCTGATATAAAGTTACTTGAATTTCTGGCTGATTATGATCGGGACCTCCCAAAATTGGGGAGGTCGTATATTGAAGTGCTGAGAATACATTTGCCAAGTTATCTAAAAAAAGTAGTGAAGCTTCATGCTGGTCTGGATGTGACTCTGCAAAATGGGAGATGATGGACAAAGCGTTGCTGTGCACAGAGTTTCTCAACAAGTCAATTAACTCATTTACCATTCGATCTTCTTCGAACGTAGTGGTATCTGGGTGAGTTTCAACAGAACTTACACGTCGAGCTAGGAACAATACTTCCTTTGGTCCAACCACCTCAATGCCTTTTAAACCAAATTTCTCAACTAAGTTCATATAACTCCTCTGGGTAAGTTACTGATTAACCTATAGAAGTTATAGTACTACTAGTCAAAAATATATAAATAGCCAGAAAGACTACCAAAAATCTACTTAAAGAGTATGGCCAAGCGCTAAATGGTGAGTCCGCTGGGATTCGAACCCAGGACGCACAGCTTAAAAGGCTGTCGCTCTAACCGACTGAGCTACGGACCCACACCAAAATCTGCTTCAGGATTATAGCAAGTTTATGGGACTCTTAGAATAGGTGGATATTGGAGTGATTTTTTATGAGATTTACTTTGCGGTCTGCAGCGAAGTCCATCCCCTACATCCGCTTTGCTCTAGATTCTTTTTCTAAAACAATTACATTCTCCGAGTTTGGTTGGTGAGCTACCAGAATGTTTTTCTGCGCTTTGCGGTGCTCTGCTAAATGCGCAGAAAGATCTACGATGGTTTTGAGGGCTACCATCAAAGCTAAACCAGCGGTTGATTCACCCATAGACCTGGCCAGCATGGCTCCTAAAATAACTGTAATCTGCATAACAAAAATGCGGGGATATGGTGAAAAAAGCAGCCGAATTAATGAAGCCTGAAGATACTCTGCTTTCCCAATATAGTTGTGATAATAGGAAATAGTGTGACTGATAAAAAGCGAAATAATACTCAAAAAAATTCCGAGAATGCTTACTTGACTGGAGCCAAAGAAGATAGCTAAAAAAAATAAGTGGCCGATCATAAAAGCGCCATAATGGAACATAAAAAAAACTGCTAAAGAATCAAGTAAATTAAAGGAAGTATATTTCTGAAAAGGGTCGCTGAGGAATAAATTATTGGGAGTTCGTCCTCCAGCCTTTTTCATTTTTCGAACGGTGTAGATACCAATCACTGCGCTTTCCAGCCAGTAAGTCAGCATAATAGAAAACACAGACCAGTTTAGGAAAAATGCACCGTACAAGGGAACTAAATTTGCTAGAAGTAAAGCGACGGGCGAGCTTAATCTTGAGATACGTTTCATAAGTTATTCATGGATTGTGAGTTCATCTAGCGTATGAGTATCTAAATTGAAAACACGAATTAAGTGATTATTAGTGTCGGCAATATAGAGATTTCTCTTCCAGATTTTGACGTCGTTTGGCTCATTGAGTGGTAACACTTCACACTTTTTGTCTTCAATAGAGCAAACTGCCCCACTTTCTCTTTTTATTAAAGTTGAAATCTGAGAAGACTCTAAGTTTATTTTTCGCAGAGCATGGTTATAGGTATCAGCAATAAAGATTTCTTTGTCAGTAGTCACAAGTCCGAGGGGATGTTGAAGTAAGGCATCTTCCAACTCACCGTCTTGAAGCCCAAAAACAAAAAGACCATTTCCAATTAAAGTAGAAACTTCCATAGCAGCCAGATCCAATTTTCTAATAGCTGAGACCTCACTATCAGCGAAGTAAAGCTGGTCTTTGAAAAGGCTGAGTCCGCTAGGCTGGGCAAGCTGAGCACGGAGCGAAGCACCATCAACAATATTTTCTCCACCATTGCCGGCAATTGGATAAATCTCTTGAGAAGAAAACTCATACTTCCAAATCTGGTGAGAACCAGCCATGGCAACATAAAGGTGCTCTTTGGTGACTGCAACGTCCCAGGGAGAGCTAAGTTCTGTCACTTTCCCTCCTCCCCCTGTAGAGCCCCAACTTGCTTGTTCACCGGTACCCGCAAGCGTAGCGACGAGCTGCTTTTTTAGGTCAATTTGCCGAAGTACATGGTTTTCGGTGTCACAAACAAAGAGCTGGTTATCTTGATAGGCAAGCCCCTGAGGTTGGTTAAAACTGGCTTGTGGGTAAGAACCATCTGCTTTCCCTTGACTCTCCTTACCAATTACATTGAGGATTTTCGCTTCAGTGGGAGAAGTGAGCTGGCACTCCAGAATTCGATGATGATTGCTATCAGCAATAAAAAGACGGTCTGTTTCAGCATCAATGCAAATCTTTCCAGGGAAGGCCAAAGTTGAGTTTTGAATAATAGGTTTAGAGTGTAGTTCTAGCGGCTTCTCAGCCAAGCTCTGAGACCTCTTACCTTCATCAAGCAGCTTCTGAATAATAACTTCTAGTTCCTGGCGATGACCTTCACCAGAAAATTGACTGACAACTTTGCCTTGAGGGTCAATAACTACAAAGCTGGGCCAAGCTCGGACAGCGAAGCTTTCCCAAATTCGGTGCTGATCATCTATAACAACGGGGTGGTGAATTCCATATCGCTCAATCGCAGACAAAATATTTTCTTCACGCTCTTCATTTTTAAACTTAGCAGAGTGAACGCCAATGATAGCGACTGGTTGGCCTGCAAACTTTTCTTCTAAGTACTTTAGGTCGGGCAAAATGTGAATACAGTTAATGCAGCAATAGGTCCAAAAATCTAAAACAATCACGTGGCCGCGTAATTTTTTTAGAGATAGAGAAGATTCAGTATTTAGCCACTTCGCTGAACTCGGAAACTCTGGAGCATGAATAAAAGAAGAGAAGAACATGATTCTATTCTCGCTGCAAAGACCAGATCTTGCAAGCTTGCATATTATTCTTTTGTAGTAAACTAACAACATGCCAGAATTACCAGAGGTTGAAACCGTTGTACGACAGTTGAGAGCCGTGATTGTCGGGAAAGTGATTCAAGAAATTGAAGTCAAAAAAGAGAAAAGTTGGAGTGGCGATGCGCAGCAAGTCGAAAGTCAAGAAATTACGGGAATTTCCCGGCGATCCAAGATCATTCAAATCAAGTTTGCAAATCAAAAAAACCTGCTCATTCATCTCAAAATGTCAGGTCAGCTTATTTACGTAGCTGGAGATATCCGCTTGGGAGGTGGTCATCCTTCCACTGACTGGATTCAGAACTTACCGAGTAGTCACACCAGAATTATTTTTCACTTCTCTGACGGGACCAACTTGTACTTCAATGACCAAAGAATTTTTGGGTGGGTGCGAGTAGCAAGTGATGAGCAAGTGCAAGCTAGCTTCAATGCTTTGGCGCCAGATATTATTGATCCAGCAATTACAGCAGAGTATTTGATGGAAAAAGCTGCGAAGCGAAAAATGCCAATCAAACAATTTATTATGGATAACCAAGTTCTTTCGGGAGTTGGAAATATTTATGCGTGTGATGCACTCAACTTAGCAAAAACTTCCCCTTTACGACCAGCTTCCAGCTTGGCCAAAGAAGAAATAATGCTGTTACTCAAAAGTTTGCGAAAGGTGATTGATATGGGGATAGAAATGGGGGGAGCAACTGCTGATGGCAAGTATGTCCATGTCAATGGCTTAGCCGGCAAGTATCAAGATGTGATGCGAGTCTATGACAAAAAGGGTACGCCTTGTCCAAACTGCAACTCTATTATTGAAAAAATTAAACTGGGTGGCCGCGGAACATACTACTGTCCCAGCTGTCAAAAATAATTAAGGAACTGTGTCAGATCTTTCAAGTGAAAATCCAGGTTTTTTATTGATTGATAAGTCATCTGGAATGACCAGTCATGACGTTGTAAATATTGTCCGTCGTCAAACTGGAGTAAAGCGAGTCGGACACGCTGGGACGCTTGACCCCCTGGCCACTGGCTTACTGATTGTTTTGGTGGGACGCAGCAATACGAAGTTGCAAAGTCACTTTCTTCATATGGATAAAGAATACATTACTACTGCTCAGCTAGGAGTAACAACCGATACATATGATGCAGAGGGAAAAGTTCTTTCTAGTGCAGAGTGGCCATTGCTTCAAACAATTACTGAATTGCAGGTACAGAATGTGGTAAATATGTTCCGTGGAGAAATCTCGCAGCGAGTTCCTGCCTACTCTGCTGTTAAACGTAAAGGAAAAAAGCTGTATCAGTTGGCTCGCGAAGGAAAGATAGTACTAGATGAGTTGCCCATCAGAATCGTGATCGTCAAAGAGCTCAGCATGGAATCTTTTCAAAAAGACCCTGTAAAAAGGACGATTTTTTTTAGCCTAAAAATTTCCTGCAGCTCGGGAACCTATATACGTTCTTTAGTACATGATATTGGCCAAAAACTAGTTGCAGGCGCTACGGTTACTCAGTTACGTCGTACTCAGATAGGTCATTACTCGGTAAACCAAGCAAAACCCCTGTCACTGATCTAGAGAGACCTAGTTTTTTTCTGACTGAATTGTTCTATAGTGATAAAGTATCCAAAATACTGGATGCTTTTGTTGTATCTCGATGTCTAAATATCAAAATCAAGTTCTAATGGTTGGATGGGAATATCCACCTCACAACAGTGGCGGACTGGGTGTGGCATGCGAAGGGATGACTCAAGCATTGGCAGAGCAAAGTACGCAAATTTACTTTACCCTTCCCTACCGCTTTTCTCAAAAATTGGGACACATGAAGGTGATTACTTGTCAGACAACATCTGAGTTTTTAGAGGCTCCGCCTTTTCATGCGTACTCTCAAGTACTCCCTTGCCAGCGGAAGCTCACATCAGCAGATCTTGAAGACTTTTCCAACCTTCCTCAATCAGAAATTGAGCAGCGAGTGAACCAGTATGCGAGTCAGGTTTTAAGCCAGGGCCAAAAATTACGCAATGGTTACGATCTGGTGCATGCTCATGACTGGATGTCATTTCCGGCTGCCATGAAGTTGCAGCAAAAGCTGCACAAACCATTCATTGCCCATGTCCACTCCACAGAGTTTGACCGCATCCCTAGTGGCCATGGAAGCCATTACATCGCTCACACCGAGTATATGGGACTCAGGCAGGCAGATAAAGTTATTGCCGTCAGTCACTTTACCAAGAAAATTCTGATGGAAAAGTACTTTGTTGATGAAAAGAAGATTGAGGTTATTCATAATGGCGTATCACCTGTTGCATCCTTAGGAGAGGTTCCGCGTTTTGCGTCGAGACGTCCGGTGATAGTTTTTATGGGTCGGCTTACCGCACAGAAAGGAGCGGAGTACTTTTTGCAGCTGGCAAAAGCGGTTCTGCGAAGTATTCCTGATGCCCTGTTTGTCGTCGCTGGAAGTGGCGATCAGTATCATTCTTTGCTTTTTAAAAATGCTGATCAACAGTTGTCAGCCTCAGTTCTTTTTACTGGTTTTTTGCGAGATCATCAAAAAGATGTGCTACTTAGTCGCGCCGACGTTTTTGTAATGCCCTCTCTGTCTGAGCCATTCGGCTTAGTTGCTTTAGAAGCCGCTCAGCGTGGCACACCGGTTATAGTTTCTAAAAATTCTGGCGTCCGTGAAATTCTGAAAAGTGCACCCGAAGCAGACTTTTGGGACATTGAAGTGATGACCAACCAGATCAAGTCGTTGCTGCAAGACCAAAACTATCGCCAGCAAGTGATTGAAGGTCAGAACCACGACTTAGAAAACTCCACCTGGGGGAATGCCGCTACTCAAATCAAAAAAGTCTACGATCAAGTCAAGAAAAGTTAGCGATACGCCATGGCCAGAATTTGTTTTTACTTCCAGCTGCACCAACCGTATCGCCTGCGCGACTACACAGTGTTTGACTTGGGACAAAAGTCTTCGTATTTTGAAGAAGCAGATACAGATCTGAACAGACAGATTTTTCGGAAAGTTGCGCACAAATCCTACTTGCCAATGTTGGGGTTGCTCTTAGAGTTAACCAAAACTCATCCTGAGTTTGTTTTTAGCTTGTCTTGCTCCGGAATTTTCTTGGAGCAAGCCCAAAGCTATGAGCCTGGAGTGATCGCCCTACTTCAAGATTTGGTGGAGACGGGACAAGTTGAGCTGCTAGCAGAAACGTATTACCACTCATTAGCAAGCCTTTACTCTCCAGCGGAGTTTCGCTCTCAAGTCTTGCAACATGAAAGACTCGTAGAGACCTTGTTTGGTATCAAGCCGAGTATTTTTCGCAACACTGAGCTTATTTACTCAAATCAAATTGCCACCTTGGTGACGGAGATGGGTTATGAAGCCATGCTCACAGAGGCAGTTGATCGTTGTCTGCACGGCAGATCCAGAACACAAGTGTTTTCCTCCAGCAGGCCTGCAAATTTGCCTCTGTTGTTAAAACACGCCCAACTTTCTGATGATATTGCCTTTCGCTTTTCTAACAAACAGTGGGAAGAACATCCACTAACTGCAGAAAAGTACGTTCACTGGGTGGACTCGTACTGGGAGAATGATTTATTAAATTTATTTATGGACTTTGAGACTTTTGGAGAGCACCAATGGAGTGATACTGGTATTTTTGATTTTTTCAGACATATGGTTAGTAAGCACTTAGAGAATAAGAATAGCTTTGTTAGGCCTTCAGATGTGATTGAGAATTTGGAGCTTTACGCGGAGCTGCCAATTTATGACGTACCTGATCCTATTTCCTGGGCTGACATTGATCGAGACCTGACAGCTTGGAGAGGAAATACCCTGCAAGATGATTCTTTACGGCTTATTTACAGTTTAGAAGAAAAAATCCTTTCCACCCAAGACGAGGCATTAATCACCGACTGGCGGCGACTGCAGACAAGTGATCATTTCTACTACATGTGTGTGAAGTGGGCAGCAGATGGCGATGTCCATAAGTACTTTAGTCCGTATGACTCCCCTTTTGCTGCATACAACCGTTTTACGACCATTGTGGCTGATCTGCAGGACCGATTAGCTGAAGTTAAGATTTAGATTAGGAAAGGTTTTTATGGCACGCTCAATTGTTTTAGGAAATGGCTCATTTTCTGTCTGTCTAGATGAGTTTGGCTTTGTTCGAGATATGTACTTTCCGTATGTGGGACTCGAGAATCATGTCTTGGGAAAGAAACACAGAATTGGAGTGATGGTAGATGGCCAATTCTCCTGGGTGGATGATGGAAGCTGGGAAATTACGATTGGGTACAAGCCTGAGACAATGGTTGGTCAGTTGGTTTGTAAAAGCGATCGGCTCGGCTTGAGCTTAGTGATGGAAGACGTGGTCTACAACGAGAAGAATATTTTTTTACGTCAAGTTGACGTCTATAACCACGCTGAAAATACCCGCGAAGTGAAGTTGTTTTTTGGCCAGGAGTTTAAGATTAGCGAAAATAAACAGCGGAATACTGGCTTCTATGATCCTACTCATGCAGCAATTGTTCACTACAAAGGACGTCGAGTATTTATTGTGAATGGCAAAACGAGCCATAAAACCGGTATTGATGACTATACAGTAGGCATGTTTGAGTATGACGGGAAAGAAGGTTCTTTCCGCGATGCTGAGGATGGTGAGCTCTCTAAGAATGCAGTAGAACATGGCTCTGTTGACTCAGTTGTCCGATTTAGCTTGATTTGCGAGAGCAAAATTAAGAATCAGCTTTTTTACTGGATTTGTGCTGGCAGAACCTTAGATGAGGCCTACTCTCTGGATGATTTGGTGCTGATGAAGGAGCCAGAGAACATGATTCACTCCACTGAGCAGTTCTGGAACGCCTGGATCAATAAGAGATCGCTGCATACCGGCTTATTAACTGAAGAACAAAAGAAACTGTTTGACACTTCTTTGCTAGTACTTCGATCCCACACCGACAACAAGGGCAGTATTGTCGCTTCGCTTGACTCGACAATCATGGAGTTTGGCAAAGATGACTATGCCTATATGTGGCCTAGAGATGCGGCGTTTATTTGTACGGCTCTGGATCGAGCAGGTTACAGTGAAGTCACCAAGCCTTTTTTCACTTTCTGCCAGACAGTCCTTCATCCTGATGGCTATCTCCATCATCGTTTTCGCTCGGATCAGAGTCTAGGCTCGACCTGGCACTCGACCACCTCCCAAAAGGAGTGGCTAAAGGACAAGATTCTACAGCTCCCGATTCAAGAGGATGAATCCGCTGCCGTTTTGTTCGCACTCTGGAAACACTACGAGCAGACCAAAGATATTGAGTATATTGAAGTTGCATTTAAGCCCTTTATCGAAAAAATTGCTAACTTTTTAGTAGCGTTCAGAGATCAAGATACCCACCTCCCCTTGCATTCGTATGACTTATGGGAGGAGAAAATTGGCGTGTCTACGTATACAGCAGCCTCCGTCTATGGCGCGCTGCAGGCCGCTGCCCAGTTTTCTGAGCTGCTTGGTAAAAGAAACCACATGCGCGACTACCGTGCGGCCGCTCAAGAAGTTTCTGATGCGACCAAAAAATACTTATTTAGTGAAAAACTGCAGAGCTTTGTCCGAGTTGCATACCTGGAAAATGGCACTGTTAGGCAAGAGGAAATTGTGGACTCAAGCTCACTTTTTGGCCTCTGGTACTTTGGGATGTTGAAACTGGATGACCCTTTATTACTGGCCACGGAGCGAACAGCCAGTCAGGCGCTAAAGAACGACACACATGTTGGAGGAGTTATTCGTTACCAAAACGATAACTATTTTAAAGTCACCGAACGCTCTAACCCTTGGTTTATCACTACGCTGTGGAATGCGCAGAGATTATTGAAAAAAGAGACGCTAACACCAGCAGACTTCGAGACTGTCAAAGGCATACTCGAGTGGGTGGTCAGCTACCGCACCAGGTCCGGGGTGCTTGCTGAGCAGCTCAACCCAAATACTGGCGAATCTTTATCTGCAACGCCATTAGTTTGGAGTCACGCCTGCTATGTCGAGACAGTTTTAATGTACATTGAGAAGATGGAAGCCGCGGGTCTTTGCCCTGAATGCATGGATAATGTTGAGAAGATGAGCGATTTTGCGGCGTAATTCTTCTCAGCAAGCCCCGAAGAGCCGAAACTCACCGTTCCGGCTCTTTTCTTTTTCTCCGCTCATCTATATATTGATGCTATACTCTACTTTAGCCTGCTCACAAGGCAAGTTTATGATGCTTTTCCTCAAAAAATACTTTAATCTTAAATTGGTCTTTTTAACCCTTCTGCAGATTGTGGTCTTGGTTTTTGTTTTTAGCTTTTTCTTCCTTTCGATTGGTGCGAACTTTCCCCAGGCAATCCTTGGGGCTGTGATTGTCTTTCTTCTTTTCTATCTTTTATTTCGTCTGCTTATGCTCCCATTTTTCATCTTTCCGCAGATTAAAGGTGCAGTGTATGTACCTAGCTCGGATGAGCGAATTAAAGATATGTTGGAGCTGGCAAAGTTAAAGAAGAATGACGTTGCTTGTGACATTGGCTCGGGTGATGGTCGGGTAGTAATTGAGCTGGCCAAGCACTGTAAAGAAGCACATGGTGTGGAGCTCAACCCTGTTTTAGTTCAGCGCTCAGAAAAGAATATCAAAGCAGCGAACCTAGAAAAAAAAGCCAAGATTTTTTGGAAGAGTTTTTGGGACACTGACTTATCCGAGTATGATGTGATAACCGTCTATGGCATTAACTACATCATGAAGAACCTGGAAAAGAAGCTGGAACAGGACTTAAATCCTGGAGCCCGAGTCATCTCCAATTACTTTGTATTCCCAAACTGGAAGCCAGTCAAAAAGAAAAATGACGTCTATCTCTACGTGATGAAGTAAGTTACTTAGCGGACTCTGTTGCTACACGTTTCTGATACATTTCCAAAAAATAAGGCAGCTGTGAGTGAACTGGCGATGGCAAAGTTTCAAAAGTGAACCATTCTACGGCATCAAAAAACAAAAACTCGCGCTGTTGAGCAGGTAGTTTGAAAGCAAAACTTTACAAACAACTTCAGCGCGAGTAGACGCATTAAATGCGTAATTGATGTGTATTTTAACGTACGTCATCAAAAATTGCAAAAAGGTGCTATACAATCAACTCTAATGAAAATTAGAGCGCAACGCACACTTATTTTAACAGTTGGTTTTTTGGTGCTTACCCTCATTCTTTATCTACTCTTTCTTCGTTCTCCCTATTTCCAATCTTTTCTACAGTGGTCACAGCAGCACATTATCTTCTATAGTTTGACGCTCTTTTGTCTGAAAGTTCTCGCTATCGTTTACGCTCCTTTACCGGGTGGGCTGTTGTCCATTGCTTCCATTCCCGTACTCGGTTGGAAGTTGGCGTATGTAATAGACTTATTAGGAAGTATGACCGGAGCTTCAATTGCCTTCTACTTAGGAAAAAAGTATGGTTTAAAGTTTATGGCGCGTATCTTTGATGAATCAACTCTAGAAAAGATTACTAAAATTAAAATTAATAAAAACCGAGAGATAGAAGGAGTCTTTGTATTAAGAATTTTGACGGGCAGCTCCATTCTTGATGCTCTCTGCTATGCAGCAGGACTGCTGAACGTGGGATATAAGAACTTCTTAATTGGCTCAATTTTCTCTCACCTTTTAGTCGGCATTCCAGCCTTCTATCTCTCCAAACATATATTCACCGCTCAAAATTTGGCTATGAGTGCTGTTGTGCTAGTTTTTACTCTGGGTATTTTGTATAAACTTAAAGGAAGATATTTGGAGTAGTATGATCAAGCTCCTTACCTCTAAAACTGTCTACCAAAATCCATGGATGTCTGTTCGGGAAGATGAGGTAGAGTTCCAGAATGGCCACAAAGGCACGTATGGTGTGGTAGATAAATCAGACTTCGCGCTAATTATTCCTTTTGACGGAAATAACTTCTTTTTGGTGAAGCAGTATCGATATCCTACTCAACAAAAGTCCACGGAGTTTCCCCAGGGTAAGCACGAGAATGATACTTCGATCAGCCCGCTAGATTTAGCAAGGGCTGAACTGAAAGAAGAGACGGGTTTGGAAGCCGGAAAAATGGAGGAGCTGGGGTTTCTATATGAAGCTCCAGGTTATAGTAGCCAAGGATTTCATATTTTTTTGGCTTCACAGCTTAGTCAGGGAGCTCAATGCTTAGATGTGACTGAAGATGATTTGGAAATACTTAAAGTAAGCATTTCGGAGTTTGAGAAAATGGTAAGGAGTGGTCAGATTACGGATGCCTCTACGATTAGTGCCTATGGGTTGTTACGGGCGCTGCGAGTTATATAAAGTATGTTTCTTCTAAGCATGTTCACGCTGTTTCATATCTGTTAGACTTAATTACTCAATAGATGATGTTCGCGAAAAAATATAAGGAGGAATATGGCAGAGAAAAATAGTTCTGTAGCAATGCAAAGATTAAGTGGCAAACAACTCGGACTGATGTTCGTTTCTTTTTTGGTGATCCATGCTGCTGTTATCTACTTAGCGAACAGATGGTTTCCCTCTCAAGTAGTGCTAGGTAATCACTTCTTTTCCCCGATAATGGCTCTTATTTATAGCTCGATTGCTTTCACGTTGGTGGTTACAGCATTTGTCCCTATAGCTGAGCACATTGCAGAGGCAATGAAAACAACTTTAACAAATCTTCATTGGGCAGTGCTCTATATGATCGTAAATATCATTGGACTGTGGAGTCTGGCTCGAGTTGCTGAATGGTTGGGTATGGGGCTTCAATCATGGGTGGCGGTAGTTGCATTGGCAGCTGTGATTACCTTTTTACAAGGAATGGCCGTAAAGCCAATCATGGATATGAAGGACTAATCTTGCTACCTCATTTGAGTGAATCACATGCGACTTGATGAACTGCTCATTCTTCTTTTAAGTGTTTGTTTTTGGATTGGAGTTCCGTCTTTCATCTATTTTCGCTTGAAGATGCTAAAAGAGCGTAAGTTCCCGAGATACTCTAAGCGCAGGGTGTTGAAGGTAACTTTGGTGAATCTGGCTATAAATATTGGAATTCTTGTCTTCTTTGCTGCCATTCTCGGAAGCTTGCTTCTTAGCGCACAGCAGCTCGACTCAACTGATTTACTCTTTACTCTACTGTTTTTAATAACAATGGGCCTGATCTTTTATGGATATGGCCTTTATATTGCCGCAATCGTATTGGAAAGCTATACATTGCCTGCTCTACGCAATGCAAAAGCATTCAAGATTCAGTTTATTGCTACGCATTTATTTCACGGAATAATTAGCCATGTCTTAATCTACTCTGGCTACTTTATCGTGCTCCTTATGCTGAGTTTGCTGGAGATGTCTACCGGTCAGGGTACATCACTGCCAAGCTCATTCTTTTTGAGTACCGGAGCTGTCTCCGGAACGATGTATGCTGGGATACAAGTATTTAACGGAACTATGCCTTACCAATTTGTAACGGCTGCGGTGGTGCTTGCGTGTCTTTTACTCTATGCAGATAGCAGTAATGAAGCTTTGTTTGCCTTCTCATTAAGTAGCTACTTGCTTGCTTTCCTACTCTCTTTTCTTTTTATAGAAGCACTCTACTTTTTAGTGAAGGGAAGAAAGAAAGCCAGGTTGTGGGACTGGTCAGGATACTAGGTGAGCTTAACTTTGAAGGTGCGTCTGGTGCTCACAAGATACTTGCCAAACTCTGCAGCATCAGTAGCTCTGATGTAGTAATAATTTGCATTTTGATAGAAGTGTTTAAAAACAGGCACGGGTGAGTTAGTCATTATTTTTCTTTTTACTTTCACACCCAAACGAACACCTTGCTCCCTTTGATTTTTCCCAACAGTAACATACTCCTTACTCCTTAACTGAGCAGCAGTTGGCAAAGCTGCATCGGGGGTGCCAGGTATTTGCTCTATAAAAGACTCTTCGAATGTTTCCTTAAGTTGAGTTTGAAGCGGGTGTAGCGCTTTTTGTGCACTCACAAGATGTTGCCTAGCGATAAAGTAGTGTTTAAATACTTTTCCTGCGTTATTTCCACTCATAACTGTTGCAGAGGCGAGTCCATAGGGAATATTTTCCATAGCCAGCAGTTTTAGTAATTGTCCGGGCCCTCTTCCTCGGGTTTGTAACCCTTCTAGAATTTGACTCAAGCCTATTATTACGCCATCTCGCTTACGAGTTTCATCCTGAAAAAATCCAGTTCCTGTTATTTGTGAAAGTAGCAGCGAAATTCCTGCTAGATCATGAGCTTCCTTAGAACGGAGCCGAATTTTTATCAGTTGATTTACTGAGGCCTGCTCAAAAAGTGGTTCTAGGCCACCAATACTAAAGCCATTAGCTTCAAGCATGATTAAAGCATGGCGTTTACTGTTACTGAGGTTTTTTTTAATTATTTCTATTGCTTGCTCACCCGTCATTCCATCTTGAATATGCTTTGCTAAAAGCCTTAATACAGTATCATACAACGCACGAGCATTCGCCAATTTAAGTAATTTATCAAGGCTTATTGAATTAGGGTCAATAGCCACTGGCTGCAAATTATCGCAGAGGAGACGAACAGTCCTCTGATTCTGAGTCCGAACTGTTCTTTTATCTAGGCCTAAATTCTCTGCATGTTCCTCCTGGCTCAGTCCAGGACTCAAGAGTGAATCAAATAGTATTTCTAGTTGTGTGTTCCAAAGTCCTTCATTAGATTCACTAGGTATCGTCAAGTATGCTCTGTTTGTAATGACCAATCTTAAGAACAGCCTCGTTTGATCCGTGAGCCAAATGGCTTCTGATATCACCTGAAGGGGGTCACGACCAGCCAAAACACTGGGTAGAAACTCTCTTTGAGTTTCAGAAGCGTCCTTGTGATCGGGGAGGAATTTTACGGGCGGATCTCCGGCACCGTCCTGTGAGACATTTTTGTAATTCTCTGGTTCCTGATATTGGTGACGAGCTTCTATCATACGTATTTGATATGTATTATATCAAACTCGGACACAACTCGTAGTTCATAGAACTTGCCTAGTAAATATGTTTGATTCTGTGATGGCTCTTACTCAAATTTCTTGAAAGAAATGCTAAACGTTGTTCCCTTGCCAACTTCAGAGCTAACTTCAATTTTTCCTCGATGTTTATCAGCTTGGTCTCAACAATTTAACGCAACACTCTGTTGAATAACTTCTATTGGTTTCAAATAGCCAAGTATTTTTCTAGGACGGTCGTTGAGTTCTCGTTCTACAGCCTTAATTTCTGCTTCTGTGATAGTACTAAAGTCAGTTCCCTTTGGAAAGTATTGTCTGACTAGTCCATTGGTATTCTCATTTGTCCCTCTCTCCCAAGGTGAGGAGGGATGCGCAAAGTAGACTTGAATATTAGTATCGATAGTAAATTGTTTGTGCTGGCTCATCTCTTTGCCTTGGTCGTAGGTTAAACTACGCGCAAGTTCTTTAGGTAGTTTTCGAAACTCACTAGCAAGTGCTTTTCGTACACTCTGCGCATCTTTGGCAACAAGAGGCACCAAAATAGTGTACCGAGTAACTCGCTCCACCAGCGTTGCCAGAGCGCTTCTTTTATACTTTCCTAGAATTAAGTCTCCCTCCCAGTGGCCAGGAACACTTCTATCTGCAACCTCTTTTGGCCGTTCTTCAATTGAAAGCATTTCACTGATCTTTCCGCGATTTTCACTTTCTTTGTTTCGTTCTTTTGTGCGTCGATATGCTCGCTCCTGCCGCAGTGATTTGAGTAGTGTTTTCTTGAGTTCCCCTCGTGGGAGCACGTAGATGAACTGGTAGATGGCTTCTGCTGAAATACGCATGGTCATGTCTAACGGGTATTCTACCCTGATTCGACTACTTATTTCATTAGGTGACCATTTCTGCTTTAGTTTTCTCAGCACATAGCTGCGAAGTCTTGCTTCAAGCGCCAGTCTTCGTTTTCCAAATCTTCTCGTACGAGCAGTCCGATCGCTTTTCCTTTGAGCTGAAACAGGGCGATACCCTGTTTTGACACTACCACGCTGTATCTCTCTGCTGATGGTGCTGGGTGAGCGCTCTAGCTTTCGAGCTATCGCCCGATATGACTTCTCGCGGGCTAAATCAAGACTGATTTCTTCTCGTTCCCACTCGCTAATTCGTTTGTATTTTCTTTGCATCCAGGTATCTTACCTGTTGCGTTAAATTGTTGAGACCAAGAAATAGTTGTGTAGATCAATGAAAAACAAGTACTTAAATCGATTACATATTACAGAGGTTAAATTTAGGGAGATTTTGAAGTATTTTTGCGCAGATCAAACGGCAGCACAAGCAGCTGAATTATCGAACGTAAGTAGCAACAGTATCAACGATTTGTTTTACAAATTAAGACTGAGAATTGTCGCTTTGAGTGTCGCAGATACACCAGAATTAGGTGAATTGGAAGTTGATGAGAGCTATTTTGGAGCTCGAAGAGTGCGTGGCAGAAGAGGAAGAGGTGCAGCTGGAAAAACACCTGTTTTTGGAATTCTCAAGCGAGAAGGAAAAGTCTATGTCAATATT
>CAZMXT010000014.1:0-22452 GCA_964570365.1 uncultured Pseudomonadales bacterium | reverse complement strand
TAGTTTCCAAACCCTGGTATCTTCAAAATTGTCACTCCAATAAACTGCAGAATCGTCACAGAGAAAATAATGAACAATAACCCAATCACTGCAGAGGTCAGTAATTCCCTGGCTTCGCCAGCACGTTTTGGCTCACCTTGGGAGGTGGTAAGCATAAAGCTAGCTGCAAGAATCATTAATAAAGCTATTCCACCAGCAATTCCAAGGCCGGTGCGAATAAAGTGTGTAACGATTCCTTCTTGTGAGGTTCTAATACAGCCTACTGCGCTCCAAAGACCAGATGTATAGCCTTGTTCGAGCGCTGGGCATGTTCCGGTGTCTCTAGCAGTTGGCCTAGTGCCCGACGCACATTCACAGCAATCAAAAAATTTTTCGGTGTACTCAGGTTTATCGGGTATTTGAGAACAAAGCTGGAATGGTTGCTGGGAGATTGTGCCGGCGCCACCAGGAATAGTAGCACAAGTGCCTCCCACTGCAGCGACACAAAAGTTTTTAGTTACTATTTGAATAGGGACGCTACTTTCCGCGACGAAAGTAATCTGATAGCGGCCTACGGCAGTTGGTGTAAATAAAATAGTATTATTTGCTTGATCCAAAGATCCATACTGAACTTGATTAGTTCCTCTTTTGATTGTGTATTCTAGACGTGTAATATTACATGAATCATAGAATTCCTGGGTTAGCGGTAAGGAGATGCTTAGAGACCCATTAACTTCAATCTCATTGGGAGCAGCGGCCAATTCTGATTCAATAGCAGTTTTTGCGTCATTACACAGCTGCACATTCGCGCTTGTGTCACCGTCCAATCTGATGTACACCCTTCTACAAATAGGGTCTCCTGCAAAACAATTTCCTTGATTAGTATCTACTTCAACGTCAGCATTACGGGGATCAAAGCCAATGTTTTTATCTGTAGTTAATACACCTACAAATACGCTGCCACCTTGATCGACTAACTCAGCTTTTGGCCAAGTTATCGGACTATACACAGAAAGTCGAAGGCTGGCTGATCCGCAGTTGTCAAAATAGACCTGTGCTGTGGGGCTTAAAGTAACAGAGACGTCAAATTCAACGTCATCACCTGTGCCCGCTCTATCTGCATTTGCAAGTGGAGCACTTCCTCTAGCGGAAGCTGCTCGCTGTCCACCGATGACAATAGCTGTACACTGTTCACCTTCTGTATCATTATCTGCCCGTACAACATTTACCTGAGATACTAGTCCAAAAAAGAGAAGAAAAACGAAGACAACAAGGGGAATCTTTTTGAAGATAGGCACGTAACGCATTTTACCAGAATAGCTGATCTGATTCTACAACAGGACTGGGTTTCTTTTTTCCCAAGACGGTGAGTGCTCGAAACCCAATCGCAGAATCTCAGATAGCCCTCAATGATCGGTAAAAAAGCAACTTTATCCTAAATGGGGAGTAATTATCACCGCGTAGTCTGCGGGTTCGCATCCTCTCTCAAGGTTGGTAAAATGAAGAATATGGGGTTTAAAATTCCACAAAAAATTACGCATCAGTCTTTTTGGAAAGTATTGCTAAGGTTTAATTTTAGAGCTCCGTACCTTAGTGTTATTGCCTTGGTTATAGGTACACTAGTCCTTCTTAGCTTCTCTTCTCAGAAAATCTTCGCCCTCGATCCCATCCAGCAGCTGGAACAAGAAAAAAACGAGCTATCAAAGCTCCTGCAACTTTCGGCGAGTGCCACGGCTCCTTTAGAAAAAGAGGTCAAGGCATTGGATGATCGAATCCAGAAAGCGCTGGCAGGTATCAAAGCTGCCAAACTGCAATCAACAGAGCTGGCAAAAACAATTGATCAGCGTGAGCTGGATCTTGGCTCTCAGTACCAGATTTTTGCTCAGCGGGTGGCAATCCGTTACAAACGTCGAACCCTCGAGTCACCGCTGCTCGTTTTTCTGAACTCCACTGGAGCGGCCAGCCTCACCCGAGATCTGGCGTACCGCGAGTCAGCGGAAATTCAAGATAATAAGATCATTCAGCAAATGGGTGGGGAGATTAAGGACTTGGAGCTCCAAAAAAAGAACCTCGAGGTCACTCAACAGCGGCTGGCTGTTTTGCAAAAAGAGCTGGATGAGCAGGCTGTCTTTTTCCGCAAGGAAATTCAGGGAGCGAAAGCCTACCAACAAGAACTGTCAGGAAAGATTGCCTCGCTGACAGCCAAGCAACAAGAAATTCTCAACGCGAGATCTGGATCGTTCACCACATCGGTGGGGGACGTGCCATTGGCTGATGACTTTAATGCCTCAATTGGCTACAAGCCGCAGGCTCCCAGCAACTCGTTTGCGGTCTTTAGTTTTGGTGGATTTACCCATCGAAATGGGATGAGTCAGTATGGAGCTAAGGCGCGAGCTGAGTCAGGTCAGTCAGTGGAAGAAATCCTCAAAGGGTACTATCCAAATGCTGAGCTCAAGAAGGACTACGCAGCCAATGACACGATTGAAGTGCAAGGCCACGGGCGGATCTCATTTGAGGGGCAGTACCTGAAGGGAATTGCAGAAATGCCACCTAGCTGGCATGAAAATGCGTTAAAGGCACAAGCGATTGCAGCTCGCACGTATGCGGTTAGGTATACCAATAACGGCCAAAAAAGTATCTGCACGACTGAGTCGTGTCAGGTGTATCGGAATTCTGATCGTGGTGATAACTGGAAGCGAGCTGTGGATGATACTAAGGGTTGGGTGCTGGTCCAAGATGGTCAGCCAGCTTCAACTCAGTATGCTTCGAGCCACGGAGGGTACTCTAACACTGCTGGTTGGGACACCACTGACAAGCAGGGTGGCGCGGACTGGTCTAGTCGGGCCTGGGAAAGTAAAGCCAAGTCGCCCTGGTTCTACAAATCCTGGTACACCCAAGCGTATAGTGTTAACTCCGCCAAGTGTGGTCGGAATCATCCTTGGCTATCGCAGGAAGAGTTTAGTGACATTATCAATGCATGGATAGTGCGTAGTAATCCGAACGGTGCCGACGTCAACCGAATTCAGCCAACCACGATTAATGAGTGTAATGTCGGTGGAGGTGGCGGTAATCCATACTCTCGAGATGAGCTGAGGAGCTTTGCAAATAGTTCTGGAGGTGCAGTGACGAATATCTCTAGTGTCAGCGTTTCTCATTCTGGTAATGGCCAGACGAGTAGTGTAAAACTGCAAACAAATCGAGGCTCGATCGAGATATCAGGGAGTGACTTTAAAACCACTTTCAACTTGCGAGCGCCTGGATTTATGTCGATTCCGCAAAAATCTTTTGCGTTCTTCAACATTGAGCACAAACAATAATCAGAGCTTTTCTGTATGCATCTTCATGGTTTGTCCCTGCAATATTTTCGGAATCATCAACTGAAAACCTTTCTTTTTCCTCATCAGACGACGGTGATTGTGGGGCCAAATGCGGCTGGCAAGACCTCGATTATTGAAGCGGCGGCACTCCTTTCAACTGGGGAAAGCTTTCGAGCGGAGCAAGTGGCAGAGATGGTCATGTTTGATCAGGACTTGGCTCGGGTGAAGGGGAAAGTGATCGGCGCTACCCACTCCACAGATGAAGACGAGACCTCTGATAATCCAGAAATAACTGAGCTGGAAGTAGTTCTGACCCGTGGCGAGCTGGATGGCAAACGAGTCCAGTCCAAGCTCTACAGCGTCAACGATGTCCGGCGGCGAAAAAAGGACTTTGTGGCGAAGTTCTTTACGGTTGTCTTTCGACCAGAAGATATGCGTTTGGTTGAAGGTTCGCCCACTCGTAGGCGCCACTTTATTGATACGGCATTAAGTGTCAGTGACCCAGGCTATGCAGTCTCACTAAAAACTTATGAAGACGGTTTGAAACGGCGCAACCGCTTGCTGGATCAAGTTCAGGCCGGGCAGATGCCGCGGACAGTGCTGAGCTTCTGGACCAGCTTAATTCTCAAGCACGGCCAAGTGTTGCAAGAAAAACGCCGACAATTTTTTGCGCTCTTTGCTTCGGTTACTTTTCCTTTGCCTTTTACGATTGAGTACTTGCCTTCAGTGATTTCTGAAACGAGGCTGAATGAGTACGCGGAAAAGGAAGTTGCCGCTGGTCACACCTTAATTGGTCCACACAAAGATGACTTTGTGGTGAAGCTAGTAATGAGCGCTCACGTTTCTGATATTTCGTTGTATGGCTCGCGAGGTCAGCAGCGTCTGGCAGTGTTATGGTTGAAGTTATGCGAGTTTCAGTATCTGGTGAGTGTGACGGGTCAGCAACCACTGCTGCTGCTGGATGATATACTTTCGGAGCTAGATGTTGAGCATCGCAGGGACGTCATTGCACTCCTCCTGACTGGCCAAGCAATTGTCACCACCACTGAGGAAAAAGTCGTAGAAGAAGTACAACAACAACTGCCGCAAACCGAAGTACTGCACTTTAGTTAACAAATATGAACGATTCAATTCAGACCTATCTCCAACAGCTGCATTTACCACGACCTGACTCTCATAAGGGTCAAAATGGTAAGTTGCTAATTATTGGTGGATCAAACCTTTTTCATGCGGCTAGTAAGTGGAGTTTGGATGTAGCTTCCAAGTTCGTCGATATGGTTTTCTACTCATCGGTTCCCAGCAACAACGAGTTAATTCAGGCAGCCAAAAAAGAGTTTTGGAATGGGATTGTGGTAGAGAGGGGTGAAGTAGAGAACTACCTAAGTGAGGCGGACTGTATTTTAATTGGACCAGGAATGGAGCGGAACGAAGAAACAGAGGAGTTGACTAATCGCTTACTAAAGAAATATCCCCAAAAAAAATGGGTGATTGATGCTGGAGCGCTGCAGATGGTGAATCCAACATTACTGAATGATCGATGTATTATTACGCCTCATCTTGAGGAATTTAAACGAGTATACCGCAAGGTCGTGGCTGCATATACAGTTCAATTAGAAGATGGATCATATCGCGCCCATTTTAAAGGAGAAACCTGCGAGTGGGATGGAAAAAAAACAAAAGATGACTCAGTTTGGTTTGAAGACTCAATTATTCCTTGTATAGAAAAATATGAAGTTGTTGGGCAACCAGGATATATAAGTAGGGAAGACTTTCAAGGCTACTTATCTCATTTCTCTAAAATGTTGAATGGTGCCACGGTACTTATAAAAAGCCAGAAAGACTTTGTTTTTCAGTTTAACCACTCTTACCTCTCTGATAAGCTAGAAGTGATTGAGGGTGGCAATGCGGGTATGACGAAAGGTGGGACGGGAGATGTGCTTGCTGGGTTAGTAGCTGGATTATTTTGTCAAAATGAGATCTTTACTGCGGCAGTTGTGGCCAGTTACATCAATAAAAAAGCTGGAGATGCCCTGTACGAAAAAGTGGGGCCAAACTTCAATGCTTCAGATCTGGTTCAGCAAATTCCCCAAACGCTGTGGGATGAAGTTAAGTCAACTACTTTTTCCGCTGCTGAGCCTGTTTTTTCCGCTGCTCATTAATTTTAAGCTCCAAGCCCTGAATCCTTCTTTGCAACGAGGCAAGCTGCATGACGACGAGGACTGCCATCAGGGTAATAAAGGTGGCATAAATAAAGAGTGAGATGAGTCCTCCATTTTTACCAAAGTATGGGTCAATATGTTGCTCTACAAATTTTTTAATCAGCTCGTTCCAGGCCAGGGCGACGACTACTCCAAAGCCGCTGGTTGAGAGTCCGATAATATTTGTAACCACAGCCAAAGGAAACGTTTGAATATTTTCTGGTGATTTAATTGAACTCATAACCTAATTATACTCTCAGTGATCAACAAAGAGGTTTTTTGATCCAAAAACAGTAAAGATCCTCTCACTGATTTTCGCAACTTGTGCAATAATCGACCAGTAAACCGTACTCACTTTCCATGTTTGTTCCTTCATTTACCATCACTCATAACCTCTTGACGTACATCTCGAAGATTGAGGCGGCCAAATCCTTGATTGATACGGCCGCGCTGGTCCCAGCTTGGGAGGCAAAGTTTCGCGATGATGCGATGACCCGGACAGTTCACTTTGGGACCAAGATTGAAGGCAATGACTTAACCCAGGCTCAAGCCGAACAGATTGTGCGCTTAAACACCGTGGTGGACTCGAAGGCTGTGGCGGAACAAGCCGGAATTATTGCTCGTGAACGAGATATTCAAGAGGTTATTAATTATCGAAATGTGATCAAGTGGATTGACCAGTGGGAGCAGTTTGTGAGTAAGCCAATTGCGCTATCTGAAGATATTTTAAAGACACTGCATTCGTTGACAATGCAGCGCTTACTCGATCTTGAGTACATTGGTAGTTATCGCGACAAGCAGGTGGTGGTGCGCAGCGCAGCAGACGGAGCCGTCGCATTTCGACCGCCCGTCTCTGTTGAGATTCCGTACTTAGTGGAGGAGTTCTTTGCTTGGCTCAACTCACCAGAAACTACTCAAGTTCATCCCATCTTCCGTGCGGCAATTACCCATTACCAAATTGTCTATATTCATCCTTTTATTGAGGGGAATGGGCGGACAGCAAGAGCCTTAGCAAACTTAGTTCTATATAGCTCCGGATATGATTTCAAAAGGTTCTTTTCTTTGGAGAAGTATTTTGATGATGACGTGGAGCGCTACTATCAAGCTTTGCTTTCTGTTCAGCAACAACAACAGCATGACATGACCTACTGGCTAGAGTATTTCTGCTATGGATTGGCCATTGAGATTGAGAAAGTAAAACACCAAGTACTCAAGTTATCCAAAGACTTAAAAATGCAAAAAGACCTGGGACAACAGGTAGCGTTGTCGGAGCGGCAAATTGTGATTCTGGAGCTGTTGCGTAATCAAAAAGAGATTACTTCATATGACGCTCAAAGCGTGCTCCCAAACGTCTCAGTTGATACAATCTTACGAGATCTCAAAGACTTGCTCTCAAAAGGGGTGATTGAGAAGCAAGGTGTAACTAAAGGTGTGACCTATCAGATCAAGGAGTAATGTGCTATTTGCCGAGTTTGCCACTTCATTGCAAAAGTTGGAAAGTATTTCTTCACGCTTAGAAATCACGGCAGTTTTAGCCGAGGTTTTTACATGTATTACACCAGCTGAGACACCAGCGGCATGCTACTTGCTCCAAGGCCAATTATTACCTCAATACCAGGGTTTAGAGCTGCAAATCTCCGTCAAAACGGTGATTAAAGCGCTCGAAAAGCTCTCTCCAAACTCAGTAGATCAGCAGATACTTGAGCGTTATCACCAACTTGGAGATCTAGGCAAAGTGGCAGAAGAAGTCTTGGCAGACAGGTCTCGCTCAGAAGTTCAGTTAACAGTCTCGGTTGTTCACGAGCGACTTCTGGTCATAGCGAACGAAAGCGGTGCCCAGTCCCAGCAAAGAAAGCTGGATGGATTAGTTGACCTGCTAGCAGACTTAGATGCAGTCTCAGCCAAGTTTGTCGTCAGAATAGTGCTGGGTCGTTTACGTCTTGGTTTTTCTGATATGACCATGATCGACGCCCTGTCTTGGGCAATGACCGGGGGAAAATCTGAGCGAGATCAGATTGAGTTGGCCTTTCAAAAAAGAGCAGACATCGGCCAGTTAGCTCAAGCATATCTCAGCCAGTCAGACAGTAAAGAACGACTAGAACAGCTACAAAATTACACCGTTGAGCTAGGCATTCCGATTGTCCCAGCTTTGTGCCAGCGCCTAAACTCGGCAGCAGAGATGATCGAGAAAATGGGCGAGGTGATTGCTGAGCCAAAGTACGATGGTCTACGCGTTCAGATTCACGTTAATAAAGATGCCAGTGGTGAGGTGAGCCAAGTACGGACGTTTACCCGCAACTTAGAAGAGACCTCGCACATGTTTCCCGAGTTGCAGACCGCGCTCAAAGACCTCGATTGTCAGAGCTGCATTCTTGACGCAGAAGCGATCGGTTATGATCCCAAAACTGGTGACTTGATTTCATTTCAGCAAACCATGCAGCGGAAACGAAAGCATGATGTGGCCGAAAAAGCCAAAGAAATTCCGGTGCGCTTCTTTGTGTTTGACCTGCTGTACTTAGATGGTCAAGAACTACTGCAGACGCCTTTGGCTGAGCGCAAAAAACTACTACACTCACTATTCAAAGACACTGAAGTGCTTTATCACTCACCTGAGCTGAAAACGACCGATGCAGTAGAACTGCGTGAGTACCATGAAAAAAACTTAGCTGAAGGTCTTGAGGGAGTAGTGGTCAAGCAACTCAGCGCCGCCTACCAAAGTGGTCGCAAAGGGTGGAGTTGGGTCAAGATGAAAGAAGCTGAAGGCACGACTGGCAAGTTACTTGATACTTTGGATGTGGTGATCATGGGGTATTACTATGGTCGGGGGAAGCGAACTGAGTTTGGGATTGGGGCGTTTTTGGTGGGAATTGTGGATGCTGAAGGCACTACAGTTTTGACGATAGCCAAGATTGGCACTGGCCTGAGTGATGAGACTTTAAAAGTGGTTAAGACTCGTTGTACTGAAGTAACTGTTTCAGAGAAGCCAGCCAGTTATGAGGTGGGCAAGCTTGTAACTCCAGATGTCTGGTGCGAGCCGTCGATTGTGGTGGAGGTGGCCGCCGATGAGTTGACAGTTTCTCCACTTCACTCAGCAGGCTTTGCGCTCCGTTTCCCGCGCTTTATTCAGTTCCGAGATGATAAAAAATGGCAGCAGGCTACTGGCTCTGATGAGCTAAGACAGCTGCAGGGGAAGTAAAGTCTTCAACCAACGAAAGTAAGTGTTGCTTTGATTGGAGGTTATACTCAGCCATTTTTTGAATTGGTTCCTTAAACTCTGAGAGCATTTCAGGAGTCGCAATAATTTGGCGCAGTAGGGTGACGGCTTTCGGAGTATTTTCTTCAACATACCCAAGTTTTTTCTCTAGAATGATCTCTAAGTTTCCATCTTCTTGGCCAGAGACATGAGTCAACGCAAAAAAAGGAGTGCCCGTGGCCACGGTTTCAAAAAGCATGTTCGGTCCAGCCTTTCCCACGACAATATCAGCAGATTGCATATATTGATGAACGTTAGGAATGAAAGGCAGAACGGTTAAAGTTGACGTGGAGTCGGAGGTTAAGGAAGCTTTTAGAGCATTCATTTTTTGAAACAGTTCTTGATTGCTGCCACAAGCTACTACCACCTGAACATCAGTATGATCAAGGAGATGGGGAATAATTTGAGCTGACTTCATTTCTCCTTCAGAGCCGGAAACAATAAGCATCGTAAATTTTTTATGATCTAGGCCGAGTCCTTTTCTTACCTTGGTCTGACTATACTTCGCCTCAAACCGTTCTCTGACAAACCAACCAGTCACCGTAGTTTTCGCTTTTGGCTTTACCTGCAGGCATTCCTCAATAATTTTTTGATCAAATGCACAGTTTGTATCTGCATTCTCAGAAAGGTTCAAAATAAAGAAGGTTCGTGGGTCAACCATGATGTTCAGATAGCCAGCTGGGTGCATCTTTCGCCACTCACAAATGAGTGCTTCATAGCCATAAGAAGTGCTGACGATCATGTCGGGATTGAAGCCGTTCACACCGTGAAAAAAAGCTTGTCGATGAGACCTCCGGGCGTATTGAGAGATGGCTGCCTCAACTCCTGGGAGACGGATCCAATGGTAGTATACTTTGACGGCTTGGGGGAAATGGCGATAAAACCAGCGATAGAGGTGGATTGCTAAATCTTCATAAGACTCAACTCTGACCTGGTAACCTTGCTGAGCTAAGACCTCACTAGCTGCTTCCGCTATACTGGCGTGACCTTCGGTAGTGCTGAGGATAAGAACATTTTTCATGATTTAGTTTTTCAGAGAAAGTAATGAGAGTAGCTGATCTAACTGTTTTTGTGAAGCTTTTTTGATAGTTAGCTGAACTCTGGGAAAAAAGACTTTGATTTTTCCTTTCTTTTTTTGGTAGTGGCCCCCACCCATTTCATATTCCGGCAAGAGTTTAGTAAGCCTGTGGCCACTCAAGTACACAACAAAACTCCAGGTATGTTCCCAGATAAACTTCAAAGAGCCGTCTTTTTCAAATCTCCGCATGGATGCAGCGTACCGAGGTTTTCGCAAAAACTGAAACTTATAATTGGAAGCGATGATATCGCTGACAAACTGACAATCTTCTGACATTTTCAGATTTTCTTGAAACTGAACTTTAGTAAGGACTTCTCGCCGTGCCCCAATCAACGATCCCAGTGTTAGGGGTTTAATCTTACAGCTCATTTCCATACCAGTGTTCATTAATTCAACGAGTTTCTTTTGGAGGATGTTGCGAGAAGCAATATCCAAAAAACAACTGAACGCTTCTGTATCAGGCAGTTGTTCAAGCTGCTGAAAGATCTCTGTTAAAAAATCTTTCTTTATCCGATTATCTGCGTCCATGAAAATGATCCACTCACTTTTGGCTTTCTTGCCACCGAAGTTGCGCTGATAGGCGACGTTCCTGATTTTTACGACAAAGCTTTTAACGGAGAAAGCAGAAGAAAACTGCTGTGCGACCTCTACTGTCTTATCATCTGAGCTCCCATCGACATGAATGACCTCAAAATTAGTAAAGCTTTGCTTCGCTAGATCATTGAGGAGCTGAGGCAAGTACTTCTCCTCATTCAGAGATGGAATCACAATAGAAAAAAAGGGTTTGATAGCGCTCATGAGGTTTTTTTGTGGAAAAATACTTGCAACTTGAGGTCGCAGGCCGTGCTAATTCGCTCTAATAGTTCCAATGAAGGGCTGCTGTTTTTATTCTCAATTCTGGAAATTACTGCCTGGGTAGTTTTGACCATTTTCGCTAAGGCTTGCTGAGAAAGCTTGCGCTGCTTCCTGATATCCACCAAAGCAATCGCAATTTGTTCCTGAATAGTCATTTCCCAATTATATCTTCAAAGATATAAAAAATAAATATGATATTATGGCAAACAATGACATTTTTGATTGGATTAGGCAATCCAGGCCTGGAATACGAGAAAACTCGCCACAATGTGGGCTTTGTGGTGATTGATGAGCTTTGTGCTCAATTAACAGAAAAACCCTTCACTCAAGAGTCGAAGTCTTCTCCGCGCCTTTTTTCTCGAGTAGCTAAGGTAGGTGACTGTATTTTGGCGCAGCCTCAGACGTTTATGAATGAGTCGGGTAAAGCAGTCCGAGCCACGCTGGATTTTTATCAGAAAGATTTGCTCAAAGAGGGCGGAGAGCTAAAAAATTTATTCGTGATTCACGATGATCTTGATCTGGCGCTAGGCAGCTATAAGCTGCATTTTGCCAAAGGACCCAAGATTCATAATGGTTTGCAATCAATTTACGACCATCTTCATACAGATCAATTTTGGCACGTCAGAGTTGGGGTAGACGGACGTGGTGGGGTTCGCAGTATGCCTGGACATGCCTATGTCTTATCTCAATTTACTGACTCCGAGAAGGAAGTACTTACGACCATCTTGAAAGAGTTGGTGCCCATCTTGGTTGCAAAAATCGTAAGATAGAGACATGAAGAGTTCATCAAATTTTCAATCTGCTCAGTCACTTTTCAGTAACTATAACCTCCAGGATAAAGGCGGCCATATTACTCAAGAGTTTCAAGATTATGCGTATAGATTGGCCTTGGCCTTAGATGATATGGCTCACAAAAGCTTATACATGCGTTTGGCGAAAAAGGAGAGCCGAGCCGTACTCGAAAAAGCACTCTCCTTTGTCAGCGATGCCTCGACGGCGAAGAGTAAAGCCAGGCTTTTTATGTGGAAATTGAAAGCGTTGCGACTGGAAAAAAAGACTCAAGAATCAATCCAAGATACTAAAGGAATCGAGTGAAGTTGAGAACTCTCTTTTTTTTAATTTCCTTGTCTGCAGTAGCAGTTTTACTAGGGGTTGGAAAGTACTACTTCTTGCCCAGATACCTAGTGAGCAGAGTTGCCTCAGAGGTAATATCATCTCCAGCTCCCTCCCCATTAAGTGCGAAAGACCTCGATCAACAAAATATTGAGCAAGTAGAAGCAATTTTTCAAGCAATGAGTCCTGATCAGAGAATCACTCAGGCGCTGGTTTTTCCAGTTCAGCTCAGTTCCAGCAGTAGTACCCAAAGTGGTCGTCTGGCTGGATCACTCGACTGGATTTCTGAACGGAATCCGGGCTTTGTGATGATCTTTGGTCAGAGTGTTTCTACCCAGTCAGCTCTGCACTTTACGACTGCCGTACGTCAAGGTGTCACATCCCAATCTGCTGTTTTACCTAGCTTTGCCGCAGATCATGAAGGGGGAAGGGTCCAACGACTCAATGGAACTGGGTTTACTAAGTTGCCGTCAGCAGAAGAGTTATGTGAAAGTAATACTCAAAGAAGAAGGTCTTTGTATCAGCAATCTGCTCAGGAACTCTCCGCCGCCGGGCTGCAAATAGTTTTTGCGCCGGTGATTGATCTCAGACTACGAGCGTCACCCTCAGCAGTTGCTAGTCCAAGTGGAAGTCTGAACGCATCTGCTTTGGGAGATCGAATCTGCAGTGATGACCCCCAAACTGTAGAGGAAAATGCTCGGTTGTGGATTACTACCTTTGAGCAAGCCGGAGTTGCCTCAGTCATAAAGCATTACCCAGGAATAGGCACCAGCCAGTTAGATCTGCATCGTGAAAGAGAAGCGGTATCTACACCAGAAGAAGAGAGGAAGCTTTTTACTAGATTGCTAGAAGTCTTCCCATTGTTATCCGTAATGAGTACCCACGTCTTAGTCCCGCAGAGTTCCCCCGATTCTTTGCCACAAGCATGCTCTCTTAGTAAGGAGTGCCTGGGAGAGCTAAGTTTGTCACCACCTCAGTTGCTTTTTACTGACGCGCTAGATATGGAGGCAGCTCAAGCAGCAACCTCAAGTAAGAAGCCACTCAGTCAGCTTTCTCGCGAAGCGATTGAAGCGGGGAATACTGTCCTCGTTTTTGGAGCTGACACTTCCGTGAGTGAGCTCGAGGAAGTTAGAGAAGTGCTAGTTCGTCGTTACTTGGTTTCAGACGAGTTCCGTCAACAACTTGACCAGAGTGTGCGGAAAATTCTTTACTTTAAACTGAGAACAAAATCTCTGGCCGCTCCTTGATGCTAAAATCAAAAGATGCAAGTGTATGTGGGCGGAACAGTCTTGTTTATGGTGATTATTTCTTTGCTGGCTTTTATATAAAAAAGGCTGATCTGTATGCTCTGGATCCCGACGTTTCATCTCTACGGATTCGTTCTGGGCTTGGCCCTAGTAGTTGGGGTTTTGCTGATGGAGAAAAAGGCTCGCAAGTATCGCCTTGACGAGTCTATTTTATGGTCAGCATTGCTTTATAGCTTAGTTGGATTATTGATTGGGGCTCGTCTGTACCATGTGATAACCGATATTGAGGTATATAAAGATGCTTGGTGGATGGCGCTGCAGATTTGGCAAGGTGGACTGAGCATTATCGGAGCAATCATTGGAGCAATTCTTACGAGTTTTCTGTACTTTCGCTGCCGAGCTGGCTCCCCACACAAAAAAGTTTTCACTTGGTTCATGTTCCTGGATTTAGCTGCGTTTGGGCTGCCCTTTGCCCAAGCTTTGGGGCGAGTGGGAAACTTTCTGAATCAGGAGCTCTACGGCCTGCCCACTGAGTTACCATGGGGAATTTTTATAGATTTACCTCATCGTTTAGCGGGCTTCGAAAATTTTTCTAGATTCCACCCGCTATTTGCCTATGAGCTGCTGAGTCTGTTGGGGATTGGTAGTTTACTTTGGTGGTTAGAAAAGAAACAGACATGGAGAGTAGGAGAAGGCACCTACTTTGCAGCCTACCTGATGTTGTATTCAGGACTCAGATTTTTGCTAGACTTCTTACGGATTGACGGCAAAAATCAAGTTTTCTTAGCTATACTATTTGTAGTGACGAGTACTTGGTTTTTGCAAAAGCAGAGACTCAAAAAACATGAAGAAATCTGAGCCCACCCATTTTCGTAACTACCTGATCGCCGCTGTTCTGACCGTCTTTTCCGCTATGGTAGTGGTGGTGTTGCAGCGACAAGTATTGGGATTTTTTCAGTTTCAGCCGTGTCGCGTCAAGCAGCTCAGCGATCATCAAAAAGTAGAGTTTCGTCTCAGAGATAAAACCTATATTTTTGAAGTAGTGAATTCCCCTGAGAGTCTCGCCCAAGGCCTGAGTGGTCGCCCGGAGATTGGCAGTGATGGCATGCTTTTTATCTTCACCCAAACAGGGGTCCCCAGCTTTTGGATGAAAGAGATGCTTTTTGACTTGGACTTAGTCTGGTTGAAAGACTTTCAAGTGCAAGAAATTACACCAAATGTGCCGAAGCCCGCTATCGGTCAAGAGAGACTACCGTACTACGTTCCTTCGCAACCAGTAAACATGGTCCTGGAGCTCTCAGCTGGCAAAGCTCAAGAGCTGAGGCTGGAAGTCGGAGACAGGATTACAGTTGGACGCTAGCGCAGATTTTCTCAAGTTACCAGGTACCAGGAGAACCTCAAAACATGATAGTATATAGCTATGTCTGCCGACACAACTTCCCCGAGTTCAAGCACCGGATTACCAGCTCCCATTAAATCAGCGTTGTTTCAACGCCTAAGGTCGTCTCTAGTCACGTCTGAAACTGGTTCAGTAGATACCATTTCGGCAGCACCAAGCAAGCAGTTTCCAGAACCAAGTGCTTTGGCGCAGTCACTACCTTTGGCAGTTCAAGCCGCCATTCCAGATCCTTTGAATCCGCTTGCTCCCAGTGGAGCCTCGGCCAAAGAAATTCCTAACTTACAAGTAAGCGTAGAGAGCCCAGCCGTCGATGTGGTGCCAGGCATGCAGTATGTGGAAACTGAAAAAACTCATGAGATGCCACCAGAAGTAGATGGTTTTCTGAAAAAGTTAGAGAATCACCATGATCAGTTGCCAAATGAAGTCGTCATTACGAATCTTATTACTGGCCAATCTACCCCGCACTACTTGGCTCAACCGGTAATTGTGCTGCCCATTACCAAAGAAGTAGAGGAAGTCGGGGTGAAGAAACCCCTGCAGTTTAGTATTCGTTGGCTAGTCGAGTGGAGTCGGAAAATAATGAAAACCTTTTCTGGTAGGATCGTCTACCGGGAAGTGGGAGTATGAACGTTGACTTGCTTTTTGCTCAGCTAATAAGTATTTCTGTCTCAGTGCTGGTGACAGTTCTTTGTTTGGTCATTGCGGCTGTTTTTCTCTACATGCTTTTTCAGTGGCTCAAGTACCGTGACCGAGAAAATTATGCCTTAGATTTTGTCTCCCTGCTGGTCAAGTTACCCAAAGATAACGAAATTAAGATTGATGCTGCAGAACAAATGTTTGCTTCGCTGTATTCTTTGAAGAAAGATGGCTTTTTTCACTGGCTACAACCTGAGGACCTCTTCTCTTTTGAGATCGTGGCGCTCAAAGAGGACTTAGCATTTTACTTCAGTTGCCCGCGGAAAATTCGGGATTTGGTCGAGAAGCAAATTCACGGTGCGTATCCGGGTGCAGATATTCGCGAACAAGATGAGGTCAATATTTTTTCTGAGAAAGGGCGAGTTGCCTTTACCACCCTGGAGTTGGAAAAAGAGAATTATTTCCCTATTAAAACCTATAAAGATTTACCGACAGATGGTCTTTCCTTGATTACGTCTGCCATGTCAAAGATGGGTGATGGGGAAGGTGCAATTATTCAAATTCTGCTGCAACCAGAGAGTCGACGTTGGCAGGATAAGGGGTACTCGTACATGCAAAACGAGAAAAAGCGCGAAGCAGATCCAGAAAAAGCGACCTACAAACATGATCCGAAGAAGATGGAAAGCATTGACAACAAGATCGGTAAGCCTGGCTTCCGCATCTGTATTCGAGTTGTCGTCTCTTCACCAAGCGAGTACTCAGCGCAGTCACACTTAAACAACATCGTGGGCGCTTTTGCTCAATTTAGCTCCTCAAATAATAACTTTAAAAAAGCCCGCTTATTCTTTAAGCACTTATTTATGATCGACTTTATCTATCGGTATATGCCAGTCATTAAGCGTGGCACCATGATCTTGAACTCTGAAGAGCTGGCGACAGTTTTTCATCTGCCAAACAAGACTGTCGAAACACACCACATTCGTTGGTTGAATGCCAAGAGTGCGCCAGCTCCAGCCCAAATTCCACATGAGGGTCTCCGAGTGGGTAAGTCCGTGTATCGTGGGGAGGAGCGAGAGATCTTCATTGGTCCTGACGACCGCCGCCGTCACATGTACATCATTGGAAAGACTGGTACTGGAAAGTCAGAATTCTTAAAAGAAATGATCTTGCAAGATATTGAAGCAGGGCGTGGCGTTTGTGCGATTGATCCTCACGGTGAGTTTGTGGAGGATATTTTGCAGCTTATTCCACCAGAAAGAGCTGAGGATGTGATCTACTTTAACCCTTCTGATCTCGAGCGACCAATGGGCATGAACATGATGGAAGTCGATACTGAAGAGCAGCAGCACTTTGTGGTGAACTCGATTATTAGTTTGATGTATAAGCTCTACGACCCACACAAAACTGGTATTATCGGTCCGCGATTTGAGCATGCCATTCGCAATGCGATGTTGACGATCATGTGTAAAAAAGGCTCTACATTCATTGAGTTAGTCAGAATTTTGACTGATCCAAAGTACGTGGACGAGCTGTTGCCCTATGTCAAAGATCCAATCGTCAAACGCTACTGGACTGACCAGATTGCTCAGACGGCTGACTTTCATAAATCTGAAGTCCTGGATTACATTGTGTCGAAGTTTGGGAAGTTCATTACCAACAAAACCATGCGCAACATCATCGGCCAATCTGAGAGTTCATTTAATATGCGAGCTGTGATGGACGAGCAGAAAATCTTTTTGGCCAATCTCTCTAAGGGTGTGCTGGGAGAAGAGGATGCCAAGTTTCTCGGTCTGATCCTGGTGCCAAAGGTGCTAACTGCTGCCATGAGTCGTCAGAGTATATCGATGGATCAACGCAAAGATTTCTACCTCTATGTCGATGAGTTTCAGAACTATGCCACCGAGGATTTTGCGGTAATTCTCTCTGAAGCTCGAAAGTACCGCCTTAACTTAATTGTGGCCAATCAGTTTGTGAGTCAGATCGATGAAGACGTCAAGAATGCCGTCTTTGGCAATGTGGGTACCATGGTCTCGTTCCGCGTGGGTGTCCCAGACGCCAACTTCTTGCAGCACGAATTTGCACCAATCTTCAATGAACACGATCTGACCAACATCGAGAAGTATCACGTCTACATCAAGACAATCGTCAAGAACGAACCAGTTCCACCGTTTAGTATGTCACTGGAAAAAGACATGGACGATATTAAGGCCCGCATGAACCCCAAGCTGGCTGAGATGGTAAGGCAACTATCAAGACTAAAGTTTGGCCGTGACAGGGATGATATTGAGGCTGAGATGAAGATTCGGGCGAAGCTCTAGTTACTTCGAGTACCAGTCTGGGTTGCTACTATTTACGCGCACTTGCGATTTTCATTCTGGGTAGCGGCTTTGGTAATCTTTCACCACTTCTCTGCAGTAGGTGTAGCGGGCATACTCGGCTGCGCGTTGATAAAGAGGTACATTGGCTGCAGCCGTCTTATCACTGTCACTTTTCGCTCCTAAAATAGCTCCTGAAATCGAAGCTATTTGACCTTTCCCCACGTGATCTTGAATACTTTGGCCGGCTTGAGCAATCGTGCCTTGGAATTGCGGTGGAATTTGCAAGGCAGAAAGTTTCGGTGCGCTCAGCATTGGCAACGAGAAGGGTAAGTAGCCCTGACTGCTGGCAAAAAAGAGACTTCCGCCAGCAACAGCCACGATCAAGAGCGCCAGGAATAATTTGCGGAAAATTGACACGCCTTGAGGATAGTCGGAAATCAGGGGGAGTGCAAGCGCAAGCCAAGTACTAGTCAGGGGTTAGCCAAGTACTAGTCAGGGGTTAGCTAGGGACCGAACTTAACTACTCCGACCTAAGTGCCTCGATTGGAGACAACCTTGAAGCGTGCCTGGCTGGTGCAGCGCCAAAGATAATTCCCACCGCTGCAGAGACGCCAAAGGCTAAGGCAATTGCTTCGGGCAAGATCCGAGCTGGGAAGAACTGCTGAATAATCGTGGTGCCAATGAAGGCCAGGCCTACGCCGATCATCCCGCCGATCGCAGATAACAAAGCTGCTTCGATCAGGAATTGCAGTAGGATGACGGTGGGAGTGGCGCCTAGCGCCTTACGCAGTCCAATCTCTTTGGTACGCTCAGCGACCGAGACGAGCATGATGTTCATGATTCCAATTCCACCCACGACTAAGGAAATAGCTGCAATCCCACCTAAGCCAGCTGTGAGTACGCCTAAGATACTATTAATGGTCTTCAGCAGTTCAGCTTGGTCAAAGACAGTGAATTCATCGGCCTCGAGTTCGTCTAGCATGACCGCCTCAATCCCTTTCTTGGCTGCTTCAACTTGTGTTTGGTCACGGACTTGGAAGATCAGCGAATCAATCACCTGAACGTCAAAGTTGTCGAAGAGCGTGTTTAGTGGCATGTAGACATAGTTATCAAAGCTAGGTCCGCCAAATCCACCGCCTTTTTCCTCTAGTACGCCCAGAACTTCGTAGCTCTGACCAGCGAGCTTCATTTTTTTATTGACTGGATCAACTTTGCCAAATAACTCTTCCGCGATCTTCGGACCGAGCATCACTACTCGTTTACTTCGATTTTCGTCGTTTTGATCAAACCACTTACCCTTTTCTGCAAAGGTAGTTTGCACTTGCTCATACGCCGGGGTCACTCCGTACAGAGTTACTCGCTTGGTCACATCGCCCTGTTTGGCTTCTGCCGTCCCCAAGGCTGTGGCCACGCCAGCAGCAATAATGTCGCGATTGTTGCGTAAAATCCGGTCCATATCTCGGCGGTGGAGCAGCGGCTTGGTGCGCTCAATTATGGCAGCCTCTCGGTTATTTGAGAAGGGATCTCCAGGTACAACGTAAAGTGTATTACTGCCAAGACTACTAAATTGATCTGAGACATAGGATTGGAGACCAGTGCCAATGCTCGTCAGCATCACCACAGAGCCCACCCCAATAATTACACCCAGCATAGTCAAGAAAGAGCGACGCTTGTTAAGCAGTATCGCCTTGAGAGCAATTGAAAAAATATTTCCCAGATTCATAAAGATTACTTTCCAGTTCTTTTCCCAAACAGGAGGTTGGTTTTGCTACCCTTTTTCTTCAATTCCTTGACATACTCCAAGCTTTTTTCTCCTTTGACTTGCGTGTTAAAGCCAAATTTGTCGTCATAAACGATCTCACCGTCGTGGAAAAGAATGAGGCGTTTGGCAATTTGGGCAATCTCCGCCTCATGGGTGACCATAATGATGGTTTTCTCTTCTTGATGTAGCTGAAGAAGGAGCTGCTTAATATCCTCGCCACTTTTTGAGTCTAAGTTGCCAGTTGGTTCATCAGCAAAAATCAGCGAGGGATGGTTGACGAGAGCTCGAGCAATCGCCACCCGCTGCTGCTGACCACCAGAGAGCTGGGCTGGGGTATTGAGCAATCGATCACCTAGTCCGACCTTTTCTAGCAGTACTTGAGCTCGTTTTTGACGTTCTGCTGAAGAAACACCAGCATATACCAGAGGGAGGGCCACATTATCTACGGCACTGGTTCGGGCTAAGAGATTAAACTGCTGAAAAATAAAGCCAATTTCTTGATTTCGTAGCCGAGCCAACTCGACTTCCGAAAACTTGGTCACGCTCTGATCCTTTAAAAAGATCTCTCCCTCATCAACGGTATTGAGCAGGCTGGCAACCTGCAGAAATGTCGATTTTCCAGATCCTGAAGGCCCCATCACCGCGACGAACTCACCTTCTTCAACTTCTATGGAAACCTGATTTAAGGCGCGAATCTCTTCCGCTCCGATTTTGTAAATCTTGGAGACATTCTGTAGTCGAAGCAACATAGCGACCCTATTCTGGTAGAACGATCTCGTCGTTTTCTTGTAAGCCAGAAGTGACTTCAATTCGATCATCAGTTTCTAGGCCAGTCTGAATTTCTCGATCCTCGACTGTTTTGTCACCAGTGCGAACGCTGACAAATGTTTTGTCATCTCTTTCTTTAATTGCAGCCAGGGGAACGCTTAATAAACCACTTTTTTCTTCAATGGTAATATCTGCATCGCCATTCATGCCGAGGCGGTAGTAACCAAGTTGCGGCTTTTGAAAATCTACAGGAATGGGTAGTTCGACGAGGAATACTGTGCCAGTACTGTCTTGCGAGCTTTGATAAGAAATATACTTCACTGAAGTTAGAATTGGCTGATTTGGGTAGGCATCTAGCTCAATGCGGGCAGACTGGCCTGGCTTAATCTGAGCAATATCAGCTTCGTCCACCGCGACCCTAAATACCAGGCTTTGCGGGTTTACCACTTCAAATGTGTCAGTCGAGATCAAGTTTACGCCAGTGATTGGACTAGGAATTTTGACTAAGATGCCCTCTAAAGGACTGGCCAGAAAAGTATTACGGATGGCAATATCTCGGATCTCTACATCGAGCACTTCATTTTCTAACGTCTTCTGGCTTGTTTGACCGCTACGACTCAGCTGATCAGTGGGAGCCTTGTCCTGTCGATCATCCCGACCTTGTTCGAAATCGAGGCGCTCATTGAAGTAAAGATTAAGATCTTGTTGGAGGCGTTTTTGCAGCTCCTGAGCATCGATTCTGGCCAAGGTTTGATTTTTTTTCACCCAGTCACCCTCTTTTGCGCCCAGGTACGTCAACTTGCCGCCGCTGGCAAATCGGAGTGCGGCTTTTTCCTTGGCGTCAATCAGACCAGAAACATTGACCTTCTTGACCAAGGTTGTGCTCTCAGGTTTTATAAAAATAAAAGTTTCTTCTTGAGTTCGGGTTCGTCGGTACTGGAAAAAGGCAGCGCCAATGACAACCAGCAGTACTAAACTCAGTCGCTTGTGATGCCACAGATAAGACAACCAACGTCTGGGCGCAGTAGCAAGAAGAGAGAAGCGTTGAAGAACTTTCACCTACTCATAATACTCTGGAGAGGGGGGAGGAGCAAGCCATGAGAGATACTTAATTGAGAGCAGCAGCTAGGCTTGCTAGCAGATAATTTTTCGGCGGGCTGACTTTAAGTGAATCCGCTCAAAAGTTTTTACTTCACCAGTCTGATGATTTTGGATCGTGACCGAAAACTCTGGTGAATCAAGCTCATCTGCAACTTCAATCAACTCTTCAAAGTGAAAAAATTCTTCCCAAAAGTGCTGATCTGCCTGATCAGTAATGTCCCAGAACTCTGGTTCATCTAACTCAAGAACTCTGTCTGTCTCGAGGTCAAATGAAGATTTGGTCTTGGTTTTTGACATGGCGCAAGTATCCCACCTCGAGCAGTATTTGTGTAGCAGGGAATTTGGTGAGCCGAGGAGGATTCGAACCTCCGACCAGTAAGGTATAAGCTTACCGCTCTGACCAGCTGAGCTATCGGCTCGCTCTACGTTGCCAAGAGAGAATTATACAACTTTCGCTCCCAAACAAAACCACCTCCAGAGGGAGGTGGTAAATCGTACATTTAATGTGGACTTTCAGCAGCTTTGCCGCGGGGTCATCCATTTAGTCTAGAGGAGGAGTAATCCAACTACTCCTAAGACTACTGCGAACAATCCGATTAAGAAGGCTCTCATGATGTCTGCACTACCGGCGACTGGTAAGGTCTCTGGCTGATCAGGCTGGCCGTTAGCTGGAATTGTTGTTCCTTCGCTGACAGCTGTGCTGCAAGTAGTACTGTTGATATTACTCTCCAAGCGACATCTGCGCCCGGAGTCAGTGTCTACACAGATATGGTTACTGGACTGACAGTCGGCATTCGTTGCGCAAGTCTGGTTGCAGCCAATGGCTGGTGGAGTCACGGTTGTGGTCGTTACTGTACATCTGTTGCTAGTACAACTTGCACCGTTGGCACAAGCGTTCAGGACACAGACATTTCCGGTACAAGTATTATCAGCAGGACACTCGCTGGTTGCTGTACAGGCACTGCCACACCCAGTGGTTTGACAACGGTTACTCGTACAGCTGGCTCCATTCGCACAAGCATTTAGGACACACTTGCCAGCGTCACAGATATTGCCACTGGAACAGTCAGTCGTGGCGGTGCAGGTGCTGCCACAGGTCGTTGGCGCACATCGGTTCGCTCCGCATGAGGCGCTGCCATTGACACAAGAAGTGAGCTCACAGCGACCGGCATTGCAGCTGTGGGCGCTTGGACACTCAGTATCTGCGGTACAAGTGCTGCCGCACCCAGTGGTTTGACATCTGTCAGCTCGGCACGATGCTCCATTGACACAAGCAGTCAGAACACATTTACTCGCATCACAGGTGTGATTTTGAGGACATTGCGTAGTATTGGCGCAGCTTCCACCACATGTCAGACCGGGTGGACTAGCAGTTGGAGTTGGACTCACACTTGGAGTTGGACTCACACTTGGAGTTGGACTCACACT
>CAZMXT010000013.1:14193-24780 GCA_964570365.1 uncultured Pseudomonadales bacterium | reverse complement strand
TTTTTTTGACATACTTCCTTAGTATAGCGTACCTTTTTGCTATTATATTATTTTCTCGTTGTTATTTAGTTCAGCATAGATCAGTGAGCTAGCCTCATCTTTGCTTAAACGTTGAATCTCCCCTTCCACAAAAGACTGGTCAAAGTACTCCACCTTGTTTTTGATAACTTACAAAAAATCCACTTTTTGGGTGGAGAAACAGTAAGTAAGTTATCACTTATTTATCTGCGCTCCGTTGCCGACACGCTTTGTCGTATTTTACGAGTGACTTCCGTCGTACTCATCGTACGCAGCTCGTTTGGCGGGGTACCAAACTAAAACGCTTTTTATATTGTGAGAAAGATTATAGCAAATTGGAGTAAAAATGCTAAAAGGTAAGTTTTAATTTGATAGCCTTGCTATAGCAAAATGGCCACCTTTATTCATTATTTGTTTTGCGTATGTAGCTAAGCCGTTGGTAGTTATAGGTAGTGCTCCGCCGATACTAGTATCAATGACTAAATATGCACGTTGCTTTTGAAGACGACGACGTACGTTTCTCGACATGTATTGACGAGGTAAAATAGCTATAACGTGGTTGGATTGATCGGGGTCAGAATAACTCTCCAAACCTAGGTAACCAGCTAGTTTTCCTTTTGAGTTAGGTTGCAGATCAGGCAAATTGCCTTCTAATATGGTTTCTATATCTTGACCAGTGGCGTTCACCGGGATGCTTACGATCCAGCTTGATTTAAAACCTTTACGAAGAATTATATTTAACAAGCTAGAATCCTCTGTAGTATTTCCACAAAGTAAATCGACTAAATGTGATGTCCCACCTAGAGCCTGAAGGCTAACTTCCACACATCCATAGTCTAAATCAGCTGCTTGTGCCTCGTGATAAAGCATTAGTGCGGCGTGAAGATGCCTGGATGTTTCTTTTCCCATGGCCGAAATTGTATCATTACTTCCAGATACGAAAAGTTACAATTAGTTCCCCACCCAAGTTGTCAGCGCCTCAGCAAACACTTTACTGGCATCAATTACTTTAATTTTGTCAAATCTGCCACTCTGCGGTATTGAGTTAGTGACCACTACTGAATCAACTAAGGAATCTTGAACTCGCTGGGCTCCATGGTTTGCAAAGATGCCATGAGTAGCCAAGAAGTGGACTGACTTTGCTCCATGTTCTTTGACAATTTCTGCTGTTTCCACGATTGTGCTGCCAGAGTTAATCACGTCGTCAAAAATAAGGACGGTTTTGCCTTTCACATCTCCACTCAAACCCAGTGCTTTGGCTTCACCGGTGTGGAGGTTCCGACTCTTATCAATATTTACTAGCGGGACACTTAGCTTCTCAGCAAATGTTCTGGCTCGTTTGAGTCCACCAAAATCTGGGCTGGCAACAGCAATATTTTCTAAACCAAAGGTTTTTTGGACATACTCAATAAATAAATCAGTTGCAGACAAATGCTGGGTGGGTACGGAAAAGAATCCTGGTGTACTACTATTATGCAAATCCAGCAAAAAGACTCGCTTGGTGTACGTGCTCGAAATCATGTTGGCGACAACTTTGGCAGCGATGGGCTCACCTTCGCGAAACACTTTATCTTGCAGTGAGTAGCCCATCCAAGGGATAACCGCATTGATATGCCGGGCACCCATTCGTTCTAGGGCATCACTCAAAAGTAAAAACTCCACAATGTGCTCGTCAGCTGGACTAGAAAAGCTTTGAACCAGAACCACATTCTCACCTTTAACTGGTTCGGTGACCCAGATCCGCTTTTCTCCATTTGCAAAATAGCTAATATCCACCTTTCCAAAAGGAACGTGTAATTGATCAGCAATGCCTTTCGCCAAAGTCATATTTGAGGATCCGGAAATAATTTTCATTGTGTTGCTTTCTGCGCTTTGATTAGCGCAACTCCAAATGAAGCAGCTGGTAGTAACTCACTTTCCTCTACCTCCGTCCAGAACTGCCTTTTCTCCTGCGGTATAAAGTACTGCACACTCATAATATCCCAATTTATGAGTAATTGGCGAAGCTTTTTGGGAGTATAAATTCTCATGAACTCATTCTGACTGGCTTTTCTTGCAACGGGTGTAGTAAGTAGTAAAACTCCACCTTTTTTCAGCAATCGATAGCTCTCATGAATAGCTGCCTGATCTGAGCTTTCCGCAGGGGATTTGCCATACAGGGTATCCAGGCCAATGTGCTCCAGTGTGGAGAGCATGATGACGTAGTCAAAGGTATTGCTTTTTAGTTCAGTCTTACAAATATCAGCCTGCAGAGGAGTGAAATTTGGCTGTTTAGGGTAGTTACCTGGTGTCGCTGCTCGAATATCAATTCCAGTAACCTGAAAACTAGCTGTGGCCAGAGAAGTACTGACTGTGCTTTCGAGCCAGCCCACATCCAAGACTTTGCCTTTTCTATCAAAATTTACTTGGTTGAGTACCCAGGGAACCTCAATAATCCGCTCATTTACATCTAAATGAGTGTGTTCCTGTCGTAAGCTTTCGCTCGCATACATCCAAGAGGCCAGCGGTTTCCAGCCCCAGAAATTTCGAAAGCTAGGGTTCTTCAACTGATAGTGAACAGGGGCAGTAGTAATGTATGGGCGAAGTGGAGCAAAGAAAAATCTTAAAAAGCGAGAGATCATACCCTTATCACTTCACTAGTAAATAGGGTTGGTCTTGCAGCTGATCCAGTGTGTAGTCCCCAATTCGGACGCGGACAAGTGTAATTACCTTATACCCAACTCGTAACATCATCCGGCGGACTTGGTGGTTCCAGCCTTCATGGATGGTAATGGCGAGCTTGGTTTGATCAGGGCCTGCTTCGAGTAATTCAATTAAGGCCGGTGAAGTCATTCCTTCTCGTAACTTGACGCCCCTTTCCAAGTGGCGGAGTGCCAAAAAAGTCGGCTTGCCTTCTACCACAATATGATAAGTTTTAGGTACTTCATTTGAAGGATGGGTTAGGTATTGAGCTAAGTTCCCGTCGTTGGTGAGGACCATCAATCCTTCACTTTCCATATCGAGCCGACCAACGGGGTACAGTCTTGGTAACTTAACGTCTTCTGCTACCTTGGATTGCAGAAAGTCATTCACAGTTTTTCGGCCCAGTTCGTCACTGGTTGTAGAGACAATACCTACTGGCTTGTTAATTAAATACGTCACAATATTGGTTTGAGGATTAACGACCTGCTGGTCGATCATAACTAGATCTTTTTTTGGATCAATTCGTTGGCCAATCACGGCATTTTTGCCGTTGACCTGAACTTTTCCTTTTAAGATCAACTCTTCAGCTTTTCTTCTGGAAGTAATACCCGCCTGGGCAATAAAGGCGTGAACTTTGAGGCTCATACGTGTAGTTGCATCATAAATAGCTTTGCATCCCCATATAAAGTAAATCGTGTATGTTTCTCAATAATCATTAGGTCGCCCGTCTCAAACTTTTCTGAGTAAAAAATACTTCCTTGTTTTTCCTCAATTCGGCCCCTTCGCTCAAAGACAAAAATATAGAGCTTCCAGTCACCTGTTTCTCCAAAGTAGGTACCATTGCCATACATCTCTACGCGAAAAAATTTGGAGTAGTGCTCTGTGGTATTAAACTCCATGGCAGAAAAGTGATTATTGGTACCGCGATTCGTGACATTCTGGTATGAGACAATCTGAAATCTATTCATGAAGTGTATTCTACACTGTCTGTCGAGAAAAAGGGTTCGGCAGATCAGGTAAAGGTGTTCTGAGCAATGAATTCACTTCCTCTTGATTCTGTCTAAAAAGATGAGCTAATAAGTATATGAGTCTGAAAGATGCACAATCCCCTAACTTGGCAAAGGAAATATCCCATTTTTTCGAGTCAGAAGCGAGTTTATTAGCTGAACTTTCTGAGCAAGAACCATTATTTGCAGATGTTGGAGATGAGGCACCTACTCTTACCGAGCCTGAAAATATTAGACTTTCCTGCTTCGATCCTCACTCTAAGAAGGGGAAAGCCGAAATGGTCGCCTTTATTTCAGAACATAACCTCTCGTCCCCCAACATCTCCATCCATCAATATACACAAACAGTCGCAGAAGTTCTTAGGCTCCGGCATCATTTCTTGAGTAACTTCCCTAGTATAGATTTTTCTGCTCCCGATGCAGAGGAACAACTCAGAGAGCTTATTACTAAAAAAGTGCTGGTGCAGCTATCAAGTATTACAAGAACAGAGCTGTTGAGTATTTTTACGACTAATTCTCTGGTGCATGATCTTACCTTCTTCATTTCTGAGTTGCTTACTCATAGTTCGCCGCAAGTTTTACTCGCAGAATCGCGCTGGATTGGGAATCCAGAAACCAAAAGCCTTTATCAGTACATTGGTTCTGAGCTAAATTGGGTAATGTCACAGTCGCGTAACTTGGGCTTAATTAACTTTGATGCCTTGCGAAAGCTGCGCCGTCTGAAAATTAGAGTATTGGGCGCTAGCGTGGCTGCTGGCATGATTGATCTGCTGGTTGCATTAGGTGCTGAGAATATTGAGTGTATTGACGGAGGCAGGTTAGATATCACCAAGTTGGCAGCTATGCCTCAAGGCAATGTCACTTCTATAGACGAATTGAAAGCAATTCAGGTGATGAGAGCTGCTCAAGCCAGGAATCCTTATGGTCACTTCAGAGGTTGGCCGGGGTTTATTCGAGTGAAAGAAACAGTGGGTGAAGGAAAATATGATTGCTTTTACGACGAGTTTGTAGCTGATGCAGATTTAATCATTGAAGTGGTTGATCAGGCAGCAGTGAAGGTCTGGACTAGAGTACATGGTAATCGCTCTACAGCGCATACACCAATTTTGTTACTTGCCGACCTGGGCAATAGGCCGATTGCCGGACTGGAGGACGCTGAGAAAGGAAATTTCTTTAATCAGCAGCTCACAAAGAAGAACAAAGCTCACCTGATAGACTTACTCGCATCAAAAAATCCAACTCCACTACAAAAAGCCCGAGCTGCTTACTTAATGGTTAAAGATGACGTTCCTGCAGATCACTTACTCCAATTTTTAGTTGCCAGCAGTGGCAGTATGCCATTCTGGTCTCAAACCCCGATCGCTAGTAGAGAGTCAGCAGCAGTGGCAGCGAAAGTAATCTTGGCTCATTTGTCCGACAGAAAAGTGATGGGAAAAAATTTCACAGCGTTAGACGCGCCAAATGTATTAGTAAATGAATTATGTGCAGAACAGCAGGAACTACTTAGTCAGACAGTCGCCGAATTTTTACAGCTTTAGCCCCGATGTTCTGGAGCATTAATCATGCCACACTTCTTAAACTTCAATCCAGAGCCACATGGACATGTGTCATTCCGGCCAATCTTGGCTTGAGCCGCCCCTGGGGTGGCTTTTTTCTGGGCTTTGGCATTCGCAAAAGCTGAGGCAAAATCAGCAGCAGTTCCTTTGGTGGTCCGAGGGGATTTTTTCTCAGTTTGAGTCTCGTCTTCTGCGAGCTCTTCACTCAAAGACTTAAAGACATTTTCTTTTTGCGTAATGATTTGGGTGGGTTGAATGTTCTGAGTGTTGTGGTCATGGACGTGAACGCGAAAAATTCTGTTGGCAATAGTGGACTCGATATTATTAATCAGTGCCTCAAACATACTAAAGCCTTCTTTTTTATACTCGCTGAGCACCGTGTTCTTATCTCCACGTAGCCAAATGCCTTCCCGAAGATCGTCCATCTGATCTAAGTGATCCATCCATTTCTCATCCATGGTGGAAAGAACAGCAAAGCGCTCGATTTCGCGCATGGTGGTACTGCCTACAATTCCTTCTCGAGTTTGATACGTTTGTCGGGAGATTTCTTTGAGTCGTGTCGTAATCTCTTCAGTGTTTGCTAAAGTGGCAAGGGTTTCCCGGAGCTCAACCTGCGAGTGATCATCAAAGGGAATGATCTTAACGAACTCTTTGGCAATGGCATCAAACTCCTCCTGAGTGAAGTCCTGAGGGGCTCGCATACTCACCATGCTCTCAACTTCACTATCAATAAAGCCAAGCAGATCTTCCTTTAGGGAAGTATCCTCAATATTTTTGGTTGCGGTTTGCTCCAAGATCCGTCGTCTGCGCTTATAGATCACTTCTCTTTGCTTATTCATCACGTCATCAAACTCAACTAAGCGCTTGCGTTGATCAAAGAAAAATCCTTCTACTTTAACTTGCGCAGATTGAATCGCAGTTCCGACCATCCCATTCTCAATCGCCTGATCTTCTTCAATTTTGAGAAAGTCCATTAACTTTGCAATCTGGTTACCGCCAAAAAGCCTCATGATCTCATCTTCAAGCGAGATGAAGAACTGAGAAGAGCCTGGATCACCCTGGCGGCCGGCTCGACCACGGAGCTGGTTGTCAATCCGGCGAGACTCATGGCGTTCCGAGCCGACGATGTGCAGGCCACCTAACGCTACCACTTGGTCGTGAGCTGTTTGCCATTTTTCAAGAGATTCGGCGTAACCTAGTAGATCGTAGTTCTCTGGATCCACTGAAGGGGGCAGTCGAAGGGCGGTGACTAAACTTTCAGCAGTACTTTTCTTCTTTACAACGGACTTTATTTTAGCGTCAGCAACCTTAGGTTTTGCCTTGTCTGTTTTGCGATACTCTTTTAACTCTGGCTTGGCACCGCCTAGCACAATGTCAACACCACGGCCAGCAATATTGGTGGCGACGGTGATGCTGCCTTCTTTTCCAGCGTCAGCAATAATAAAGGCTTCGCGTTCATTATTTTTGGCATTTAGGACTTGGTGTTCGATGCCTTTTTGTGTTAAGAAGCTAGAAACGGTTTCGTTATTTTCAATGGAGCGCGTTCCAATCAGGACTGGGCGGCCAGTTTTTTGGAGCACTTCTACTTCTTTTACAATGGCACTGTATTTCGCAGCTGTTGTCTTATAAACCACGTCAGCACGATCTTCACGAACTGCCAGCACATTGGTGGGAATGGGTAGTACATCCATGTTGTAGATCTTACGGAACTCCTCGGCCTCAGTAACCGCTGTCCCAGACATACCGGCCAATTTATGGTACATCCGGAAGTAGTTCTGGAGCGAAATGGTGGCTAAAGTGCGTGACTCCTGTTGAATTGGAACGGCTTCTTTGGCTTCGATGGATTGATGGAGTCCGTCTGAGTAGCGCCGTCCATACATTAAGCGACCGGTGTGTTCATCCACGATGATGACTTCTTTTTCTCGGACAATATACTCTTTATCCCGATGATAGAGAGTTTTAGCTTTTAAAGCTGCTTCCACATGGTGAATGACGTCAAAGCTTTCTTCGTACAGGTTTGTGACTCCAAGTTTTTGCTCAATCCGTTTCACACCTAAGTCAGTTAACGTCACTGACTTGATTTTTTCATCTATTTTAAAGTCCACTTCCTTTACCAATGACTCGACCATATGCGCGTAGTCATAGTATTTTTTTGTGGGCTCAGTATCAGGAGCAGAGATAATCAAGGGGGTCCGAGCTTCGTCAATTAAGATGGAGTCAGCTTCGTCAACAATGGCAAACTGATGGGTATCATCTGAACGCTGAACCATGTCTTCAAGTCGAGGCACCATATTATCACGCAGGTAATCGAAACCAAACTCATTGTTGGTCCCATAGGTAATATCAGCGGCATAGGCTTCTTGGCGAGTAATTTGCTGAAAGTGCTCAAGGCGCTCGTCTCCTCGCTCCTCACTATCAATCTCAGGGTTATAAAGCTCAGCCTTATCATGAACAATTACTGCGACTTTGAGACCTAAAAAGTGATAAATCGGCCCCATCCAGCCCACGCCCACCTCTGCCAGGTAGTCATTTGCTGTGACTAAGTGCACGCCCTTGCCTAATAGGGCATTTAGGTATAACGACGCCGTCACAGTCAGTGTCTTTCCTTCTCCTGTTTTTTGTTCCGTCACCACACCATTGTGCAAGGCAATTCCCGCCAATAACTGAACGTCAAAGTGGCGCATTCCTAGGACACGACGTGAGGTTTCTCGGACAGTGGCGAAAGCCTCAGGAAGGATCTCATTTAGGGCCTGAGTTTCAGCTTCTTTAGTGGTTTTACCTGAGCTGATCAGCTTTTCAAGTTGCCCAGTAATAGATTTCTGGAATTGTTGAGTTTTCGCTGTTAATTGCTTATCGCTGAGCTTCTTATAACTGGGTTCTAGCTCAGTAATTTGATTAACGACTTTTTGATATTGATCAATTTTGCGTGAGTTCACGTCAAATATCTTATTCAAAAACTTGAACATAGATCTCCCATTATCGCAAAAAGTTAACGTTTTTCGAGAGGCAAACCCTCGGTTTATTGAGTTACAGTTTTAGATTTTTTCTGCCAGAATCGGAAAGCATACCCGAGGATTACTAAGACGAACAGCGGCAAAGCTAAAATGGCTAGACGCAATCCAATAACGAAGAGATCTCTGTACAGACTAAAGGCATCTCTGACAGCAACTCTAATTTCGTCTGATATGCTTTGTTTTTCAAGATCAACAAGTGGCAAACCAGCTTCTTTTGTACTAATGTTTAGGCTAATCGTCGCCATATTTGCATCCCCTTGTAGGTTCTCACTTTGGGCGGATAAGCGCTCAATCTGTCCACGTACATTTGAGAGCTCACGTTGAACTTCCAAAGTCTGAGTAACATTCTGGGCCTTACTCATCAGACTCAGTAATTGAGTCTCACTTGCTTGTAAGTTCTTAATTTGAGCATCCAGATCTATCTTTTGTTCAGTCGCATCTAGAGAAGTAATATTTTCATCAGTCACTTTATCAGCAAGTTGACGAAGTTTTTCAAGTACCCCATCTAACTTGCTTACTGGAACGCGCAACGTCATCGCTGCATTTACAACTCCTTGGCTCATATCTTGTTCAAAAATATTACTGGAAGTTACAAATCCGCCTTCTTGACTCATGACCTGGGTAATTTGTCCGACACTCTCACGAGTATCTTTCACAATTACGCTCATAAAGACGTTCCGAATAATTGTTCTGTCTTCGGTGGGCGTAAAACCGCCATTGTCACTCTGGGGCATGACCGGTTTGTCGATCATATTGGCTTCACCGCGATAGAGCATCTTCTCTTCCATCATCCCTGGATTTGGTGGAACCATAAAAGCTGGAGACGATGTACTAGAATCAAATGCAGAACCGCGTTGATACATCATTCTATCGTTAGATCGCAGGAAGCCGATCAGAGGAATACCAAAGAAAATCACCACTGCGAGAAAAATCAGAGTTTTTTTGGACATATACTGCAACTATACACTACTTCCGTTTTATTAGGTCTTTTCCCATAAAATTTTGCAGGACTTTTGGAATCCGAATTGATCCGTCTTCATTCTGGTAATTTTCAATGATCGCGGCAAGCAAGCGCGGTGAAGCGGCCATGGTGTTGTTTAGTGTATAGACATACTTGGTGCTGCCATCTTTGGCTCGATACTTAATATTTAATCTGCGGGATTGGAAGTCATTAAAGTAACTAGCAGAGTGAGTTTCTCGGTATTTTTGTTGGGCTGGAAACCAAGTCTCAATGTCGTACTTTTTCCGCTGACCTGCTCCCATATCACCAGTGCACATCAGGAGTACTTGGTACGGTAGCTCTAAATCTTGAAGTAATTTCTCAGCAGCTGAGACCATTTTGTGATGCCACTCTCGGGTAGTATCTTCATCAGCAACGGTATACACAACTTGCTCTACCTTGGTAAATTGATGCACGCGGATAATGCCTTGAGTGTCTTTGCCGTGTGTACCTACTTCACGTCGGAAACACGGTGAGATACCTGCCATTTTAATAGGCAAGTCTTTCTCATTTAAAACTTCATCTTGGTGATAGGCGGTCAAAGAAACTTCCGCAGTGCCAATCAAACCCTGATTATCTTGAGTCGTATAGTGGTCTTCTATTCCCCAAGGAAAGTAGCCAGTCCCCCACAGTGCCTCTTTGCTGACTATCAAGGGTACTGTCATCGGAGTAAATCCATCATCAGTCAGGAGTCTAAGGGCATACTGCAATAGTGCCTGTTCCAGCAGAACAGCCTCATTTTTTAAGAAGTAGGCGCGGAAGCCAGCGATGCGAACTGCCCGTTTGGTGTCGAGAAGGTCGTTCATTTGCATCAAGATTTCATGAGCTCTCGGAGTAAAACCGAACTCAGTGGGTATTCCTACTTGGTGATCCACTTTATTGTCATCTTCGTTCTGACCCACGGGTACATCTGTGGCCGGAGGGTTAGCGACTTGATACATCAGATCTTTGTACATTTCCTCGACTTTTTTTAGCTCGGGTTCAATGTCCTGAAGCTCGGCTTTTAGTGTCCGACCCCGATCAATTTGCTGCGCAGTTGGTTTATGATCTTGAGCACCTTTAATAGCATCAGTGTTCTGGTTGATTTGTTGGCGGACTTCCTCAACTTTAGTAATCAATCGCCGCCGCCGTTCGTCCATGGCAAGTACCTCCTCAACAATTTGAGGATTCATTTGTTTATCAGCAATGGCTTGCTTTAAGTCTTGGGTGTGGTCGCGAATATAGGAAATATCAAGCATAGGGGATAGTATACCGCAAAATAGTTCTGTCCGGCCATCCGCCACGCTACGCTTGGCGTCAGCTCTCCGGCC
>CAZMXT010000013.1:0-14093 GCA_964570365.1 uncultured Pseudomonadales bacterium | reverse complement strand
TCCGGCCATCCGCCACGCTACGCTTGGCGTCAGCTCTCCGGCCGTCCGCCACGCTACGCTTGGCGGAAAATTGAGATCAGGAAAGCAATGTGTTCATCTTCTGATTTTTCAATCAGTTCCATCCCCTTCGTAATATCTGCTCGGCTGACGTTTGCTGCAAAGGATTTATCTTTCAGTTTTTTCTTAACTGATTTTGGCTCCATGTCCGCGAAACGATTTGGTCTCATGATTGAAACCGCATACATAATTCCAGACAATTCGTCGCAAGCAAAAAGATATCGCTCAATCAGGGTTTCAGGGTTTTTTCCAGTTCTCTCTGGACCATGAGCTAGGATGGCAAGCCTCAATGACTCTGGATAGTTGGTAAGCCACTCCTTGACGGCTGTATTTGGGTGTTCGTCAGGAAACTCCTCCCAATCAAGGTCGTGGAGTAACCCGGCTTGGTACCAGAGCTCTGAATCTTCTCCTAATGACTTCGCATAGGCTTCCATGGCTTGTGCGACCATGCTGCAGTGGTGACGAAGGGCTTCGCTCTGAATGTGAGTTTTTACTAACTCTTCTGCCTCAGAGCGGGGTGCTATCGGAGTGCTGTCGGGGGCAGTTGCTTTGATAGGAGTCTTTTTCGGCGCAGCAGACACGATGTCTTTTGGTGGTGCAATCGGGTTCAAGCTCCTCATAGTGGGAAACAGAATCACGTCTCGAATCGAGCTCTGACCGGTGATAATCATCACCATCCGGTCAATTCCCAAACCAAGCCCACCAGTTGGTGGCATGCCATACTCCATCGCAGTCAAGAAGTCCTCGTCTAATGGGTGAGCTTCCTCATCACCGCTTTCAGCTGCTTTAACTTGTTCTTCAAAAAAATGTCGCTGCAGCTTGGGATCATTGAGTTCAGTATAGGCATTCCCAATTTCCCAGCCTAAGATGTACGGCTCAAAGCGCTCAATCAGATCTGGGTCATCTCGGTGAAGCTTACATAGGGCAGTCGTTTCCTTCGGAAAGTCAGTGATAAAAGTAGGTTGAATTAAGTGCTCTTCTACTGCTTCAAATAAAGTTGCAATCGCAATCCCACGGACAAACCCGGCGCCTACTCCTGAAGTGTTAGGATCTTGCTCATACTTTAAGTGATGCTTATGAATTTCGCCCATTAATTCCTCGTCGGACAATTGGTCAACATCCAGATGCAGATACTCTTTAATTGCATTCTTCATTGTTATGCGGCGCCACGGAGCTTTTAGCTCTATCTCGTGCTTACCCCACTTCACCGTGGTTGTCCCTAAAACCTCGAGAGCAATTGTTTCATAAATTTCTTCGACTAGCTTCATCATGTCGTTGTAATCCCAGTACGAGGCATAGCACTCCATCATCGTAAATTCTGGATTGTGAGTGCTGTCAATGCCTTCATTGCGGAAGTTATGGTCAATTTCGTAGACTTTTTCAAATCCACCAATAATGAGCCTTTTCAAGTAGAGCTCGTCAGAAATTTTTAAATAGAGGTCCATATCCAAAGCATTGTGATGGGTCATGAAGGGTCGTGCATTGGCGCCACCATACAGTGGCTGCAGAGTCGGCGTTTCAACCTCTAAGAAGTCATGGGTATCCAGTACTCGGCGAAGGGTACTGACAATCTTGCTTCGTTGGCGAAAGGTGGCTTGGACATCTGGATTCATGATTAAGTCGACATACCGCTTTCGATATCGCTCTTCAACATCTTTTAAGCCATACCAGGTATCTGGTAAAGGTAAAATAGTCTTGGTTAAAATGCGATACGATTTGGCTTGGACGGTACGTTCCCCAGCCTGGGTGGTAAAGGTAACCCCTTTCACTTCGATAAAGTCACCAATGTCAAAGTGTGCCAAGTTAGCAAACTCGGTTTCCGAGAGATCTTCAGCTTTAAAAGCCACTTGAATCTTGCCTGTCCCATCATGAATATCTGCAAACTGAATCTTGCCATGACCTCTCCAAGCGCGAATTCGGCCAGCGATACTGACCTCCAGGCTATCTGCCACTGAAGCCTCAGCAGCAGTATGAGTGCGTTGGGCTGTTTGGGGAAAAGGATTAATTCCTTGATCCAGCCAAGCCTGTAACTTATCTTCTCGAGAACTTAACATTTGATCAAGACGTGACATAGTGTTTTGTAATCCTTCTTAATTATAGTTATCCGGAAAAGCCGGCTAAAAACGATACAACATTTTCCCCCAATAGATCAGTATTATAGCCTCCCTCTTGCACGATCACAGTTGGTAAATTGAGGGAAAGAATAGTCTGGGCCATTTGCTCAAAGTACTCTGTTGTTAAGGCAAAGCCACCGATGGGATCCGCTTCATGGGTATCAAGTCCAAGAGAGACGACCAAGTGCGCTGGTGCGTACTCGCTAATTTTAGCTAAAACCGCTTCGAGAGTACTCTGATACTGCTGATTGGTCGTACCAGCGGAAAGACTACGGTTTAAGTTAAATCCAGCCCCTGCTCCTTCGCCAGTTTCGTTCTCAAAGCCAGAAAAGTACGGGAACTTCCAGTTTGGATCTGCATGAATTGATGTGGTAAAGACATCTGCGCGTCGGTAGAAGATTTGCTGAGTGCCGTTGCCATGATGAAAGTCTACGTCTAGAGTAGCAACTCGGCCAAACTGTCCTAAGTACTCTGCGGCCACCGCAGCGTTATTCAAGTAGCAGTACCCGCCCATCTGGTCACTAGCAGCGTGATGTCCTGGGGGTCGGCACAGCGCGTAACTGGCTCGCTGGCCAGTATGAAGTGACACTGCGGCAGCATGTGCGCATCTAGCGGAAGCAAGTGCGGCTGACCAGGTATGTTTTAGTAAAGGTGTGTAGAGGTCAAAGCTAAATCTTCCCAACTGAGCTACTGGATTCTGAGATCTTGGCTGGCCGCCATGATACTGAAAGACTGATGGATAGAGGTGCTGGGTCTCAGTTAATTCATTACAACGCCGCTCCAGAAACTCTAGGTAGTCAGAATCATGAATATGAAAGAGCAGCTCCCGATCAATTTCCGTGTGCGCTTCTTCTAACTCGTACCCTGCGGTTTCCAAAGCTGCAGAAATTCGTTCTACCCGCGCAGGCACTTCGTTGTGTGGAGTCTGTTCGCCATTGAAGATCTCATATAAGGGTTCATGCTGTATGTGACTAGGGTTATGAAAGATTTTCATGCGTTCCTTTTTTGAAAGTTACTGAATGAGTATATTTGTTCAACTTGTTCTCGAGAATAATCATTTTGAATACTTGTATAGGGTAGTGCGCCCATAATAAAGTTTCTCCAATATTGATAGTTCTCGGTTCCATCTCCAAAATTTTCGCTACTCAATCCATTTACCGGCTTTCCATCCAGCACCGAAACGTTTCGCCTCAGGATCTGGATTGGCGTATCTTCTAAACCAGGGCAAATTTCAACTAAAGGGAGAGTCATGCCGGCATGCCTGCCAACTCGATCAGATCTGACACTTAAGTTAAATTCCGATAAAATTATTGGTATTATTCCTGGCGCAGTTTCGTCATACAGGTGGTTGTTCAGGATCTGTGCATGTAATCCAATAACTGCAGCAGAGCAAAGTCCTCTCCCTTCCATCCCTCTGAGTGTTCCATACTCAGTACCTTCAATGATCTGGACTCCACGTCGATTGGGTGTTTCTCTGTTTAAGTGTAGCGGTTCCCCCATGCAGGCAGAGGCTAGTTCATTATTCTCCGTGTTCCGCACACCTGAGAACCAAGCATTTGTGTTTCTTGGATCCTGGGCATTGAACCGCTCAATAAAACTGGCGACACCTTCTGGCGTCCAGCCAAACGGCTTCCAAATCTGGGCAAGGCATTCAATATCAGCTTCATTAATTTGAGAAGTAAGTTGAAAAGGAGTCTCTTGCAGTCTGGCAACTCTATCCAGAGGAGAAACACGATTTTGTTGAGGTTGTTGCCAGTCTTGATACACTTCATTCCACTCTGGAGCTTCTGAACTGTGGACATTTTGGCCTAACATCACAATAAACCGTTCTTCTTGAGGATCCATAATATTTAGGGGAATCAAGACCTCTAGCGGCAATCTATCCCTATGCTCTTGGTTTGCTAAAAGTTCATTAACGACATTTGCGGTACACACTGCTCTTACCACGACTCTGCGTCTACCACGCTCCTGAGTTGCTTTGTGCTGAAATAGGGAAAAAAGTTGTTCTAGCTGCGAAAAACGATTTACTTCACTTCGAACATTAAAATACCCCCTACCTTCTGAGCGAGCATAGTCGGGTCCTGGAACACCTGTACTGATAATTTCTGCACTGGACATATATATTCAAGAAAAATCTTTTCTTGCCTCCATACAACTGCTGTAATTTATACGTTCATCGATGAACAAACAGGACTTTATCATGATGTGTTATAAATGCGTAATAAAGTAGTAAATGTTTCATTTATTGACAAATTGTAATAAATATAACATAATCAAAGGATGAGAAAGATATCTGATATTGTCTTCGAACTACTTCAAGCTTCAGAAACTGCTCTGGAGTCGATGAGGGCAGGGATCTTGAATTTTAGTGCCTACGCTGAGTTCGTTCAGCCAGAGGTAGAGAAACTGGCTTGGAAGCCAGTAAAGAAGACTACAATTGTGGTTGCCCTCTCGAGGATAGCTAAGAGTATGGAGGAGCTGCACGCCCTTCGTCCTCAGGTAGTATTGGATGAGCTGAGCATCAAGTCACCCCTGTGTGACATCACCTACGAGAAAACGAAACATACGGCAAAGCAGATTAGAACGCTTTCTCAGGAGCTAGGAGATAAAGAAAACACCTTTTTAATTGTGACGCAGGGAATGAGTGAAATTACCATTATTACTCTTGAGGAAGACGAGCAGAAAATTACTCGGCACTTTAGTCATCCGCCCAAATCTATTTATAGAGATTTAGTAGGGGTAAGTGTCCGTTTTTCCGAACAGTACCTGATTCAGCCGAATGTGATTTATAGTATTTTAAGTTTGTTGGCTGCTAAACGAGTGAACCTGATTGAGATAGTCTCTACTTATACCGAACTGACCATGGTAATTGAAAAACGTGAAATGGAAGTTGCCATTACTGCGCTCAATAGATCGTTTAAAGCTACCTTGTAAACCTGGTTATTTAATCTCAAGGATCTCGTATGTACTCATGCCTGCAGGGGCCTCCACCTCAATCTTTTCGCCTTTTTTCTTCCCAAGTAGCGCTTTACCAATTGGTGAGATGCTCGAGACTTTACCGGCTTTAGGATCTGCTTCGAACTCACCAACAATGATGAAGGTAATTTTGCGCTTTGATTTGCCTGAGGAGATCACCACTTGGACGTGTGAGCCGATTCCCACCACACTGGTTTTGGTAGTGTGAGAAATAATTGTTGCGTTGTTCAACACGTTCTGCAACTCCGCGATGCGGGTTTCGGTCAGCTCTTGGTCTTCTTTGGCACTGTGATACTCTGCATTTTCACTTAGATCCCCATATCCTCTGGCCGTCTCTACTCTTTTAATAACAGAAGGTAGTTTAACTTCAATAAGCTCATTCAGTTCTCTTACTAACTCGTCATAGCCTTCTTGGGTCAACTGAATTTTTGGCAATCCGTTTGTGGTCATAACATTCCTATCCTCATAAAAAACACCCTTTTCGGGTGAAGTTTAACAATATTACAGGTAGTCGTCACTTTTTTCAATGTGTGATTGATGTGCCAGATCTCTATTATTGTACAGAATCAGGCAAGTTTCAAAGTAAGAAAATAGTAAGAAGTCGCCTTTTCTTTAGATTCGAGAGTGCTTGGTTCTTTGAGCAACCTTAATCTCGAGAAGGGCCCGCTTGAGTGAAGCCTCAGCCATCATTAACTCTCGCTCATCAACTGTTTTAGACATGGTTTCGTGGGCAGCCTGAACGGCCTGCTCTGCTTTTTGAAGGCTAATTGCTCGTGCTTCGACGGCACTATCCACCATAATCATGATTTGATTATTTGGACCGACATCAATAAATCCTTTTGAAACCACAAAAGAGTCTTTTTCTGCTTCAGTTTGGTAGCGCAGTTCACCGGTTTGTAACTTTGCAAAAAGAGGTATGTGGCCGGGTAAAATGGTTATTTCTCCCTGGACGGTCGGTGCAGTTACAGCATGAGCCTCAAACGAACTAAGCTGTTTTTCTTGTGTGATGACTGTAACGTGCAGTAACTGTTTACTCATATATACCATTTATAAGGTTTTCGCTTTGGCAATAGCATCGTCAATCGTACCGACTAAGTAGAAAGCTTGTTCTGGTAGTTGATCGTGCTTACCATCTAAAATTTCTCTGAAGCCACGAATGGTTTCTGCTATAGGCACATATGCACCTTTAATGCTGGTGAACTGCTCGGCCACAAAGAAAGGTTGGGAAAGGAACTTTTGCACACGACGGGCTCGAGCTACAGCTAGCTTGTCTTCGTCACTTAACTCATCAATACCCAAGATAGCAATGATGTCTTGGAGCTCTTTATAGCGTTGTAAGACTGCTTGGACACCTCGTGCGACATCATAATGCTCTTGACCGATAATGTCTGGTTGAAGAATCTTTGACGCCGAAACTAGAGGATCTACCGCTGGATAGATTGCTTGCTCAGAAAGCTTTCGATCCAAAGAAATGGTGGAGTCTAAGTGAGCAAAGGTGGTGGCGGGGGCTGGATCAGTGTAATCATCGGCTGGCACATAGACTGCTTGGATTGAAGTAATAGAGCCTTTTTTCGTCGAGGTAATTCTCTCTTGAAGCGCAGCCATCTCAGTTGCGAGGTTAGGTTGGTAGCCTACTGCTGAAGGGACCCGGCCAAGTAGCGCTGACACCTCTGAACCAGCTTGAGAAAAACGGAAAATATTGTCGATAAAGAACAAGACGTCTTCGCCACGCTCATCCCGGAAAAACTCAGCCATAGTTAAGGCGGTTAACGCCACGCGCAAACGATTACCTGGGGGTTCATTCATTTGGCCAAAGCACATCACAGTACTTGGTAAGACGCCAGAGTCCTTCATTTCGTGATACAAGTCATTCCCCTCACGAGTACGCTCCCCGACACCTGCAAAGACGGAGTGGCCTTCGTGCTCCTCAGCAATGTTACGGATCAACTCTTGAATAATAACCGTCTTGCCTACGCCTGCCCCACCAAATGCGCCCACTTTTCCACCTTTAGCAAAAGGAGCGATTAGGTCGATGACTTTAATACCAGTTTCTAAGATTTCCGCTTTGGTGCTGAGATCCTTAAATAAAGGAGCACTTCGATGAATGGGGGCAAATTGTTTCGCTTGAATAGCTTCGCCTTCATCAATGACTTCACCAATCACGTTAAAGACTCGGCCAAGCGTCTCATCACCTACTGGCACGGTAATTGCAGCGCCTGTGTCACTTACTTCCATGCCTCGAGATAAACCATCAGTTGAGCCCAATGCAATAGCGCGGACAGTGTCCGTACTAAGCTGTTGTTCGACTTCAAAGGTCAGTATGCTTCCGTCAGTCCGTTTGAGCTTTAGGGCATTATAAATTGCTGGTAGTTGAGTGCTGAAAACGATATCAGCAACTGGTCCCACAATCTGCTTGATTTTTCCGATATTTTGGCTGGCCATAAAATCCTTTCTTAGTTGTTCACCGTCAAAGTAGCTGTCGTAATGTCCAGCAGCTCACTGGTAATGGCTGCTTGGCGTGATTTATTAAATACGAGCTTCAGTTCGTGTACCAGATCTTTGGCATTATCGCTGGCATTTTTCATAGCAACCATTCTGGCGCTGTGTTCACTTGCCTTGGCTTCGAGCAAAGTCTGGTACAAGGTATTTTCCAAGTAGTATGGTAACAGTTCATCTAAGATTTCGCGTGGGTTAGGTTCAAAAGTATACTCAGAGAAAATTCCTGGCTTAGCTGCACCCCTCTCATTTTCTGCGATGGCCTGAGAAAGAGGTAGTAATGGAGTTAGCTTTACCTTCTGAGTCAGAGTGTTTATGAAGTCCATGTGCAAAATCCAAACTGATCGGTACTCTCCAGAGAGAAAACCGTCGGTAATTAACTTCCCAACTGGTAAAATCTCATTCACCGAAACAATTTCTGGTAAGTTCGTAAACTGAGCACTAATCGTAATTCCCATTTTTCGTGCAAAACCGATTGCTCTTTTCCCGAGAACCATTAGCTCTAAATCTTGTTGCTCACGACTCCATTGTAGGGCGGCTTTAAAAAGGTTGGTATTTAAACCACCGCAGAGTCCTCGGTCTGTTGAGAACAAGATTAGGATATTTTTCCCGACAGTGTGGTGTGCAAGTAGTGGGTGCAGACTGGAATCAGTGAATTGCGCCACCTTTTGAAGTGATTCTTGAATCGCATGCGTATATGGTCGAGCAGCGAGAGCTTGCTGCTGCGCTCGGCGCATTTTACTCGCAGAAACCATTTCCATCGCTTTCGTGATCTTGGAAATATTGGCAGCAGTGCTAATACGTCGTTTTATTTGTCGGGTGTTGGCCATTAAGCCTCCAGCATCCATTCCCCATGGAGACGATTAAATGCTTGCACAGCGTCTTTTAGCTCTGCGATCGTTCCATCGATCATTTTCTGCTCTTTGCGAATACTCGCTAAGATCTCAGGATACTGGTCGTGGATAAACTCTAGATAAGCTTTTTCCCAGTCACCCAAGAAGTTCTCTTGAACTGGATCTAGGTAGCCATTGACGGCTGCATAGATAATTACTACTTGTTCCTCAACTTTGAGTGGAGTGTCCCAGCCTTGTCGCAAAACGGCATTGACGCGGATGCCTCGATCAAGTTGAGCTTTGGTTTTCTCATCTAAGTCTGAGCTAAATTGAGCAAAAGCCTGCAGTTCTCGGAATTGAGCGAGGTCCAGCTTCATGGTACCCGCAACCTGTTTCATGGCCTTAATCTGCGCAGCTGAGCCAACGCGAGAAACAGATAAACCGACGTTAATGGCGGGTTTCATGCCAGCATTAAATAAATCTGCCTCCAAGTACAGTTGTCCGTCGGTAATCGAGATGACGTTGGTTGGCACAAAAGCAGAAACGTCATTTCCTTGTGTTTCAATGATCGGAAGGGCGGTAATCGAGCCACCACCGTGTTCTTTATTTAAGCGAGCAGCACGCTCTAGCAAACGAGAGTGGAGGTAGAAAACGTCACCTGGGTATGCTTCACGGCCAGAAGGACGACGAAGCAGTAAGGAAATTTCACGATACGCTTGAGCATGCTTGGTTAAGTCATCATAAACGATCAAGACATCTTTTCCCTGATCTAAGAAGTACTCAGCCACCGCAACACCGGCATAGGGGGCTAAAAATTGGAGTGATGCAGGTTGAGAAGCTGATGCTGCTACAATTGTGGTATAGGACATGGCTCCACGCTCTTCTAGAATTTGTTTGGTTTGGGCTAAAGTTGATTGCTTTTGACCAATTGAGACGTACACACAGACAACATTCTGGTCTGCTTGATTAAGGATGGTGCCTATCGCAATCGCAGTCTTCCCTGTTCCACGATCACCGATAATCAACTCACGTTGACCTCTTCCAATTGGAATCATCGCATCAATGGCTTTAATACCAGTTTGCAGAGGGACTGAAACAGATTGTCGAGCCATAACCCCTGGGGCAATGCGTTCCAGCAGCATTCTTTTTCCTTGGGAAATAGCAGCTCGACCATCAATTGGCATCCCAGTTGGGTCAACTACCCGACCGATAATGTCATCAGCCACGTTCAGAGAAAGGATCTGACCTGTGCCATAAATCAAATCACCGGCCTCTAAGTGAGTGGTTTCACCCAGGGCAACAATACCCACTCGTTCTGGCTCTAAGTTTAAGGTTAAACCAAGCTTGTTTTGACCAAGGTCAATAAGCTCGCCAATTTGGGCTTTTTCTAATCCACTTGCTTGAATGATGCCGTCTCCAAAAGAGAGCACTCGACCAACTTCGCTCTGGTTAATCGAAAAAGAGGCAGAATCAATCAAGTTAGTAAAATTGACTGAGGTGGTTGTTTTTTTCATGACAAAATCACTTTACTGTCTAATTTCTTGCAATATTCTTTGCTTTATTTGATAGAGCTTACTTCGGAGCGAGCCATCTAGCTGTCGAGAATTGATGGTTAAAATTAAACCACCCAAGATAGAGGAATCAACTGTTTCTTGATACTCAACAGTGGATCCATACTTTTTCTCGACCGCCTTTTTAAGTCGGCTAAGTTGTGCCGAATTAAGTTCGACTGCAGTGGTAATGAGTACCTTGTTCATAAAATTAAATTAAAGCGATAACTTCTTCAATGTCTTTATCAAGTTTTTTAGCAATTGATTTTTGATCTACAGCTTCACCGAGCACCTTTTCAGTCATGTGAATGACCTGAGTCATGAACTCTGCTTTTAAGTCTTTGACCATATTTGCGCGTTCTTCAGTAAGTTGATTACGTTGCTTTTCAATTTCTTGAGCTGCCGCTTTTTTAGCTTCTTCTAACATCTGTGAGCGAAGGTTGACTGCATCCCTCTTGGCTTCAGCTACCAGTGCAGCTGCTTCTTTGTGCGCATCTACGACTGCTTTTCTCTTAATTTCGTCAATATTCTTTTTCTCAGCGAAAGTTAGCTCTGCTGCTTTTTGGGCTTCTTCCACACGATTACTTCGCTCCTCAAGCATTTTCCTGACTGGTTTGTAGAGCAAGAAAGTTAATGCTCCGGTGACCACGAAGAAGTTAATCATCTGGAAGAGTATTTGGGGAATTTGAATTTCCATATTACTGTGATCGCAAATAAGCTTTTTTTTTGAGTAAGCTTCTTTGCGCCTTCTTAAATATTAGGCTACAAATTGTAAAATAAGCGCAATGACCAAGGCGTAAATTGCAATTGCTTCTGCAAATGCGACACCCAAAATCATGTTCGTTTGAATCTTACTGGTTGCTTCTGGATTGCGACCAATAGCTTCCATTGCCTTGGAAACGATCATACCTACTGCTAAACCTGGACCAATTGTGCCCAAGCCCATTACGAAAGCTACTGCAAATTCTTTACCCATACATCCTCCTAATTTATATTAATGGTCACCATGACCACTCATGGCCATGTTGAAAAGTACTAAAGATAACATTGAAAATACTAAGGCTTGGATCACTCCAACGAAAATTTCTAACCCATAAAATGGCATTGGTGCGATGATCCCTACCAGAGAGCTGACGACAGCCAACAGCACTTCTCCAGCGAAGATGTTCCCAAATAACCGAAAAGCAAAGGAAATGATTTTGGATAACTCTGAAACGAACTCCAGGATGCCGACGAAAAAACTGATCGGACTTGAGAAGTTAAGGTATTTTTGAAAGTAACCAAACTTAAATTGACTGAAACCAAATATTTGTGTGGCAACGACTGAGATTAAACCCAGGGCTAGGGTCATGTTTAGGTCAGCAGTGCCAGCACGGAAGTACGGGACAAAAACTTCTCGACCAGTTGTTTCTTTGGCTTGGCTGGCTGGACCTTCAGGAATGGCACTACCAGCTCCTTCTTGGACAACTCGTTCTTCTATGACCTCGCTGGCATGTACCTTCAGACTTGGCTGTTGAAAAGTGAGTTTGGAAGGGAGTAGCTCAGCATGTTGCAAACTTTCCCTAAACCCAATAGTTCCTATGCCTGGTAAGAGACCCAACCAGTTATTGGCCAGAATAAAAAGGAAGAAAGTTGCGATTAAAGGAAAGAATTGAGCGGTACGTTTCTTGTTCCCAGTTACACTGTGAACTAAAGAAGAAAGGGACTCAATAATCCACTCAGCAAGATTCTGAATGCCAGTAGGTCGATTGGTACTCTTTAGAGAATTTTTTACCCAGATGCCAAAGGCAATTAACAATACACTTGCAATAATGCTCGTGACCATGGAGTTGGTAACGTCAAGCCCTTGAACAGTGAAGAGCTTTTCGGCTGAGATAGAAATGTGTAGACCACTGGCGGCCATATACCCAAATTTTAATTTACTAATTGTATTCGAAACCCAAGAGTAAACCTGGAGCGTTTGAAATTATAAAGATCTTTTAAGCCGATGCAAGTAGGTAATTGTTACACCTTACTTATTCTGCTAGGACAATCACTGCCGTGTAGTTATCCTTAGTATCTTCAGTTGATTTCGTTGTTTTTACAGTTAAGTCTAATTTAGTGTTCTTTTCCAGTATACTTAGTAGTTCTGCATTTTCTTCCGCCAAGAGAAGATAGTTTCCTTTTTCAGCGTAGGTACCCTTTGCATTCGCAGTATCAACAGTTTTAAAACCAGCACTAGTAAGTAATTTCTTGAAGGTCCCTGCCTTTCCAGGGACAGTTGTTGCATTTACTACAAGAACTTTAGTTATTGCCGTATCTATTGTCGCTGAAGCGGTTGCTGTTGGGGTTGGAGAAGGGCTAACTAATATCACTGTAGTAGCAGGAGAAGGTGTGACGACGATGGCTTGATTGAGCGGGCTATTCTTTTCGGATAGGCGGAGCATGGCAAAGCCAATGCCTACCCCTGCGACCACAGTAATCACTAAAGCAACTAGAGTAATCATGACCATTTTAAGCAATGGACCGCTACCGCTTTTATTGCGGATAACGGGACGCTGGATCGAAGGCTGAGAATGAGGATTTACAGCAGGAGAGAAGGTAGGAGAATTCATAGATTTAGGATATGTGAATGGTACCACAGTTGCGGGAATTACTATATTGGGTGAGTTGGCTTGGATCGGTTCTTCTGGAATTTCCACAAAGGTTGGGGGTGTAACTCCTTCCTCTAAAACTTCGACCTTTTCTTCAATCATCAGATCTATCTCCTCTGGCTCAACTACGCTTTCAGTTTTGCTTTCAGCGTTGCTGAGGACTGTGGCTTTTAGTGGTAGCGTTGGGGCAGGTAGTTCTTCCTCGAGCTCTATAGTCGAATCTGGAACTTTTTCTGAGATCTCATCATCATCATCGTTAATACTTTCATCAATAATGAGTGGGCCTTTTTCTTCTACAAAAGGTTCTTGAGAGGTGCCAGTCTTGTCTTTGCCTAAATTAAACCTAGGTACAGGGAACTCTGGAATGTCGAGGGTTTTTGCTGCTGCTTCAATAATTTGCTTAAGGTAAGAAGGAATTCCCTCGGTTTCATCAGAAAAGTTAGACAGTTGTTGAATGGGTAACGTTCCACTGAGTTTTTCTTTGATCTCGTTCTCAACTAAGGCGTTCGTCAGTAGGTACATAGTCTGAATGTTGGGCTCAGCGCCTTTGAGCGTTTTCACAGTCTCGATAATGTTATCAACCTCATTAATACTGCAGGAAACTGCTTGGTCAACTCCAATGTAGTGTTCAGCTAGATAGAGCTGACTCCCAATTTGAATGGTACTTAGGGAGGGTTCTAGCGAGATAACTGACTTAATTGTCCAACTAAGGGCAGTTATGTCCGTAATAACTACTTTTTGAGTCTTGGCTGCTTTCCGTATTGGGTCAAGCAAAGACCTTTCTAGAGCAGAGAGCTGAACTTTAGACTTGCCTCGATGCTTGGTCAGCACAAAGCTCTCTACCTGGTGAGAATCTTTTTCAAACTCTAAGCTCGGAAGCAACTTTTCTTTGACGTAGTCTTGGACTCCACTTTCGGTCGTCTCATTTACGTCTACAATCGTGTTAGTGAATAAAAAGTCAGGCAAAACCAACTGATACTCATCTGGTTCAATTTTCTTGATCAACTTTTCCACATTATCAACAATAAACTCGTTCTCATCAATAAAGTTGCCATTTATTTGACGGAAAGCGTGAATTGCAAAAGAGTGAGTTTTTTTGGTGGGCAGAACCTCAGCAATGTAGGCAGAGTCAGGCAAGATGTAGAGAAATTTACGCGTGTTTAGCATAAGATATTTTTTTTGATAAAATGAATGCTTCAATCTAAAAGGTGTGTTTAGTATGTACTATGACCAAACTCCTTGGCAAGAGGGCAAAGTTAAATTAATGTGACTCATTCTTCTTTCCTGCCCTCTTTTTCCTTGACTCTAAAAATTGTTCCACAGACTTAGGAAAGAATCTCAGATAGAGCATGAGTGGAACTGCTAGGATACACCCTGCAGCGGCGTCCAAAGTATCTTTCAGTGCTTCTAAAGTAACTTGATTTTCTTTTTGAG
>CAZMXT010000012.1:0-27019 GCA_964570365.1 uncultured Pseudomonadales bacterium | reverse complement strand
CCAGACGCCAAATCTACTTGACCTACAGAAAGGTAAAGTGAGAAATGGCAAATGTAGTCAACATTACTGGTCCAGACAGTCAGGGGCACTACAAAGGGCACCTTGACAATGGCAACACAATGACCTTTGGTCGTACTGATCCGTCGAACACCAGATGGCATGATCCGAACGACAAGGGTCGCTACTGGTATGTCTCGATTGACACGAGGCGTGACCACACCACCTTCATCGTGGAAACGCGGGGAGGAGGCGTCTGGACGCCTCTCTTTTATTTCTAAATCAGCACAAAAAGATAAAAGTAGTTATCATCATGCTCGTACTTTAGTTCTAAGTCTCGGGAAACAACATCTTCCAAATCAATGTCGTCGACAACGAAATCGCTTGAATCACCTGGGAGGTGGTAAACATGTCCTCCCGTCAATTTTAGTGCCTCTCTTAGTTGTTCTTGAAACTGGTATTCAGCTTTTATTTCCAGATAAGGCTCACGACTTACATGATCGTAAAGAGAGAATGCTGAGCCAATCACCATTATGGTATCCTGTTTTGTTTTCACAAGATAAGGATAAAAGGTTACTTGTTCTTGGAAAGAAGTCTCTTTGGACTTTTCACTTTTTTGTTGGGAAACCTCAACATCTTGTTCGTTCTCTACACTTACAAAAAACTCTTCAGTTGGCATTTCGCTTATCTCAACTGGTTGTGAATAAAAAAACTTCTTGAAAACAATCGCTACTCTCGCAGAAGTAGTAGGTTCTTTTTTTTGTGATTGGCTGGCAGAAGGCATAGATGTATTATACTACCTTCTAAAGGGGGAAACTAAGCTGGTTTTCGTCAAACATATAACTCTGGTATAATTTTCTAACACCCTCCCGTACTCGACCCCAAGTTTTTAAGCTCGGGCAAATACATCAAAGTAATGCACCCCAAAATCGTGTCCAAACTTTTCATGATATGATTAACTCATGAAAAGCAAAGGACGAATACTACATGCTAAAGCTGCAAAGGCTCGTGAAAGTGAACAATTTTCCCAGTCATTAACTTTTAATGATGATGCACTTTTTGCATATGATGCGGCTAATGATGCGTTGGGATTTTCAGAAGGAATTGCTTGTCGCTCTATTAGTCTAAGAGTATATGCAAATCTGCACAACAGTAGAAGAATATTAACCTTAGCTAAATATGAAATGATGGCATCTGTAGATTTAGCAAGAGAAAGTGGCATCAGAGAGTTCCTTGCTTTACCTCTTTATAATCTAGCGCAAATTAAAGAAGATTTAGGTGAATTTGATGATGCTGTAAAAGATTACAAAGAAGCTGTAGGTATCATGGAGAAAAACCCTCCTGAGGCACATAATAGGCCATCTGTATTAGCAAATATGAGAGTTCATTTAGCATCCTGTGAATATAAGGCTGGAGATAAAACGGCTATGAAAAGAGCAAAAAAAGCTTTAAAAGAACTTGAGGTATCAGAAGAACCTGATAAATATAGTAAAAATGCTTGGGTCTCTGGTGGCTACATGAGAATAGCCGACGCAATAAAAAAAGACTATCCAGATGAAGCAAGAAATATTTTGGCAAAAGCCAAGGAGGTAATCGATTCAAACCCCGATTTAACTCTTAGAAAAAAGCAGTGGGATAAGTTATCAAAGTCGATTTAAATTATTTGGAATGCTTTCTTGTAAAAGAAGAGAAAATATTCTAAACTTTTCAACATACGCACTATTCAGCAAGTATGCTCCTGTTTATTTCACTGCATTTAACTTTTTTGAAAAGCTATACGAAAGTATAAATAAAAAAGAGGAATTAATTAAAACTTTATTTACTAAGCCTTGTACACCATCGATGATGTTAAAAGAATTTGGAAATTATGCATTGGTAAATGTACTAAAAGAATTTCTGGATGTAATGTTTATGGAATAGACGCTAACGAGGCGAATATCGCCCATCATAGAGATAGAACAATGGTTGGCATGAACTTAGATAATATCCTCTGCACAGAGCCCTCATTCGATGTAGTACCTGAATGTGTTCATGAAATGGAAACTGCTCTTAAACGATTCATGCACTTAGAAGAAGATCATATTTTTGAATCAGTAGCATGCATGAAGGTTGATGTTGCTAATGACCCAAGAAAACTTAGAAGTTTAGATGTAGAGATTGCAGAAATATTTGACAACATTTATTGTGCTCTACCAGGAAAAATGACAGAATCAGCGTTTCTTGCTGATGAGCTAGTTAAAGAAATTTTAGTGAAAAATGATTTTATGCGTGTAAATAAAAGACCCATAGATCTTATGAGGAGATAATTATGAATTCAGAAATTATTGCTTTAGTAGACAAGCAACGTGCGCAAAATAATTATTTGTCAATTTCAGAGACAATGAAATTGACAGAGTCAGGTAACACAATACTTGATCCATTTTCTACATTGTTATCAATCTTTGCCGTGATTGGACAATATAACATATTTTATCCCAACTCAATTTTAAGCTGTGATAAAAATGGAAAACTTAACATTGGAAATGGAAACGTTTTTTATCCCCAGTCACTTCTCGAGAGTCGTGGCGGATCAATAACTATTGCAGATAATAATCAATTTGGTGAAGGTGGTTTTACTGCCAAAGCCGATCGCCCCGGTTCAATAATAACAATAGGATCTAATGGAAGGTATACCGCTGGTACACAACTTTTTGGAAATAATTTTCTAGGCAGTGGCTCACAAATACACGGTCTCATTACTGTTATTAATTGCGATTTAGCACAAGGAGAACCTTTCACACACGAAGATCCAGATCTTCGTGGCGGTGTATTAAAAGGATCAGGATCCGCCAAAGATCTTATTATTGGGGTAGGCGAAGTAGTAGCCGGAAATGGTATTTTTAAGCAAACAGATCTTAAAAGACAAAGCTTTTATCATCCAAAAAAGTAAAATATGCAAAAAACAAAAATTGAATTTGGTTGTGGTTTAATACGAATTGGACGGGTGTGGGGTGTGGATTCCAAAGAGGTACCGACAGAGAAAGAAGCTATTGAGTTTCTTGAATTTGCTTTTTCACAAGGAGTTCGTTTTTTTGACACAGCCCCAGCCTATGGATTAAGTGAATCCAGACTTGGAAAATTTTTCAAACAACTTACAGAAGATGAGAGAAAAAAAATCGTACTAGCAACAAAATTTGGGGAGCATTGGAACAATAATACTCAGGATACATATGTTGATCACTCTTACAACGCATTAGTATCGAGTATAGAAAAGAGCATGGAGCTGTTGGGTAAAATATCGATTCTTCAATTGCACAAAGCAAGTGTCTCATTACTCACAAATGATGAGGTGTCTAGAGCATTTGTATATGCTCAAACAATCGGCATAAAATTGTTAGGAGTAAGCGTTTCTGACATTGAAACTGGTTTATTATCGTGTGAAGACGAACGCTTATCATATATTCAACTACCTTATAATCAAGAAAGAGCAGACTTACTTCCTGTTATTTCCAAGGCGAAAGAAGAAAACAAACAGATACTTTTTAATCGACCTTTAGCCATGGGAGCTGTTTTTCACTCAACAGAAAAAACCAAGGAGATTTATGATGCTTTTTCTTTTATTAGTGAAACAGAAGCGAGGGGCATATTACTTTCTGGAACCGCATCAATACAACACCTGAGAGAAAATATTGAAGTGTTCAAAAGCCTATGAACAAATGTTAAAAGAAAAAAGTAATAAGTGAGAACAAATTTATTACCCTTGAGCGAGAAATCCATGCCCTTCAAGGCTGGGGATGAAGCCCTGCCCGGAGCGAATTTTTAGATGAGCGGAGGCAAAATTCATGAGATACTTTCAGCATGGCGACAATAGTTATTAAAGATGCTTTGGTTGCCATGGAAGTGAAACTGGACAAGGGTTGATCTTGTCAATCTTCCTTGCAAAAGAGACAATGTGATATAGTATGTATTATATTTTTCATAATCAATGAGCCCAGAAAACGTCATCCTAGCTGCCTACGAGTATTTCAGTACTGACACACTCGATGAGGATAGTTTAATTTATATTGCTTTAGCAGCAAACTGCCCTTCTGCACTAGTTGCAATTAAAGTTCTTGAAAATATGGTTGAGAGCAAAATGCTTGAAAAGCAAAATAGAGCTGAGAAAATTTTTTATAAAATTAGAACTAATCTAGGTGGTAAACTCAATTAGACGCCAGATACCAAGGTTGAGCTGATTTCATCTGGTATATATTGTGAATGGAGGGTTCTAACACCCTCCCGTACTCGACCCATACCAAGATTTTCCGAGATAAAGTTTCTAAGGTATACTACCAACTTGTGCCCAAATCTTCCGCCGCCGCACTTTTAACTCAAGCCAAACAGCACCTCAAAGAGTACTTTGGGTACGATCAGTTTCACCCAACTCAAGAAAAAGCCATTCAAGCGGTTCTCGCTGGCAAAGATGTCTTTGTCTTGATGCCCACTGGTGGTGGCAAATCCCTTTGCTACCAAATTCCTGGCCTGATGTTACCTGGTATTACCATTGTGGTGTCACCCTTGATTGCATTGATGAAAGACCAGGTAGACGGGCTCAAAGTCAACGGCATTGCAGCTGAGTTCATCAATAGTAGTTTAGACTTTCAAACTCAAACTGAGATCACTTCTCGAGTTTTGGCGGGAGAAGTGAGGCTATTGTATGTCTCAGCTGAAAAACTCTTGTCGGCTCAATTCAGCTCACTCCTATCTCGCCTAAATCCTGCTCTTTTTGCTATTGATGAAGCGCACTGTATTTCCGCATGGGGGCATGATTTTAGACCAGAATATACTCAGTTATCGCGACTCAAAAAGGCATTTCCTAATACACCAATTATTGCGCTGACTGCAACCGCTGATCACAGTACTCGGGTTGATATTCTCAAACAGCTCGAACTTAAAGACCCTGTTAAGCTGATTGATTCTTTTGATCGATCAAATATTTCTCTAACCGTTTTACCTGGTAGGAATCGGGTCATTGCAATTACTAATTTCCTGACTGCTAACCCCAATCAATCTGGAATAATTTACTGTTTGAGTAGAAAGCAAACTGAAACTTTAGTAGAGAAGATTCAGCATGAAGGCTACACGGCTGCCAGCTATCACGCCGGCATGAGTCAACCAGAGCGCACTAGAACTCAACAAAGTTTTGTACGTGATCGAACACAAATCATCTGTGCTACCATTGCCTTTGGTATGGGTATTGATAAATCAAATGTTAGATGGGTAATTCACTACAATATTCCCAAAAATATTGAGGGTTACTATCAAGAAATTGGTCGCGCTGGCCGAGACTCTGCCCCAGCTCAGTCGATACTTTTTTACACCTATAAGGACATTGAAACCCTTAAGAGATTTGGTTTGGAATCAGCACAGGCTGGGCTTCAACTGGGCAAACTTGAACGCATCAAAGAGTACGCTGAAGGAGTAATTTGTCGCCGCAAGATCTTGCTTGGGTATTTTGGGCAAGCGTATCATCAAGAATGTGGAAATTGCGACGTCTGCACCAATCCCTACGAACATTTTGACGGTACGTCGCTCGTCAAACTAGCTCTAGAAACGATCAAAAGAAATACTTCACTCACGACCAAAGAGTTAGTGTCGCTACTATGCAATCAATCCACTTCAACCAACTTTGCCGAATGGCATTTTTATTGTAGCCAACTAAAGAATCTTGGTTTAATGGAAGTTTTATTTGATAAGAATCAATATGTAGCACTCACCAAGCAAGGCGAAAAGGCGCTATCTAAAAAAGAAAAGGTGCAACTGGTCTTGCTAGATACTTTCATCAGTAGTAGCGAAGTGGAAACTGTTACCAACACCAAAGTTAAGCTCTCAACTTCAGCTAAGAGTAACGCGTATAAAAGTCCACTTTTTGAAATTCTTCGTCAAGAAAGACTCAAGCTCGCGCGTCAAAGGAACATTGCTGCCTACTTAATTTTCAGTGACGCGACACTCCTTCAAATGGCTACTGAAAGACCTCAAAACGAAGCTCAAATGCGTGCTATTTCCGGCATCGGTTCAGTCAAATGGAAACAGTACGGAGAGCATTTTTTGGCGATGCTTAAAGAAGCTTAAGTCACCAACTTGGCCGTATGGTCGGGAAGTGTATGTGAGTGCTGGTTAAAGCTGACAAAGCAATTTGCGAAAAGTTACGCACTGAAATCGATGCACATCTCCCGGAAGCAGCAGGTAAGATCTGACATGTGGAAGGGAGAACTGTGTGGGGAACGCTGTTCTATGAAGAAATGCCTCAGTTAGGTGAATTCTACGAAAAGGCTCACTAAGCCCTAGCATCGTATGCTAGACCTTCTGATCCTGCAATTGAACATTTCATACACTTTTTTGTTGTCACCAAATACCACAATTTCTATAAAGTCACACTTCTCTTGATTCTCTAAGTAATCCTCAGCAATTTTGAGTAGCTGACTTCCAATACCTAGTCCTCGATGTGACTCCAAAATAAATAATTTTTCAATTTCACCATTCTTGGCTGGCTTTAACTGTATATCATCATCCTGAGTAAGAATGATTTTCCCTCCGTGAGACAATACTTGCTCAAGCAATTTTTCAGTAAAGAAGATTCCAGCGTGGACTTATCTGAAGCCATATATTCCCTGAATTGAATTTTCATACAACCATTCATACCAGAAAGTCAGTCTATTCAGTCTGTGAACGACCAGACAAGATTGCCACCAGCTGGACAATAAATGACGTAGTTAGCAACTTCAAAACCTTCTGCTCGTTGCTCGGAAGAAACCACTTGACTCGTAGAATCCTCTCCAGGGACAGCAGTCATCAGCTGAGTTTCTTGTGTGACGAGTCTTGCCAAATATGGACCTCTTTTAAGTATTTGTAAAATACATTAATACCGGTAGTAATCAGCTTTAAATGGTCCATTTTTATTTACTCCTAAGTACGTTGCCTGTTCAGCTGTCAAAGTACTTAAGTGAACCCCGATGTGCTCTAGATGCAGTGCTGCAACTTTTTCATCTAGCTGTTTAGGTAAACGGTGAATTCCAGCAGGATATACTTTTGTAAATAATTCGATCTGTGCCAACACCTGATTAGTAAATGAGTTTGACATCACAAAAGAAGGGTGACCCATTCCGCAGCCAAGATTTACTAATCGACCTTCTGCCAGCAAAATTATTCGGTGACCATCTGGGAAAGTATAGATATCGACTTGTGGCTTCAGCTGATTTTTTTTAATTCCAGGAAATTCATTTAATTGCTTGACTTGCACTTCTACGTCAAAGTGGCCAATGTTGCAAACTATCGCGGTATCTTTCATCTTCGCTAAGTGGTCAATCGTAATGACGTCCTTGCACCCAGTCGCAGTAACATAGATATCAACTTCACTCAGGACTTCTTCTGTTCGCTTGACTTCATATCCTTCCATCGCCGCTTGCAAAGCACAGATCGGGTCTACTTCAGCAACGATGACGCGCGCGCCATTGTTTCTCAACGACTGAGCTGAACCTTTTCCAACGTCCCCAAACCCCACCACTAGCGCCACTTTGCCAGCTAGCATAATATCTGTAGCTCGGCGAATACTATCTACTAAGGATTCCCGGCAGCCATACAAATTATCAAACTTGGATTTGGTCACTGAGTCATTCACATTAATAGCGGGAATCTTAAGCCTTCCTTTAGACATCAACTTGTATAAGTTATGCACACCACTGGTTGTTTCTTCAGAGACACCTTTAATTTCTTTGAGTAACTGAGGAAATTTTTGATGAACGAGGGTAGTCAGATCTCCACCATCATCGAGCAGTATATTTGGGCCCTGCTCCCCAAAAAGCAACGTCTGTTCAGTGCACCACCAATACTCCTTTTCAGTTTCGCCTTTCCAAGCAAAAACTGGAGTACCTGCCTCTGCCACCGCAGCAGCCGCATGATCTTGGGTAGAGAAGATATTGCAAGAGGCCCATCGAACCTCAGCGCCTAAGGCTTGCAGCGTTTCAATCAGTACTGCAGTTTGAATGGTCATGTGCAGTGAACCCGCAATTCGGGCTCCTTTTAAGGGCTTCTTTGATGACAACTCCTTACGTAGGCTCATCAATCCCGGCATCTCATTTTCAGCCAAAACGATCTCTTTGCGTCCCCACTCTGCAAGGGTAATATCTTTAATCTTGTAGTCAGTTGCTTTTTTTGCCATGTTTCCTTTGTGGATAATTTTTGTAGTAACGTTCAAAAAATTCGTTCACAGTAAAAGTATGTGCTTGACTACCTTGTTGCTCAATCGCAAAAGCAGCTGCAGTCGAGCCCATTTCTGCGCACTCTTCTATATGAAAATCTCGCAGATATCCATATAAAAATCCAGCCCTGAAAGCATCTCCCGCTCCAGTCGGATCTACAACCTGATCAGCTTGCGTGGCAGGAACTTTTAGTTCAGGCTCGTTTGGTGTTTTTATCACACACCCTTGCTCCCCAAATGTCACTACACAGGCGTGTACTTTGTCTTGGATTTGCTTTTTGCTCCAACCCGTTTTTTTAATCAGAACGCCCATTTCATAATCATTCACTATAAGTAACTCAGCAGCCTCTATACCAGCTCGAATATCTTCACCTAAAATATTACTAGCTTGTTGGCCAACATCATAAAACAGGCGTTTTTTAAATTTCTTACATTCCTCAACCTGCTTCGCCATCTGGCGGGGATCATGAGGAGAGATCACTACAAAGACATCATCCTCTTTGAATTTCTCAATGCTCAACTCGGCCGCGTCGCTCATTGCCCCCGGATAAAACCCTCCAATTTGGCAATTCTGCAAGTCAGTCATAACCGTAAAGGTGGCAATTGGCAGATCTGAGAAGTGAATATGATCAATATCCACACCAAGTTGTTGAAGGTCCGTCATATAACTTTTGGCTTCTTTGCCAACACTGCCAAATAAAACCGGCTTCTCTCCCAGTAAGGCCAAAGAATAGCTGATATTGGCGGCAACACCACCTCTTGTATCCTTCAGCTGGTCTAAAAGGACACTTACAGAAAGGAGGTGTAACTTATCTGGTTGGATTACATCTCTAAACTTCCCGTTAAAGACCATAATCCTGTCGATTGCGATTGAGCCAGTGATCAGGATTTTCATAGATTTCACCTCTTAATAGTATCAGATTGTTCTAGTTATGGGATAGAATAATATTAGCTTTATGTCTGAATCTACTCGTAACCTTCAACAAACGCCTGTATTCGCTAGAATTGGGCAAAAAATCGTCATCTTCAATCCTAAAGATGCCAAGGTCATTCACTTGGAATCTACAATTGATAGTCATGGCAACTTTGTAATCATGGTCGGGTATATGGGAAAAACAACTTAGTTACTACCAGAGCTAAGCTGGGAACATGACGCGTATAAGTGGCTAGATGTGAAAGAAGCTATAAAAGTAGCATTACCTTCGGAACACAAGAGCTTCTTAGAACAAGCTCTTGCTCAGCTATAATTTACTCTGGCACCACAATATCATGAGTGGCATAGTACACCTTTTTGCCACCCTCTTCTTTTTCCTCCACTTTGACAATAAATGTACCTTCGATTTGCTGCTCTCTCGCAGCCGGCAAAAACATCTGTGAGGTAATAACTTCTCGTGCCCCTTCAAAAACTTTAAAGTGAATGTGCGGAGGTCGATAAGTAGTTCCTTCACCGTAGCCGAGAGGTATTACTGTCTCAAAGATATAATTGCCATCAGCCAGAACTCTCACTCGACCTCGGTACCACTCATCTTGATAACTTCCACTTTCATTCGCTTGCCAGATATCCAGCGTAGTTCCAGGGAAAGGAGTTTGACAGTCATTTTTTAGAACTTTTCCTGTAACTATTAACTTCTGACCAACATTTTCAGTAGGAGCAAGATATTGGCGGAAAGGCGAGTCTGGCTTATAGTAAGGACCTCCTCCATCTACAAAGGTGGGGGTGCAGTTAAGATTTGGAGAAGCAATTGAGTCTGGGGTAGAGAGTTGCATACTAAGTTTTTCCTCAATGCGACGAGTGTTAAGGAAAAGAATACTGAGCAAAGAAGCGAAAAGTACTAAAGCGGTAATAGTTTTAAGATTCATCAAACTTCTCCTACTTTGTCTCTGGTCGCCCAAAGAGCTAAGCAGCCATAGCTTTGATATGGAGACCATTTGGCCACAATCTCCGTAATCTTGGGCTCCAGTAGTTTTATACTAAGATCTGGTGGTAAGTTATAGAGTTTGATTAATGACTGACGTAACCCGAGATCACCGAAAGAGAAAACGTCTTCTCGACCTAAGGTGAAGATCAAAAACATTTCTGCTGTCCAGCGCCCAATTCCTTTTACTTTAATTAACTCTGTAATTACCGCTTCATTTTCTAAGATTGGCAGAGCTGCCAAATTTAACTCACCAGTTACTACTTTTGCCGCCAAATCTTTTAAGTACTTCGTTTTGGCTCCAGAAAGACCGGCCTTACGTAGCTTTTCATCTGAAATTTTGAGTAGCTGAGCAGGACTTACTCCTTCGTCTGCAAATAATTTCTCAAATCTTTGTCCAATCACATCTGCAACTTTGACTGATAGTTGCTGGGAAATAATTTCCTGACAGAGCTTAGAAAAATAGGTTTTAGAATCTAAGTTTTGAGCCAGAATACGTTCGTTAAGCAAGGGGATATGCGTAGAGATAACAGGATCGAGGGCAGTAAAGTGTTTGCTGATGATCTTGAATGACATTCTTCTATTTTAACGCATATAAGAAACTTTGCTGTGCTATAGTTTCGTGAATACTTTCTATTCTGGAGGGGTGTATGGTAGAAACAAATATTCTCGGTCGATCAACTCATGAGTGGCGAGAAGTCATGAATGGCAAGAAGTCATGAAGCTTTGGCCGCCACAAATAATCAGCACAATACAAGAGCTCAGCAGTTTTAAGTCTGAAGAACTCACCTCCGCTCTTAAAGATATTGAAGAGCGCCCTCTTCATGACAAGCCTTATGCTCAAGTCTGGGAAGCTTTTACACCCCTCATCCGGGTTCTCTTCCAAACTGGAAATGAGGGCACTCTTACTAAGATTATTCTAGCTATAAATACTCGTTCAAGTACTAGTTAGGACTTGCTGCTCGACTAGCTCCCCATCCTTTAGCCATCTCACGCCTAAATACGCAAAGGGTGTCTCAATAACTGACATAAAACACTTTAACAACCAATACGGCAAAATTAATCCCACCAGGAAGCTTAAGTTTGTGCCAACTGGCTTATCCAAGCTATAAAAAGCTAAAAACATAAAAAGGGTGGTGTCAAAAAACTGGGAAATAAAGTTTGAAGCATTATTTCTGAGCCACAACGCTTTTTTCCCTAAAGCGTTTCGTAAACGGACAAAGATAAAGACATCAGTGAACTCTGCCACCGTAAATGCTACCAAACTTGCTGCGGCTATTCGTGCTGTCGTTCCAAAGACCTGGTCATATGCAGCTTCCATTCCAGCTGAGCGCTCAGATGGAGGAAGGACAGTAGCAAAAACCGTAAAAATGAGCAGTAAGAAAATCATCAGTAGTCCAGATCTGATGACGCTGCGCGCTCGCTCCTTTCCATACACTTCAGTGATCACGTCATTGATGGTAAAAATAATTGGTAGGACAAAAATAGCTACACTGGCAGTAAGCTTCAATGAACCTACTTGAAAGAGCGGAATCGTTTTCGAGCCCATTACTTCTGCAACCAGAATACAAAAGATATATAAAGAAATAAGAATATCAAGTTTGTTCATTTTCATGAGAGTAAAGAAGTGCCTTTCGCACAGTAAAAAGAATAAGAGTGAAAAAAATCAGCAATCCAAAAAAACTTCTTCTAAACGAAGTGAGGGGAGTAGTTGTTCAAAACGTTGACGCGGGAATTCATAGCCGTATTTATAACTGACGGGAGAAGAAATGACAATGGAGGAAAAATCTTTCATCACCGACTGAGCAAATCTTTTACACTTTGCATAAATGTAACCGTCGGGGTAATACACTCGCGATCGGTGCACTTGCCTTCAAAGTACTGATCTACCACTACCAAACTTTGTCCGGCATAGAACAGTAACAACACAGCGATAAGTCCTTCAATGTATCTTTCTTTTGGCTGGCGATAAAGAAAGAATAGCAGCGCAGCCAAAGCTACTCCCACTCCTAATCGTAAGCTCTCTGAACTAGGCAATGGGTGAGTGGGGTAACGAACCAAACCTACATTATTAAGACAAGTCACCAGCAGAAGCATCACCACCAAAAAGTACTTCCTGGCGTACACCATGCCGGCCGCTGCAATGATAAGTAAACAAAATACGGGAATCTTATACCACCCCAACATATCCTGCTCTGCACTGGTTGCCCAAATTAAGGTAATTGCCATGACTATCGCACCTCCAAGTAGGCTGCGCTGCAGGTCTTGTTTTAGCGTAAAAATGCCTAAGCCCAAAATCAGAATCAGATAATAACTAAAGTCCAATAAACGTTCTAAATGAAAGCCTGGATTAGAAAAAAGAAAGGCTGGGTTAGACCAACCCAATAATCTGAATGATTGATTCTTCATAGCCTCTAGGTACTCGCTCCCACCAGCTAACCATCCCACCAATAAATAGAACCCTGCAATGAGCGAAAGTGATGCCACTCCAAAAATAATTGCCTGCCTATATTTTTTTTCTAAAATTAATCCAAAGCAAATCACCGGCACAATCAGAATTCCGGTTACTTTTGCCATGGCTGCTAAAACCGCGGTGATGACAATATAAAAAAGACTTCTTTTTTCTAAAAATAAGTATAACGCTAACAGTAAAAACATGGCTATAAAGCTATCACCTACCACCATTCGTTGAATAAAGATTAGTGAAGGGCTAAAGCTAGCAATACACAATGCAAAGATGGCTGACCAATAATTAAAAAGTTTTTGTGCTATCAAAAAAATAAGTGACAGGGTTGCAAAGCTCACCAATAACATTGGCAAACGATACACCACGGCTGGGGGAATAGTAGGGAATTCCCAGCCGAGTACTTCAGAAAAGCTTCCAAATATGACTGGTAGTAAAAAGGGATGGTCTAGCCAGGGGCTAACCAGACTGAACACTTCCTGCCGGTTTACCGCTTCGGCAGTCGCCATATTTTTTTGCCATAAATTTTGACTATAACTAAAGCTCGACCAAGAAATAGGCACACCATACTTTACGAGTGACTGACCCGCAAAAATGTAGGCCATCTCATCTCCATCGTTAGGATGCGGCACATACTCCATTTTCCAAAAACGCACAAACGTCGCTAGCAAAAGAATTCCTAAAACTAATAGTATTTTTTGGCGAGCAGGCGATACTGTGGCAAGCATTTTTTTTATCATATGCCCTTCTTAAATAATGCTGCGCTTCCAGATGCTGGCAAGGCCCGACGAACTTCAATCAGCGCTGAGCTTTCACTTCTACAAGCCTTCACTACTAGTTCACCTTCACGATTGACCAGAACTGAGTATCCAGTTCGTTGCATACTGCCGCTGCGGATATCACTAGGCAGAGTAGTTTTCTGACCAGCTAGGTTGTGAATATCTGTACAGTTTGGCGCAACAATATTACAGGCTTGATTTCCTACTGCACATCCGTCTACTGCCGTACCAATTTGCTGCTCATAGATAGTAACTCCTAGGGGAATGGCACTGACCGTAGAGGTACTGACTGCCAACAGAATTTGATCAGCAATAGTATTTACATCTGACCATCGCCGCTCATTTCGACGAGCAGCCAACGCCTTAAACGGATCTAGCAAAAAATAGAGAACACCGAATACAAAGAGAAACAAAAAAATGACCAAACTTTTTTCTACAACTGGTAAGAACTTCATCTGACGAGTATATCGGCCACTGTAGCGAAATGGAACCACACAGTATTTTTAATCTAGGCATTGCAAGCTTTTTCTGTTATGAAGTTAGTATGCTACATACACAACTCTTCGACACAGTGATTATTGGCGGGGGGCCAGCAGGTTTGTCGGCCGCAATTTACTTAGCTCGCTTTAATCGGTCTGTGGTAGTTATCGAGAAGGGTGGCGGACGCTGGAACACTAATGCAATGAACGAGAACTACTTGGGTTTTCCGAATGGCATTCCCAGCCGGGAACTACAAGCTCTTGGCGAAGAGCAGGCCAAGCGGTTCGGGGCGCAGTTTGTTAAAGATGATGTGAGTGATTTAGTGAGTGCAAAAGGTATTTTTACGGCGAGCGGGAACGAGCAGGAGTACCATGGCAAAACACTGGTGTTAGCCACTGGGGTGGTCGATCTGCAACCAATCTTCCCCAACTTCAAAGAGTACTTAGGCACCTCAATCTTTTGGTGTCTAACCTGCGATGGCCATACAATGATCAACCAGAAAGTAGTCGTCGTTGGACATATGGATGACGCTGCGTGTAGCTGCCTGCAGATGCTCAACTTTACTCAGGATCTTACTTTTGTTACCAATGTGGAGGTAGGAAGGTCACAACTGACTCCCAAGTGGCAAGAACGATTGGCCCGTGCCAATATTCCCGTAATCGAAGGCATTATTTCTGACGTGAAGGGAAAAGCTGGCCGGCTGAAAGCGCTTTGTTTAGAAAACGGACGAGTAGTGGAAACTCAGTACCTCTTGAACCAGCTCGGTGCCACCCCCAACTCTAATCTAGCCACCAGGCTGGGAGCGAGTGTTAACCAGTATGGTTACATCTTAACCAATGACGAACAGCGGACTGACATTCCATTTGTCTACGCAGCGGGAGATGTAACCAAGGCGTTTGCCCATCAGGTTGTCTCAGCCGCGCATGAAGGCTCGATCGCTGCCCAATCTGCCAATTATGATCTCTACTCACCGGACCAAAAATGGGAATGAGCAAAGAGAAGCTGTTTCTACTACTGAGTACTTTGCTAGCTTTGGGAATTTTGACGGCAGGGTTTTTAATTAGAACCCAACAAATATCTCGCTCCGAGGAAATCAGCTCCAACCCTTCAGCACCCAGAGAAACTGCCGCTAACCCAGAGGATGCCGCCGCCAAGCGAAGCCTGGTGGCCGGCCGGAGTGCTAACGATGATTTACCACAGCTAAACCTACAAACCATCTTCTCTCGGCAAGGTCAAACACTGCCTGCTAATCTTGATCCTCAAAAATTAACATCCGTTCTGGTCACTGGAGACGTATTAACTGCCCGCACCGTCAATGCCAAAAACCGTCGCTTTAATGACTTTACTTGGCCATTTTTGAAAACTGCCGATCTAACGAGGGCTGCTGATATTACTTTCATCAATCTGGAGACACCGCTCATTCCCGACTGCCCGTCAAGAGAAGATGGAATGATTTTTTGTGGTGATCCACGCAATCTAGAGGGCTTACTTTTTGCTGGGGTAGATGTCATCAACTTTGCGAATAATCACGCTGGCAATCAGGAGTTAGCAGGTGTGGAAGGAACTGTACGCCTTCTTGAAGAGGCAGGCTTAGCGGTCAGCGGCGTCAAAGGTCCTGTTTACAAGAAGATTCGTGACACTACATTTGCTTTCTTAGGCTATAACGAGGTGGATCAGCAAGTTGGAGTAGCTAGGGCAGAGGATAACTTGATTCGAACAGAAGTTGCACAGGCAAGAGAGAGCGCAGATGTGGTGATTGTTACCTTCCACTGGGGACAAGAATATACATACCAGCCAACTGAAAACCAAAAAAGGCTGGCTCGTCTGACAGTAGACGCTGGTGCTGATCTGATTGTGGGAAATCACGCACATTGGTTCCAAGCCGTAGAGTTTTATAAAGATACGCTCATCAGCTACGGCCATGGTAACTTTGTCTTTGACCAAATGTGGTCACAAGAAACTCGGGAGGGCCTAGTGGGAAAATACACCTTTTATGAGGACCAACTCGTGGATACCCAGTTTGTACCAATCTTGATTGAAGACTACGGTCAACCTCGGATCATGAATGAAGCCGAGCGGAGCGTTATTTTACAAAGACTGGAAACCGAGAGTCAAAAACTGGCTAACCCTGCAGTTTTAGGCCAATAACCTTTTTCACATTTTTCACAATATTATCGGACGTCAGACCGTGCTTCTGGAATAGCTCTAGAGAGTTGCCCGTCTCCCCAAACTGGTCGGCGACTCCCACCCTCGCAACAGGAATACGCATCTCACCACTGATCGCCTCCAACACCGCGCTTCCTAGACCTCCAGCTAATTGATGCTCCTCAGCTGTGACCAAGCAGCCAGTTTTTCGACCAGAAGCCAGAATCGTCTCAGTGTCTAAAGGCTTCACCGTATGAACATTGATCACTTCTACCTGAATCCCTTCTTTGGCCAGCTGCACAGCTGCCTCCAGGCTAGTAGCCACCATCGCACCACAAGCCACAATGGTCGCATCTTTACCTTCACGGAAGACTTGTGCTTTCCCCAGCTCAAATGGTGTCTCAGGGGTTGTCAGAACTGGCAGTTCCTGACGAGAAATTCGCAAATAGACTGGGCCTTTGAAAGCCACCACTGCAGCCACAGTTTTTTTGGCCTGCTCCGCGTCACAGGGACAAACCACAGTCATGTTTGGCAAAACTCGAGTAATAGCCAAATCCTCGAGTGACTGGTGCGTGCCACCATCCTTACCATTCGAGAAACCAGCATGCCCTCCCACCACTTTCACGTTTGCCTTAGAGTAGCAGACGCTGACCCGCAGCTGCTCCCAGTTCCGACCCGGGTTAAAGACCGCAAAACTACAGACAAACGGGATCTTCCCAGATAGAGCTAGACCTGCGGCAATCCCCATCATGTTCTGTTCAGCGATTCCCACCTGGAAAAAGCGACCAGGAAAAGCCTCAGCAAATAGATGTACACGAGTGGACTCGGTCAAGTCAGCACTCAACGCCAACACTTGCGAATTTTGCTGACCAACTGCCAGTAAACCTTGGCCAAAGCCATCCCGCATCGCCACTTTAGGCAGAGAGGCCAGATCATTAATTGCTGAATGTAAGTTCAAGTTCATTTATTCCTTATTTCCACCTAGCTGAGCTGCTTCAGCCAGGAGCTGACCTAAAGCTTCTTCAGCTTCCTGGGCATTGGGGATCTTGCCATGCCACTCTGGTTGATTCTGCATAAAGTCTACGCCTTTACCAGGAATGGTGTGGGCGATGATCGCCACTGGCTTCTCAAAAATTGCCTTCGCCTCGTGACAGGCGTCAATAATGGCTTGCATGTTGTGGCCATCTATATCTAGCACATGCCAATTAAACGCCTCGTACTTGTCTCTCAGCGATTCGAGGGGCATGACCTCTTCTGTAAAACCACTAATCTGAATATTATTCCGATCAATGATCACTGCCAAGTTATGTAGTTTATGCTTGCCGGCAAACATCACCGCTTCCCAGACCTGCCCCTCATCTTGCTCACCATCACCCATGACGCAGTAGACCTCATAACTTTTTTTATCCAGGTTACCAGCCAACGCCATTCCAATTGCCTGTGAAATACCTTGGCCGAGTGGACCACTTGAGTTCTCAATACCTGGGAGGTCAAGTCGACTCGGATGACCTTGAAGTCGGGAGCCAAACTGCCCTAAGGTAGCCAGCTCTTCCTTGGGAAAGTACCCGGCGTGCGCCAGAGTCGTGTACAGTACTGGACAAATATGCCCGTTAGACAGGACTAATCTATCCCGCTCAAGCCAATTTGGCTGCTGCGGATCGTGGTGGAGCACAGAGAAGTAGAGGGCAGTGAAAATATCTGCCATTCCCAGCGGACCGGCAGTATGGCCACCAGGAGCAGCCGCCAACATTTTAATTAAATCCTGACGAATCGTGTTCGCCTTTTGATTCAGTTCACGAAGAGAAGTAGGAGGGGCAAGCGACATGCACTCATACTAGCAAATTCTACTGGTGAGGGGGAGGGCCGGAGTGAAAGAAAATCATGCCATTCAATGCTTGGATGAGGGTTTTGTGAGGTGGGAAATATTGGGTTGGACCTAAGGTATTTCCTCATCTCCCAAACCCGAACAACAGCAGTGCCGTTCCCACCACCCAACGATACCAAGCGAAGACTGAGAGTGAGTTAGACCGCAAGAACTGAATAAACCACTTAATAATAATGAGCGCGCTCAAGAAAGCGGCCACAAATCCTACTGCCAAGGCCATCGTATTCGCTGAATCCATCAGACTTATGTTTTCACGCATTTTCACTACGTCCAGTAACGCCGCCGCCAGAATTGTGGGCACTGCTAACGTAAAAGAGTACTTGGCAGCATCTTCACGTCGGAATCCGAGGACCATCATCCCCACAATCACCGCACCAGCACGAGAAACCCCGGGAACAACCGCCATCGCCTGAAACAAGCCAATCAATACTGCTTGAGAGTAACTTAGCGTAACCAGAGATTTGTTCAAGTTCAAAGTACCCTTCTTGATCCGTGACTCCACCATCAGAAAAAGAAAGCCCACGATCAAAAATGAAGCGATCATTAAACGTTCTGACTCAAAAAAAACATCCTTGATCACTTGATGCAGTACAAAGCCCACAATTGCCGTCGGCACAAATGACACCGCGACTTTCTTCAGCAACTCAATATCCTTAAACCAATCTTTAAAAAAAAGTACTACAACCGCCAGAATAGCACCCGCTTGGATAAAGACGTCGAAGAACTTGCTAAACTCTGTTTGAGTAATCCCGAGTAACTTTGAAGCAAACAATAAATGAAAGGTCGAAGAGATCGGTAGGAACTCGGTGAGGCCTTCAATAATTCCTAGAATGAGCGCGTGGAGGAGTGACATAAGAGGTAATTTTACGCTGGCAAAGGGGGAAACAGAAGAGACTGTTTGGTAAGGTATACAAATTGTTGGGCAGGAAAAGCAGGTGGTAAAGTTGAAGAATTTATTGAAGGGCAGCCTGAAGTTGCTTGGTCCACTCAATAATTGGCTGCAGCTCGTCTGGGAAGCCATCAACCCGCAGTGTCGACACTAGAGGTGCGCCACCTTTTGACCTTACCCACTCCTCGAGAATATCTGCGGCTCGGCAAAAAAGGGGATAGGTGGAGTTGCCTAGGCCAAACACTGCAACTTTACGATTAGTGAAGTCCACCTGGAAGGACTGGATGAACTCCAACATGGTTTTCTCCAGTTTTCCATCGTCATAGGTAGGTGCTCCTACCAAAATCAGATCCATACCATCCAGGTTTGGCTGTGCACCGTCGTATTTAATGCTGTGGAGATACACTTGGTGACCAGCAGCTTGTAACTGATGGAGGATCGTTTCGGCGACGTACTGAGTGGTGCCGTTCTGAGTTTCGTAAACGATCTTGATATTCATAGCTTAACCTATTCAGAATTGTACGAGATGCGAGCGTTTTTTGAAACTATGAGAAGGAAAAAGTAGAATTTAACGCTACTTTTTTGTCTGCTTCATGGATTATTGCTTGGGCGACAGGAAATGCGCTATTTTCGATCATGCTTGTTATTCGGCGAAAGCAGTTGAAAACCTAAAACTTACAAGTTAGAAGATTTCATTTTGGAGCGGGTAGCGGGAATCGAACCCGCATCTTCTCCTTGGAAGGGAGATGTTCTACCACTAGACCATACCCGCGCTCGAGCAATACTCTCACATTTTAACGTACCTTCGAGAAATCAACAAGCGAACAGTTGACCTTGCCAAGCTAGGCGCATGCGCTCAGTCGCAGCTCTGATTTAAATATCGAGTACTTTTCGCTCTGCCTTAGGTAAAAACAACCATCTCGAAGCAATCAAAGCTAAAATCAAAAAACCCGCTGAGACCAAAAATGCATATCTGACTGAGTATGCTGCTACAAAGCCAGCTGCTAATGGCCCGACAATTTGCCCCAGCGACACATATGACTGATTGATCCCCATAATTGCACCTTGATCTTCAGCCTTCGTCCGCTCAGAAAGTAGGGCAGAGATCATTGGGTCGCGGAATGCGCTGACGACGCCGAAGAACATCATTGAGGCGAAAAAGGGGAGGATAGAATTGGACAAGAAAGAAAGCCCCATGGAAACCGCGCAGAGAGACAAAGAGGCAATTAAAATTTTCTTTTTGGACGTAAATCGCTTGAGTACTGGCCCAATTCCCACCATTTGCATAAACATGCCAATTAATCCTAAGCTGGAGAAAGTAATCCCTATTTGTAATGTACTCATGCGCAACACGTCTGTCGTAAACGCCTGGAACCCTATAAACATGGCGTGAAGTGCGGTCGCAGCGAAGAAGCTTACCAATAAGACAATGCCAGTGAAAGGTGTGAAAAGAGCTTCGAATATAGATTGGAATTTAAATAAGGGCTCACTACTTGGATTCTTTTTTAATTCTGGACTGAGTGTCTCAGGTAAGAAAAAATGCGCTAAGGGTACCGCCAGCAAAGCCAAGACTGCCGAGAACCAAAAAGGAGCCGTTAAACTATATTGACTTAACAAACCACCCAGTGCTGGCCCCACCAAAAACCCAAATCCAAATGACGCCCCCAAGATGCCGAACGCTTTGGCTCGCTCAGTTCCCTTGGTCGAATCCGAGATAATTGCTTGAGCAACCGAGATATTTCCCCCGCTCGCCCCATCAATGATCCGAGAGATGAATAAGACGGCAACGCTTCTGGCTAACGCAAAAACACCCAGCGAAATAGCAGTGCCCAACAAACAAAAAATCAGCACTGGCTTCCGCCCATATTTATCAGACAGACGACCAAGAATAGGTGTAGCAAAAAACTGCGCAATAGAGAACGATGTTACCAAAAAACTCATTCCGAGAGCATTAATACCAAATCGAGCAGCATACGGATACATTAACGGCACAATCGTGCCATAACTCAAAGCATTTACCACCATCACAAACGCAAGAATACCAAGAGGTGAGAGCTTGGATTTCATAGTGAGCTGTTCCGTCTTACCTTTAAGGGATCCGGAGGGAATTTTAGAAGTGTTCATTATAGCGTATTCCGCCAGCAAATAGCCACCCTCTGGATGCCGACTTGATGTATAATTTACTGTCGTTCACTGCTAAAATAGTACTCTCAGTGAAGTGACCGACGCCGAAGTGGTGAAATGGTAGACACGTCAGACTTAAAATCTGATGCCTTAACAGCGTGAGGGTTCGAGTCCCTCCTTCGGCACCATAAATCGGTAGATAAGTGTGATAAAGTAGTACGTCGCAAAGTCGGGGAATAGCTCAGATGGCTAGAGCGCACGCTTTGGGAGCGTGAGGCCGCAGGTTCGAGTCCTGTTTCCCCGACCAAATGTTTTCTTCTGCCTGGACTTTAAAAACTTCGAACCAACCCAGGCTGGAAACTTCAAGGTCTGTTCAGAGCTGCTCAGCTATCAAAGAAACTTTCCTCAAAGACTTGTTTGATTGTAGTTGGTTTCCCACTCCAGACAAGTTTACATAGATTAATCGTCAAAAGAAGCTTGAAAAGAAATATAATATATCAATGCAAAATTGGTCGACAGATACCACAGAGCTGAAGAAAAACTCACAAACGCATGAGGTCTGGATGCTCGAGCAGTTGATTAACTTTGGATTGGGTAATGAGAAACTAAACAAAGTCGATCTACAGGAAAATGTATTACTAATAAATTTTGATCAAACCAAGAAAAAATACTTAACATTTTTGCTAGCTGCGTTGTGAAAGTGCATCTCTTTCTCCAGCTGACTAAAAAACAAAGGTGAGTAAGCATCCCCAGGAAGTTCAAAGATACCTCGCTCCTGATCCTCACTAATCAAAAGTTGGCGACTTGAAGTATCTGCATCAGGATGTGGGAGACCAGTGTAAACAGATTTGCTCGCTAGACTCGCCACCTGCGCCACATAATCTCTGTTGGACATAACATCAAATGTTCCTCTCCGATCCTGAGGTGCTGACTGGATGCGTTGCACTACAGCATCCTCACTTAGAGACTTGATTCTATTAAATTCTAGTAATGATGCTCCTCTAAATTGCTTCGGCAAAACATGATAAAAGGCTGCTCCATATGGCCTTTTAATATATCCATAATCATCAGTTGCTTTTTCACCATAGACTGGCCAAGGTAACCTATCCATACTATGTCGAATACGCTCATCAGTAATATAACTTTGCGTAGGTTTTTGTAACTCAGCTTCAGCTTTTGAAAGATGTCCTTGATATTTTTTTTCATTCATATTTGATATAGCTGTGCGCAACTCAACTTAATGACATTATATTATATCAAATTGTATATAACTATCTTTATAGGCCTAGGTTTAGGCCTATATATCGCTCCAACTGCATCCCATAGTATATTAGCAGTTAAATTGATTGACTGCTAATCCACCACTTCGGCTCACCTACTTTAAAGACAACTACGGTCATCGGTGCCTGGGTTAGTTGGAGTGGAAACCAGGGTTTTTCTTCCATGTTACAATCACCATGTTAGAGATACCTTACTATGATATTAAAAAAGAAATTCCTATTTGCCTTACTACTTACGTCAGTGATTGCTCTAAGTGCATGCACTCCCACCGCAGAACGTATCAATCCAATCATCATTTCCCCGACCCCTTCAGCGAGCACTCAAGTTGCAACAGACTCAGGCAAGCAGAAAGCCATCTACGAACTCACTGCCACCCGAAGTGGAGAAGTGGCCTTAGATCTACTCCAATCTCAAGCTGAAGTAGCAACGAAAGACTACGGTGCTGCTGGTAAGTTTATTACCAGTGTTAATAACCTGGAAGGAAACAATGAGTACTACTGGGCGTTTTATCTAAATGGCAAATATGCGGAAAAAGGTGCCGGCCAAACAACTTTGAACAAAGGTGATATCATCAAGTTCGTCTATGAAGCAGTTCAACTTACTCAGTAAATTCGCTCGCCAAGTACTCATTGCAGCTGCTGTGTTAGTTTCTCGCGTCAACCTTTTGCCCGCCAACATTAGCCCTCTGGGTAGCTTTGGCTTTTTTGGCAATCCTGTTTTGTATGGGGCATCGATTGTGCTATTTGATCTTTTTATTAAAGGCCTCTATCCAGGATTTTGGCTGACGTATCTTGGGTTTGCGTGTTACCCCCTCTTTGGGCGGGTAGCGGGGAAGAGCTTAAATAAAAAGTTACTGCTGTTACCACTGGCCTCGTTTTGCTTTTTCTTACTCTCTAACCTGGGCGTTTGGTGGTACTGGTATGACCATTCTGTGGAGAAATTATTACTCTGTTATCTACTGGCAGTTCCCTTTTATGCTCGGACTCTTGTAGGGGACCTACTTTTTGGTTACGGATATTTAGTGGTGAAGAATTTTTCAGCAATAAAAGTCAAAATCGGGACCCTTTTTACCGCAGCATCCCCCGTAATTCATTAGTAGGTATGTAAATGCAGCGCATTGAAATTAGAGTGTGAGACCATAAAATACTTAGCATTGTGAAAAAATTACTCTTTCTGACTTCATTTTTCTTGGGCATGCTTTTATTCGCTCCAATAGTGAACGCTAAAAGCGGCTGCTGTTCAGGACATGAGGGCGTAAATTGTGGAGGCGGTTCTCAGTTAAATGGGAATGTGGTTTGTAATGATGGGTGGAAGGGTTCTTCATGCAAGTACTCAGAAATGGTGATGTGCCGTGGGACCGGCAGCCCGACTAATCGAGATGAGGCAGCTCAAGCAGTTCCACAGCCAGTTATTCCCACACCGAGTCTAACTCCGGATATCAGCAAAAAGGTAATAGAAAGTTCTAAGAAGCCAGGCTTAAGTAGCTCAGATCTAAAAAAACAACGTTGCGAGTCAGCGCTCAAAAAAATACACACTAAGATTTCCACTCAAGAACAAAAGAAAGAAAAGAATCTAACTCAACTCAATAAAATCCTCACTACTTTGGACGAGAAAATTGCTACTTTGCAATCAAAAAATCAGACTACTATCACACTGAGTCAGAAATTTACTTTGTTACAGGTAGGAATTTTAGAATATCAAGCTGTCTACGACACATATACGAATAAACTTTATGAAATAAGCTGGTCGGTTTGCAGTGAGAATTCAGAGAAGCTAAGTTTGCTTCTGAAAGAGGAAGTGGCTTTAGCGAAACCTCTCTCTGCGCTTTTCCTCAGTTTAAAAAAGTGATCTACAAAGCTACTTTAATAAACTAGACTTCTTATTCCACCACACAGATGCAACCAAAAGGCTAAAACTTAGTAGCACTACTGCCTCCAGCTTCAGCTGCCAATCATAGACCGGATTCCAGAAATACAGGCTCGGATACTCCCACAATTGCTGGACTGACTGAAAGCTCCACCAAAGCAAAATAATCGCATGAAAAAGACTAAATAGTGCAAGGGGAGGGAGAAGAACTCGTTGTAACTCTTTGTTACGTGCTATCGAAAATAATAAAAGAGCAATTAATAGAGAAGCACTGCCCCATAAGCATAAGTAAAAGTAACTAAAGCTCTGCGCACTCATCGGCCAATTCGATGCGTCAGCTAAACGAATTCCAGAAAAGTGGTAAATGCTCTCAGCCAGCATGAAGAGCGAGCCACCGTAGAGATACATTTTTATGACATTCTCAAACTTCATTCTCTAAGTATAGCAGTGTGGGCTATAATCGAAGAATGAAGAAAAAATACTCTGTATGGTTTATTCTTCCATCCGAAGTCAAGGAACTTCTGAATCAAGTAATTACTGACTTAAGTAGGAGATACAAAACTCCGATCTTTGAACCACACATCACTCTTGTAGGCGACGTGTTGGCAACAGAAGAAGAGATACTTGCTCAAACGAAACAGCTTGCAAAAATAATTTCACCGTTCACCGCTTCAGTCACTGAAATATCTTTTAGCACCACGTACTACCAGGCCGTCTTTGCTAGAATTAAATCAAGCGCTCCATTGATGGAAGCGAGTCAAAATTCCACAAAAAGATTTGGCTTAGCGACAACAGTTTTTATGCCACATATTAGCCTGCTGTATGGAGATATGGATATGCAGACTCGTGAAAAAATCGTGAGTGAGGTTTTTTTACCCCGACTAAGCTTTGAAGTGAATACTTTGATCATCACTGAGTCCACCCCTGACCCCAAAGATTGGAAACACGTCTTGGACATCCCCCTCGTTTGAGTTGGCGCTCAACTAACGAATGGAATTATACCGACTCATCTGTCACAATAACGGTATGAAATTTCTCCGTTCCCTCACTTTTGTATTGGGCTTTTCAGCGTTTTTCCATTTTGCACCCGTCCCTCAAGCTCTCGCTAAGTCCTACACTATCGATAACGTTGACATTCGAGGAATGATTAATACCGATGGTTCAATGAATATCGAAGAAACTCGCACTTATGATTTTGATGGTGACTTCTCATTTGCCTACCTGTATATCAACAAGAATCTGGATCAAAGTAAAAAATCTGGTCGAACGGAGCCCTACTCTGTAGATTCTTTTAGCCTGTGTGATGCGCAGAAGTGTTATCAACAGGGTAGAGAGCCAAGCGATCTTGACAATGCCAGCTTCGCAGATCGAGCTGGGTGGTTTTATGTAAGTGAAGAAGCTGAGCGCTACTATATTAAGTGGTTTTACCAGGCTTCTGACACTTCTAGGAACTTTCGCCTGAAATACCGCGTCGCCGACGCCATCACGTTACACCAAGATATCGCGGAGCTAAATTGGCAGCTCATCGGCAAAGACTGGGAAGAATCTCAATACAATGTATCAGCCGAAATATCCCTTCCTCCGGGTATTCCAGACGATAAGATTCAAGGGTGGTTACATGGTCCTTTAAATGGTACTATCTCGATTCCCAGTGCTCAGTTGGTCACTTTTTCAGTGCCTCAGCTGAACTCAAAAGTTTTTTTTGAAGCACGGATCCTTTTTCCAAAGACCCTTTTTTCTAAGGGCACCACTGGTACTTTGTCAGAAGCAGAAATTCGCCAACAAGAGGCCAAATTTATTGGAGAGACAGAGGCTCAGAAAAACCGTGGCTTGGTGATGAGCAGATTATTGATTGCACTTTGCTTTAGCTTGATTTTGCTCAGCTATGTCTGTTTAGCTCAGGCTCTTGGCAAATTTTTTCGGCATCATAAAGAAAGTCGCTTGCCCAAAGTAAATCAAGCTGGAACACTCTGGGAACCACCCAGCGAGTTACCTCCCAGCCAAGTAGAACAACTTTTGACGGCCACCAAAACGCTGACACCGAAATCCTTTACCTCAACTGTGCTTGCTCTCATCCAGCACCGAGTACTCAAAATTACTAGGAGCGACCAAAAAGAAGGTTTTCTTTTTAAAGACTACAAATACTACTTGGAAAGCACTCATAGTACGACAAAAGAAAGAAAATTAAGTCCTGTAGAAAATAAAATTTATGAATTCCTTTTTTCAAATGTTGGTGAACAAGAAATCAAAAGGGCAGGGGGCACGAGCTTTACAGCGGTGAAGTTAGAAGACATTACCCAGTACTGTAAAAGTCATCCAGTTGAATGCAAGAAGTTCTTCAAAGAACTGGAAGAAACTACACTAGAGGAAAATCTCCAACAAGGGTATTTTAACCAATCAGCCCATGACAATACATTTGCTCGAAAGACAAACATTGTCAGTGGACTTACTCTAGCAGTCGGACTGGCGACCCTTTTCTTACCAAATATTCTTCCTACCACTTCTTTCTATCAGATTCCTGTGGGTATTCTAACTGTCATGACCGCAGTCTTTATTGGAGTTGTCGTGAACGTACTAGAAGCGCATAAAGAAAAGCGAACAGAGAAAGGAAGTGTTGAAGCTGCAGGATGGCTCGCTTTCCAAAAGCATATGAAGGACTATAAAAAGACTGCCCAATATCCAATCGACTCGATTATTTTGTGGGAAAAATACTTAGTCTATGGTACGTTACTCGGAGTCTCCAAAAAAGTCTTAAGCCAGCTACCCATTCAGCTCTCCGAGGTCGATACCCAGCAGGCAGCGGTGTACTGGGCTGGAGCAAGTAATGGAGGCGCCTTTAGTGCTTCATTCGCTGAGAGTTTTTCCTCTGTCTATTCGGCAGTAAACTCAGTCTCTTCTTCTGTGACTTCGAGCTATGGTGCTGCAGGTGTTGGTTCTTCAGGTAGCTCCTCTGGTGGAGGTGGTGGTGGTGGTGGTGG
>CAZMXT010000011.1:0-37163 GCA_964570365.1 uncultured Pseudomonadales bacterium | reverse complement strand
AAACAAAATTCTCACCTTGAGGGCCAAAGACTTTCCAACCCTATTCACTGAATAATTTCGCAAGCTTCCTTTTACAAATATTAAATTTCTTTCTGGTTTTGAAGTCTGAATAGTGTTGGTATCTATTTCTACACCAAAAAATTGTTTCCTGATGCAATTCGAGCCAATTCAGAAAGAGCCGCTCCACCGCCACAGCCAACATCAGCAATGCTCATATCCTCAACTGAAAACATGTCCAAAAACTCAGGTATTTTCTCGTTATTAGAAATCTGCTCAACCCATTCGTCATTAATAAAAGCCTGATAGATTATACATTTGATAAATAATAAAAATCACGCTTGTTGGTGTGAGTGAGGTGTTCTTTGTTTTAAGGTTTTTGGCAACTTAAGCGACTACTTGTTTCATTTCAAACAGGTCAAAAGTATAAAAAAAGAGCCTTTAAAAGGCTCTTTTTATCTTAGTGGAGATGAGGGGTAATGAACCCCTGTCCGCAATGGTAGCACCGGCATCACCTACAGACATATTTCATTGTTGGTACTGCGTAGCTGGGTACAATGAACAAGCCGTGCTACGCAATCTATGTCTTTTACTTAGGCGCGAGTGACATAACGTTCGCGCGGTCACACTGACTAGGTTGTCACCCGTACGTCACCATCAGTGGGAATGAATGTACGAATGCCAGTTAGGCTACAAGAGTATTGTAAGCTAAAGCTGGAGTTCCAAAGTTTACGGCAACTACTTCACTTGCTTGCTTGCGCAAACGAGCTAAGAGACCTTCACTAGGAACTGTATCTGTCGTTTTAACGGCAGTTGATTTGTGATCCTGTTTACCTCTATTGATCAAAGAGTGTCTGCAGATGTCAATGTACGCACCACGTCAAGTCAGTGCATCCCCAAATATTAGAGTTATTTTACTCGATTCTTGAGGAAAAAGCAAGGCTGATAGCTAGTTGAGTTCAAATTTACTAATGACAAGAGTTTACTCCCCATGCGCCACCACCAAGCCAAAAACTTGCTTCACTCCCTGCAATTTAAGTACTTTGGCAGCTTCGTTAAGCGTCGCGCCAGTGGTCATCACGTCATCTATCAACAGAACTGAGTTGGGGAGCTTGAAATTTGGTGGGGCGCTCCACCGAAACAGCTCTGCCATGTTGAGCATTCTTTTTTGGCGGTCTGCGATAGAAGCTTGATTTACTGTGTGTTTGGTTTTTTGAAGAAGCGGGCAATACGGAATCCGAGAGCAAAAAGAGAAGCTGCGGGCTATTTCTTCTGCTTGGTTAAAACCTCGCTCACTTTGGCGATGCTTATGGAGTGGGATGGGAGTAACACACTCAGCCAAGGGGAAGTTGGTAGTGTCATATAACAATTTTCCGAGAAACTGCCCAATTCCCCGGACACTCTGATACTTCATGGCATGAATCACCGCAGTGATTGGCGGCTGATAGTAGAGGGCAACAGTGATCGAGTCTAAGTAGCAGGGCCCTAGCTCAAGCAAGGGTGGTAGCGTATAAAAGTTTAGGTCCTCGTAACAATTACTACAAATATAGGGACCAAGGGCTCTGCATGTACAACAGCAAGTGGGGTAAATGAAGTCGAGCAAGAAGTTACAGCAAGCTTTCAGCATCTTAGTAGCCTAGCCTGCAAACCTTACAAACAGCGTAGGAATGGTATACTACGTCAGCCTTTTTCTGATAGATTTGGTCAATTAGCTCAGTTGGTTAGAGCGTTCGATTCACATTCGAAAGGTCACAGGTTCGAGTCCTGTATTGACCACATATCCTCGAGAACATTCCAGAATATTCACTTTTCTGATTCGGGTTTTGACAGAGCGATAGGGTACAATAGCAGAATGACACAAGCAGATGCTATTTCTTATTGGCTAACTTCAGCTATGTCAACCAAATTCACGCCGAAAATCCAATAAGAAGTGAAAGGCACTCCACAGCCATATAGTGATATTGAACCACATCCTTTTAGCCCATTTGACTTGAGCAATAAATGGGATGCTTTAGCGAGTGAGATTAATAAATATGGGATTGTTGTTTAACGTTTCAGTTTAGCAGCTCCTCAAATTCCTGACTTGAGTTACTTTGATAAATCTGCTGTCTTAGCTGGCTTGCATTTGGTATATCTCTCACGTACCAACCAAGGTGTTTGCGCATTGGAAGGAAGTTATATCTTTCATTTTGGCTGTAGGTGGCTTCGTAGAGCTGTGCGTGTTCTACGGCAATCTTGAAAAGGGTTTTTTTGTCAGCAAATTTTTCTTCGGCTTCTTCTAAAAAGACAAAAGGGTTGCCCATCGTGATTCGGCCCAGTAATGCGCCATTGGTGCCGGCAGCTTGAATCTTCTCTTGCGCCTCTGCTAAGGATTTAATATCGCCATTCCCCAGGATCAGAGTCTCCGGAGCTTCTTTGCGTGCAACTTGTACCGCGTGACCGATCTCTTCCCAACTGGCCAGGCCACCATACTGTTGTTTCAGAGTACGGCCATGAATAGCGATGGCATCTAAACCCATTTCTAGCAGGTTAGGAATCCACTCTTCAATAACCGGCTTATCGTAGCCTATTCGGGTTTTGACAGAGACTGGCAGCTGGCGTTTTTGTTGATATTCCTGAGGAAGTAGAAGTTGTCGACGCTCAACTTCCCGGCAAATTTCTTCAGTGATGTCTGGGCAGTCTCGGCAGGTTTGACCATTTAGCCAGTCCTGAACCCCGACCTTGGTGGCTCTGATGATGTCTTGTGCCAGCTTCGGAGTTTGAATTAAGGCCGCCCCTGCGCCAGAGTGAGCCACGTTCTTCGCTGGGCAACCCATATTAATATCAATGCCGTCAAATCCTAGCTGGCAAAGAACGACTGTAGTTTGGCGAAAAAACTCTGGGGTAGTTCCATAGACTTGAGCCAGGATTGGGCGCTGAGTCTCATCAAAGAGAAAATCTCTGAGAAGCTGCACTGCCCCATGGCAGACACCTTCCACACTGGTAAACTCGGTGTAGACCACGGCAGGCTGACCGTATTTCTTAGTAATGAACCGGAAAGGGTGGTCGGTAATTCCATCCATTGGTGATAGAGCGATAATTGGTTGCTGGAGCTTCTGCCAAAAAGACATCCGCCTATTATATCAAGATTGGAGAATGTGTTTCTCGCAAGTTGGTGAGTGCAGTTAGTTGGAATCATGCTGTTCCTGAAGCTGTTGAATTTTATCTAGTAATAGCGTCTTTGCTTCCTGGCTCATGCAGTGACCGTTCCAGTTAATAAAGACCACTAGCTGCTCCAAGTATTTTTGTTGTCGAAGCAGGTCAACACTCAGAGCGAGACCTGTCAGAAGATCCAGATGTGAGTAAAATTGGCCAGCGCTCAGTTTGTGTAGCTCTTTGAGATTTTTTAAAAGCTCCCGCAGTTCTTCAATACTAAATCTTTCGGTTATTTCTGCAGGCTCAGATTTTTTATAGTCTAGGTAAAAGACGGCAGGTGTTGGGCCAACATAGCCAGATTCCTGGATCATGCTTACTTCAGCAGTTTCGTCGTACGCAAAAATTTCCAGTTCGTACTTGCCTGTAACTGGTTGGCTGACTTCAATAGTATATTTTCCTTCTGTTGGCTTCGGAACCTGTTTTGTAATTAATTCTGGGGTTTGTTCTCCACTACCAAGTGGGTCTGTGATCGTTTCTAAAAAGCTCTCAGCTGGAATAATCTGGCCTTCCTGATCTTTTATTTCTACAGTCAGTCCAGGATTATGTGTGATCAGTAAATAACTTAAGTCAGTAAAGCTTGGCTTGAATTTGCGGAGTGAGAGGACGTTCTTTTCGTGTTGTTTGAGAGTAATGTAGTTATAGGCAGGGTCTTTAATATTTAAGTCAGCAGGATCATGGGTAAGTCCATCAGCAACCAAGAAGTGGCCGGGAATTTCTAAGATGACTGGACGGTCCTGAGCAATCTCATTTCTTGCTTTTTCGACATGATCAATGGAAGCTTTTGGGCTTCGACTAAACTCTAACTTAGGCGTACCCAGCTCTTTGCTAATCTGCTTCACTAAGCGCGTGGCGGCCAACCAGTTAATAGCGCCATTCTTGAGGTACCCATCCTTTTCTAACTTTAACCAGGAGTTTACCGTACCTGGATTGACCGACTGCATATCTGGCATGGTGTGCATACCATAGTGCTGCATGATCATCACCATCGAGGTGAGTGCGCAACCCCAGCGTTCAATACTTGGGTTACTCGACCATTGCTTGGCCGTGTCATACTCATGATTTTTCCAAGGGAAATCACTTTGTTTAAGCAGAGGTACATCCAGTTGTTTGGGGGTGGTATCTATAATTTCTCGGACAGTTACGTTGTCAAAAAAGGAACTCGACTGATAGTTTTCTCTGACCCCAGCAGAAAGCCCAACTGAGTTATATTGATAAGAAAAGGGGCTCTCATCCTGAAGTTCTAACACTTTTAGGTCATTAACCCAAATAATAATTTTATTGTTCTTCAAAATCTGAGCCTTAATCTGGTAGGTTTTGTTGGGTTGGAAGTCGTACCGAGTTGTACTATTTGGTATCGGATACTCTCTGCCTATGATTATCTTCTCGATGGACAGCGAGCCATTCTGGATCCTAATTCCATACCAATTGCTCACGTCTTGCCATTTAATGATGGCTGACCTTTCCGTGAGGGTTGAGTTGGTTAGAGTGAGTGAGAACTCATACTCATATTGTTCTACCTGACTCAGGTCCAAGTTTTGGGGGACAATTACTGTTGTGCAGGGTAAGCTGGCAATCTGAATGCCGAGCTGGCCATTTTGCACTCTCCACCTGGCTTCATCTCCAAAATACAGGCAAGGGTAACCGGGGTTGTGATACTGTTGGCTTCTTTTTACCTCCCAGTTACTAAAGTCGCCGTCATTGAAGTCATCTGAGAAGAGGGTGGCTGCCTGCGCTTGATTTGTAGCTGCTAAAATAAACAGGCAGACCAAAGTAGTAATTTTAAAAGGCTTCATGTATCCTCCTGCTAAGGTATCTGCTGGCTGAATCTATATATAAACTTCATTTCTTACATCTACCTTGCGCGGGATCCATGACAATTCTTTTTTTTGCACGACGCTACCTGCCGCATCATGGTGGAGTTGAAAAGCACATCGCCGGTCTTTGCCAGGCCTTACTTCAGGAATTACCTTCAGCTCGTATTATCTTAGTAGCAGAGAAACATCTGGAAAACCTTGCAGAGTACGAAATTATCAATGGTATAGAGGTCTACAGAATCCCTTTACCAGACCAAAAGATAAATAAGTTGGCTATTTGGAGGTGGCTGAGCTCACATTTTCATTTGCTGCAAGCTGCAGATATCATTCATATTCACGATGTTTTTTTCTGGTTGCTTCCTTTCCGCCCCCTGTTATTTTGGAAGAAGTTTTTTATTACCTTTCATGGATATGAACCACCAGGTCCTACTTGGCGACAAAAGTTTTGGCATCAAGTTGCAGAGTTAGCCACAGAAGGGAGTATTTGTATTGGGGGCTTTCATCAGAAGTGGTATGGGGTAGAACCAGACTCTATTTCTTTTGGTGCAGTAAACGCAGCAAGGGCTTTGGAAGTAAGAAAAAAAAGTATCCCTCGCAACTTAATTTTTGTCGGCCGCTTAGCTGAGGACACCGGAGTGCAAGCGTATCTTCAAGCAGTAAAAATATTGACAGAAAATAAGCACTCAATGTCCTTGGATATTTATGGTGAAGGGCCATTAAAGCTTGAGCTTGAGTCATATGTCCAAGTTCACAAACTATCAGTTACTTTTCATGGTGTTACAGAAATCTCCGCGCAGCTGTATCAAAAGTATGATCTCGCGCTTGTTTCTGGATATCTGACGATTCTGGAATCTATGGCGGCAGGTATTCCGGTAATTGCCGTGCATCAAACAGCTTTAAAAAAGGATTACTTAAGTGAGACACCTTTTGCCAACTGGATTACAATTGTCCCTTCAGTAACAGCAATTGCTGATCAACTCAAGAAAGCAGAGCTAATAAGTCCTGAGGCTGTAAAGTGGGCTAATGGTCAGACTTGGTCAAAGCTTGCTCAACTTTACCTTAAACTATGGAGCGGGGTATGAAACAACTCTCAGAACTTACTTTTATTTGCCAAACCTTAGGAACCGGTGGCGCAGAGACTTTTAATCAGGATCTGTTATCCGCTCTCCAAAAATTTAAAAAGGTCAAAGTATATGCGGCCACAAATAATCGAATCCTAGCTGAAATGCTGAGCAAGGATGGGATTGAGGTGGAACGTATTCCAGTAGTGATCGACATTGTAGGTAACTGGAAAGGTTTAGTAAAAGCAATTTTTTACTTGCCATTCGCGGTGCTCTTTTATAGTAAGTTGGTTTATCAAGCGAGAAGCACTGACCTCATTCTGATGACTGGATTTCCGGAAAAGATTATTGTCACACCAATAGCCAAGTTACTGAATATTCCGGTAGTTTGGATTGAGTTTGGTTCGTTAGAGCCACTCTTTAATAAGTTTTTTGGTTTACCAAAGTGGCTCTATTCGTTGGTCAAGAATTTACCAAAAAAAATTATAGTCCCTACTCACTATACTGAGCAGAAAATTACTGTTGAAGCCTCGTTAGACCCTAGGAAAATAGAGGTCATTCCGTGTGGCAGGCTATTCACACAGAAGCATGAGATTAAAATTAATCCATTTGAAGTAGTCTGTGTCTCGCGGATGGAAGAAGGTAAGGGGCAGGACTTATTGATTCGTTCTTTGCCGATAGTTTTAAAGAAATATCCACGAACCAAGTGTATTTTGATCGGCGAAGGTCCCTTCATGCTGAAACTGAAAAGTGTTGTAAAAGAATTAAGATTGGAGAAATCAGTAGAGTTTCTTGGACTGGTTCTCGATCCACTTGAATACATGGCCAAAGCCAATATCTGCCTGTTCCCTTCAGTTTGGGCTTTAGAAGGGTTCGGTTTAGTAACCATTGAGGCTATGTCACTAGGAAAGCCGGTAGTAGCTTTTGGGTGTGGTCCTACTTTGGAAATTATTGAAGATCAACGCAACGGTTTGCTCGCAGATCCAGGAAACGTGGAAGATTTAGCAGCACAAATAGTGAAGATCTTTAGTGATAAGCAGTTGGCTCAAAATTTGGGTAAAAAAGCACAGAAGGACTTTCAACAAAGGTATAAAATGGAAGATCTAGTAGATCAGTATTACACGGTATTATCAGAAGCTCTCAATGATTAAAATAGACCAAAAAATATCCGTAGTTATTACTGTTTTAAACGAAGCAACAACAGTGAATGCTTTGCTCGTTGCTTTGCAAAAGCAGCAACTTCAACCAGCTGAAGTTATTATTGTTGATGGTGGTTCAACAGATGAGACTCTACAAATTCTTAATAATTTTAAAGACTTGAGTTTACGAGTTTTTCAAAAAAATGGGAATCGAAGCGTAGGGCGAAATGAAGCTTTCAAGCAAGCACAGCATGAGCTGATTGCCATCACCGATGCCGGTTGCATTCCTGATCCAGATTGGTTGCTTGAGCTGACTAAAACATTTAAAGATATGAGTGTGGTAGCCGGGTACTATGATGCTGAGCCGAAGAATTCTTTTCAGTCAGCAGTCATACCATATGCTCTAGTGATGCCTGATAGGCTTGATCCAAACAACTTTCTCCCAGCGACTCGCTCCATGTTACTGCCAAAAAGTATCTGGAAGCAGCTGGGGGGATTCAATGAGTTACTCCCTGATAATGAGGACTATGAGTTTGCTCATAAAATTAAAAGAGCAAAAGTGCCAATTATTTTTACCTCAGCAGCCAAAGTACTTTGGCTGCCTCCGAGTACTTTTACTCAATTTGTAGAAATGATTTTTCGATTTGCGAGAGGTGATGCATTCGCAGGAATCTGGAGACCAAAAGTTCTTTTTATATTTGCCAGGTATTTACTGGGATTAACTTCAGTTATTGCTATGTTGCAGTTAACAAATGAAAGAAATGCAATGATTCTTTTCCTGATTTCTTTAGCAGCATACTTAACTTGGGCGGTTCAAAAAAATGTCCGTTATGTTCCAGATGGCTGGTACTGGTTGCCACTCTTGCAGTTGGGCGCGGACATGGGAGTAATGCTGGGAAGTATTCAAGGACTTTTGCTTAATTTGCTTCGCTCGCTTGATCAACATACTCCAAAGTCTGACCATCAAAAGTAGTCGTGCTGTAGACACGGTCACGTATTTTCTTCATCCACATGACTGGTACTTTTCCAAACCCTCCTGGCAAATCTAAGACGTACTCAGGATTACAAATTCCAGAAATATTCCCCCGTAAAGAAGTGTAAATTCTCTTTCCAGCATCAATAGAAATTCTAAAGTGATCTGTGCCGACCACTTGGTCTAAGTGATGCAGGTAATAGGGCTTAACTCCAGCTTCGATTAAAGAGCGAAATAGTTTACCTAGAACTTCAGCTGAGTCATTCACTCCCTTAAGTAAAACTGTTTGACTTAATAGTACACAGCCTATGGAGTGAAGCTGTTTGATTAGGTCAATAAATTCTAGTGTTACCTCAGTTGGGTGATCAACGTGCAAGACAATAATCAATCTTTTAGAAACACCCATCACTGCAAGCTCCGTCAGCCACTCACCTTTTACCGAACTGGGATCAACAGCTGGAATTCTTGTGTGGAATCTCCAGGTTCTAATGTGATCAAGTGGGGTCAGATACTCACTCAGCGACTTTAAAAAACCTACTGGAAAGGAAAAAGGGTCACCGCCTGAAAGAATAATTTCTTTGACTTCCTGATGTTCTTTTAAATACTGAACAATACTTTCAAAATCTACTGCCCGTACTTTTCCAACTACTTCTCGTCGGAAGCAAAATCTGCAGTGCACAGCACAATAAGTGGTAAGTAATAGAAGACAGCGATCAGGATAACGGTGAATGAGTCCAGGCACTGCTTCTCTAGCTTTATCCCCAATCGGATCGACGAGTTCGTAGGGTTGCACATGCTGCTCAGCAACATCCGGAATGACCATTCTTCGTAATGGATCAGCAGGGTCTTTCCAGTTAATTAAGTCAGCGTAGTACAAAGGAATTCGGAGCGGAAAGTACCCTACAGCAGTAGAATCTGGTAGCTGACACTCTGACCAGCTCAAACCTTTCTGAGTTAAGTAGATTTGAAGATCACTGCTACTACGGATACTTTTTAACACCTGCGCATTATAGTAGGATACCTCTGTATGTCATACACCTTCTTTATTTCCCAAACTTTGGAGAAAGCCAGCCAATTTGCTAACCAAAGCTTTGGTAAAGTCACTGGGACGACTAAAACAGACGATAATAATCAGGTTTTAACTGAAACAGATCTGGAAATTGGTCATCACATTGTTGGACAAATTTCTACTCATTATCCTGATCACAACATTATTGATGAAGAAGCGGGAGTCATAGATAAAAATTCTGAGTTCACCTGGGTAGTGGACCCAATTGATGGAACGAGTAACTTTGCGAATGGTATTCCCACGTATGGAATTATGATTGGATTGCTGCATAAAGACCAGCCAATTGCTGGTGGAGTTGCTTTACCTCTTTTTAGGGAAATCTATACAGCCGAAAAAGGGCGAGGAGCTCAAAAGAACGGAGTTCCCATCCATGTCACTTCTCAACATAATCTTCTTTCAACACTAGTAGCCTATGGAATTGATGGTCACCAAGAAGCTCCACAGATGACGATTGAAGAATGCAGTTTGCTGGCCCAGATAATTCTTAATGTCAGAAATTTACGTTCGAGCAATAGTGCTTTTGACGTTGCTATGTTAGCTGTTGGTAACTACGGTGGATCCCTGAATAGAACAAGTAAGATTTGGGATAATATCGCTCCACATATTTTAGTTGAGGAGGCTGGTGGCAAGTACACAGATTTTTTTGGTCAGCCGATGAACTATCAGCATGCCGTCAAAAGAAGTGAAGAAAACTTTACTTTTTGCGCAGCTCCTCAGCCGCTGCATGAACAGTTGCAAAAAATCATTAGGGAGCATACTGGTTAAGGTGGACATCAAATAATTGAAAGAGTACTCCTTGTCCTCCTTGAGAAGCAGCTTTACTCGAATTTATTTTATTTGTACTACCAAAAATATTTGTAGATGATACTCGTTTATCATGAAGTTCTTCATCTCTTAAATTATTGTTGCCACCAGGAGAAGTCACGCTCGCACCGCTTAAAAGTCCTTCAAATGGATGAATCAACATGTGGAGAAATCCTCCACACGCAGGAATTAGTCCTGCTAGCTGCTGGATTCTTAGCTGAATAACTTCATCTTTCTTTACCTCCTGACGATACTCTATTACGTCTTCCACGGTAGTAAAGACCACATCATCACCGAGTGAGTCAGTTGATAACTCTTGAGTACCTGAATTTGGAATGATAAACGCTTCGGATGGGGCAGGTGCTGCTGATACTGATTCTGGCAAACCATCGTCTTGGATATTTTCATTATTGAAATCACTACCAAAAATTGCTGATAAGTCCAAATCAGCTAGATCAACAAGGACAACTTCAGCTTCACCAACTTCAACTACTACATTCGGGGGCGTAGGCTCAGAACGTTCCATAGAGCTTCATCCATTATGCTTAGTACTTTTTACTTCTTTTTAACTTTCGATCTCCATAAGCATCAGCAGTGGCCGTAACAACATGATGGTTATCAGTAATCGCGGTTTCTAAGCGATAGAGGACTTTATCTGGATCTACTCCTAATCCTTCAGCTCGTCGAGCCTGCACCCCAGACCCTCCAGTAATGATCTCATTATTTACAAATTCTAAAGGTATTATCAAATCAGGCAGAGAAGGAGAGAGTTTGCGTCTGAGTAGGGCTTGGGCAGGGGTAGGAACTTGCTCTAATAAAGGTACAAGGTGATGTGCAAAGTCGATATTTGGTAAGCAGAAAATGCCAACACTAGGAGCATCTTGACGATACTTCGCCAATGGCAAGTCAGCAGCTAATCGCAGCCCCCTTGCTTTTTGAACAGCTTCAATTTTTTGAGGCAGTGAAAGAACTTTGCCATGTCCATTGCGTTGCCCAGAGTTGTGGAGCAGGTGAGATGTGTCTGACATCTGAGCTCCAAGCACTAGCGCTTGTGCTTGCACCTTGCTCAAGATTTCGTCTGTAGGAGCGGCAACAGAGTTAATTAGAGTCCCAAATTGAGTTGTTACTATTGGAATATGATCACTCAGTTCTTGTGGGGTAGTCCCCTTCCCTTTAGCAACTGAACTATGGTCATTTCCAGCTAAATCCGGGCGAAGAGCGCTTTTGATTTTGCGAAATATATCAACTAACTGGGTAGCAACTTCCTGAGGGACAACCCAGTCTTTTCCAACAAAGAAAGAGTACGTGTCATAGGTCAATCTAACAGTCCCATCTGTGCCTTGGTAAATGAAAGCAGGAATGATTGCTTCCTGCATCTCTTTGGAGCGGAAGTTTTCTCTCATTGCTTTGATTACAACTGGCATGCCAGATCTTATACCAAGAAGTTGTATAGCTATCTCCGGTCGAGAAAGATCACTTAGGGTAATATTCTTATTTCGTCCTGCTTGTCCGATAGTGAGTAGTGTTCTGCGTGGAGTAGTAGAGTGAACATCCTGATGAAGAGCATCATTTAGTTGGGTGTAGACTGCAAGGGCTGCTTCGGCGGGTATACCTTCTGGCAACAGCTCCGCTGCATGCATTATTCCATGTGCAAGGTGAGCTTCTGCACATTCTCCATCACAAATATGCTCAGCTTCTCCATGCTGATGGTGTTCATGATTTATCATATTTCCTTTTCTAGATCTAAAAGCTAAATGCAATTAAGTTGCATCAAAATAATATCATAAAAAACTATAAATGCAACACTGTTGCATAAGTAAAAAATGAGGTGAGCAGAAAAAAGAGATTAGAGGATGAGTGAAGTCTTCATCACTTCAAAGCACTCAGCGTACTTTCCGGCCTTGGTCATGATCCCGCGGTATCGATTCAGTCCAGCCACTGCTTCATCATACTGAACATTTTCTAGTTGAGACTTGTGCTGTCGCAGTGCAGCTAACTTTCTTTCCATTTGTGCCGAAATATCTACGCTGTATTGAGGCTCTTGAATTGGGGTCCAAACTTCATACCCAAGTAGAGTGTCAACGCTCCAGGGAGTCATCCCTGACTCAGCAAAGCTATCTCCACTGGCCCGACCAGCTGCCTCTTTTATTAAGCGATGCGCTACTTGATGGTCAACATGCCCGTCCTGACTATGAGGAAAGTAAATGAGCTGAGGTTGCTCAGAGCGGATTAATTTAGTTAGTGCAGTGAGATTATCAGCGTTGTACTCAATGAAGCCATCAGGAAGGTGGAGGAAAAGTGTTTTATCAACGCCTAAAATTTTGGCTGAAGCTTGGGCTTCTTTTTCTCGCACCTCAATTAAGTTCTTTTGTGAGTACTTTAAGCTGCCGTTCTCACCAGAAGTAAGATACGCCACTGTCACCACATCACCTCTTTCTCGATGCGCTAAAATGGCTCCACCACAACCAATGACTTCATCATCTGGATGAGGGCTAAAGACAAGAACTTTCATACTTTCCTTTTCTGACAGGATTTATCCTGCAACATCCCCCTCTTGATTAAAGTTCCATTTTTTTACTTTGGCATTTTCAATGAGTAATAACTCTCCTGTATGAGGATAATCCATTTCGTCTTCTGGCAGGTAGCTGCCTTTGACCAGAAAGCTTTTCAATCCAGAAACAACTGAGCCGTGGCTGCAGATTAAGACTGCTTGGTATTGATGGGTTGAGAGTTCATCTAAGAAGTCTTTAATCCGATCTCGTAACTGCTCAAAAGTTTCAGCGTGGTACTCATTTAATCGGCTATCATATGAAAATTGTTTACCAGTCATTTCTGTCACAATACTAGCAGTTTGTCGACAGCGCTCAATTTCAGAACAGACATGAAAGTCAGAAGGGATATCTTTCAGAAATGCTGCTAAGCGTTTAATCGGAGGAACACCCTCAGGGAGCAAAGTGGCAGTTAAAATTTGATCGCCATAACCCGTAGTGCTATGTGTAGCAAGCCCATGACGCAAGATATAGATTTTACTAGGCATTTTTTCTCCCCGTTTGAACAGCTGACTCATAGACGCGTAGAACTTGGTTAGCAATATTTGCCCAGGTCAAGTCTTGCACCTTTTCGCGTACTTCAGTACTGAGTTGTTCATGCGCAGCAGGGTTTTTGAGTAAAAACTCGATCTTGGTGGCGAGTCCAATTGGGTCATTTACAGTAGTTAACAACACCTCATCAGTATCTGCCAGTACACTAGAGATGCCGGCTACGTTGGTAGTGATCACTGGCACCCCACACATCATGGCTTCTAAGGCAGCCATGCCAAAGGATTCGTAGTGTGAGGGCATAACTACAACATCAGCAGCATTGTAATAATACGGTAGCTCATCTTGAGGGCGTTGGCCGACAAACTTGACTACTGTTCTTAACTGTAATGTATGTCGAAGCTCTTCTAATTTCTGCAACTCTTTTGACCAGAGCGACATATGCTGAGAAATATCCCCACCCACAATCCATAAACAAATAGGGACTGGAGGATTCTTCTTGACAAAGATCTTGATTGCATACATCAGCATATCAATTCCTTTGAGCGCCTCAATCCGGCCCACAAACATCACCATCTTAGAGTTTGGATCAGCGCCGACAAACGCTTTGGCTTCCTTCTGGGGGATAGGACGAAAGATCGTGGGATCAACACCTGGTGGTATTACTGATAATTTGTTTGGTTTTGCATCGTATAAATACTGGAGATACTGTGTATCACTAGTACTGGGAGTAATAATTTTATCTACTTTTTGAACCAACTCTAGCTCTGCCTCTATCCGGGTGCCATCTTCCTTTTCCACTTCTCCGCGGGCGACTAAATTTTTCATTAAAGCCAAAGTATGAAAGGTCATAACCAAGGGAACTTTACAAATCTGTAGACCGATCAGTCCAGAAAGATAATAGTGACAGTGCATCACGTCATAGCTCAGGTGCTCGCTGCCAACAAACTCTTTATAGCTTTGGACAAACTCAGGAATATATTGGAGTAAATTCTTCTTGGAAATTGGTCTTTCTGGTCCAGCGACTAGGTGAATGACTCGCAGCTGCTCACTAACCTGAACAACTTTTGGATTATGGGTATCTGTGCTCCGAGTAAAGATATCGACAGTATGACCCTTTTTGGCGAGCTCTCGGGAAAGTTCTAGGACATAGACGTTCATGCCACCAGTTTCCTTCCCCTCCTGAGAGGCTAATGGACATGTGTGGTAAGAAATCATCACAATTTTAGAAAACGGCATAGGCTGGATTATAAGCTATCCTTTTGATGAAGAAAGATCGTGGTGCTAATTGTCCGACAAATTGAACGATAGCCTTTTTGAGTCAGAAACGTATGGGTGGGTGAGTTTTGGCTGCTTTCCTCAATTGCAATGACTTTTGGCAGATATCTTTTCCAGTCATTGGACTTCAGGACTTGTAGATCCGCCCCTTCCACATCAATATTGAGGAAGTCTATGAGCGTATCTTGGGGCAAGTAGTTGCTCAGTACTTTTTTGAGCGTTGTTGCCTGCAATTCAATAATGCAGCTCAGCTTCGACTGGCCAGAACTTATGACTCTTTGGCTCGCCGCTGGATCTAGAGTATTTAAAGCCGAGTCCTCGAAGATATAGTACTGAGTTGTCCTCGTAGCATCACTGATAACAAGCTCTAGGTTGGTATCCCTTGGACGTGCTTTTTGAAATGCAGTCATACTGTCAGGAGTAGCATCGATGTTGATTCCAGACCATCCTAGCTGGTAGAGCGCATATGTATTTGAGTAGCGGTAGGGGTGATGAGCACCTACATCCACAAAAAAACCCTTCTTGCGATACTTGAAGATCTTTTTTAATAAAATGTCCTCGCCTTCCTGGGAAAATGAAGGATTGAGATAGAGCCATGGGAATCTCAGAAAAGTGGCTAACTCACTTTTATTTTTTTTTAAATACTGCTTCATTTTGAGAGTCTTTTTGAACCATAAAAAGTAATAAGTAGAATGAATGAACTGAAGAGTAGCATCTGAGTTGAAACAGTTTTTTCCAGGTATCCAAATACGATTCTTAAGCCGAGTGTATGAGCTAAAAAAATTAAGTATGAATGCTCGCCAATAATACTTAGTAATCGGCTCCATATTTTGGGAATATGAGCGATGCGGTGTAGACTTAAAAACAATAAACTAATTAAGCTCCCTACATACAAGAAAATCGGCAGTCTCGTAAAGCGTAAGGCCATCAACGGATCATAGCCTAGCTCAATTTTCTGGATGGGTTGCAAAATCGCCATTGTCACTCCCGCTGTGGCCGCAACTGCAAAAAGTACTGCCAGCTTTTCTTTTCGCTTGCGACTGATCTCTACTTGGGCAAAGAAAATGCCTTGAATAAAGTAGAAAATCCACGAAAAAATACTGGAATACTGCTTTTGATCTGTCGAAAAAGGAAGATCTGGGTTATAGCGAAAGAACTGAGCAAAATACATAAACGCGGCTAGTTGCAAAGCAAAGCCTCCGCCTAAGATCACCAACTTCTTTCTGTCATCCTTACGTGCTTGCAGAAAAAAGATGAGTGGAAAAATGACGTACATTTGAAAGATTAGTGGCACAAAGTAAAGATGGTAGTCAACGCCACCCTGCCAAAGCTTTTTTAAAAAAGCAAAAATAGAGACAGTCTCATGTTTGACTTGCCAACTTAGTTCGAGAGAAAAGAGGAAAAAAAGCACCCCACTCCATAAGATGTAGAGGGGCAGTAACTTCAGGACTCGCCGTTGAAAAAATTCTCTCAAACCCGGATGTTTGTGCTGATATCTTTTCGCCAGTCCATAGCCAGAAAGGGCAATAAAAAGTGGAACTGAAAAGCGACAAAGCTGATCAATGACAATAAAGAAATTGCGATTTGGAGAGGTGGTGTATGTTTCAGCAGGCAAGCTTGATAGTGTATGAAGAAGTATCACCGCTGAGATGGCTACGCCTTTGAGGATGTTGGCAGCAACTTTATCAGTTTTAGCAGGAGTGGAAATTGAGATGGTAGGAGAAGACACAAGCTCCATAATACCAGCTTCACGAAAAAAAATTAGGGTTTTCGGGGGCTTTTTAACAAATACACAGAGAGCAATGTTCCTGCAGCAATCAAAATCAGAGCCAGGAAGATGAGTGTATTCAAGGTATTTCCAGTACTAGCTAAACCTAATATTTGCGGAAACCGAGTTGCTGCTCCCAGTACAGCACCACCTACGCCAGCCTCCGAAGAGCCGCTGCGGCTGCTGCTATTACTACTTCCTCCGTTCCCACCTCCGTTATCGCCTCCACCAGTTCCGCCACCTACGCCTCGGCACTCAAATGAAGCGTTTTTAGTGATGTATGCTTCGGGATCCAGACCCCAAAGTGCACCATTGGGAATAACCACCCAGCCGGTCCGACGAAGGATACTTACTTCCTCTTCATTCAAAAGACTAGTCTTCAGCCAGACGGTTTGAATTCCTGAGTTTCCATTTTCAGGGCAAAAACACTGGAGTACTTGGTTATTGTTGATTCGGTAGACTGTGTCACTACCGTGATACTCAGCAGTATTCCCAGGGATGCCATGAGTTCCAGATAAGTACTGAGCAATAATTTCTCCTTCAGGGTTAATACAGGTGGGGAAACTCGGAGTACTGACTGCTTGAGCAGAAACAGGTAAAGGTAAAAATAAGCTGTAGATAACTAGGAACAGAAGAATAAGAGGCTGAAGAAAAGGTACTTTCATAGGCTCCATTTTTTTAGGATGCCCGATTATACCAAAATTATACCGAAATTACAATATAAAACTGGATCAATCAAAATCAATTTAAAACCCACTCCTAAAGCACAAAATTGGAAAAAAATAAAAGAGGAAGTTAGCCTTTAAAAAAGGTAATCACTTTCTGAAAAAAGACTCTGAAGCGGTAAATAAGACCAGGATTTTGGGGCAAAAGGTCTATCTGAGGTGAAGTATTTACCGCTGAGAGCTGCAAAGTTTGAGCTGCATAGCCTGGTGCTTCCACTGTAATGGTCGCTTTGTCTGTGAGCGCAGGTAAGTTGAACTTACCTTGGGAGTTGGTGTAAACAGTTTTGTGGGTGGAAGAGATCTTGGCATTTTTGATCGGCGTATTCCAGCTGTTGGCGATCTTGCCAGAGATCACAAATGGGGTAAAGTATTTTTTTAGCTCTGCAGCTGCTGGGCGAGCTGTTCCATCATCGTTCCATAATCGAGTTGAGCCGCCCACACTCACCCAATAATTGACACCAATTAGCTCGGGCAGGGTGGCAAGTTTGCTCAAAGAAGCTTGAATCCAGGCAGCTTGTTCCTCAGGGCTCTGGTTGCCGTGAATATCAGGGATGGGCGCTCCGTACTCACCCAAGATAACTTTGCCTTTACTTTTTTTAGCTATTTCCTGGATGTCTGCAGCCAGCTTTTCAGGTGTATGAACGTAGTGGTCAATCGTGACTATCCCGCCTAGCGCAGCGGTGGTTTGCTCATCCATGATTAAACGAGCCACATCTCCGTTCATGGAGTGCAAGTTTGACTGGACATTCTTCCCCATCCGGTGAAAGGCCTCACGGGTAACTCGATACTCCTCAATTAAAAACTTTTTATGGCCTTCTGGATCCCCATTTAAGCGAGGATCACCAGGGCCGCCGTTTTCACATTCTGGACAGGCGCTAAATAAATCGCCCTCCTCAAAGAGGTCCTCATTTTTTTGCAAAAATTCTCGGGTACTTATTAAGTGCTGCGCTCTAGTGATACGAGGATAACCAAACCAGCCTTCCCAGCCACTAAAGTTACCACGGAACCAGACCTTTAGGTCGTGTCGGCGGGCAGCAGTGACCCAACGGCGTAAAACAGGCAGAAACTCTTCATCATAGGGAGTTGCGATTCCAACGTGAGTCGCACCGGTTTCAGCGATATCACGGACTTGCTTCTCGATGATTTGATCAAAGTCGGGATCGTTCGTGATGCTACGACTTGGATCCCGAGAGTACTTCATGGTGTCAATAGATTGAAACTCCCACCAAGGGTGCTCATTGGAGCTAGAAGCAGCAGAAGCTGGAGCTGGAAAAAGCAGAGTTCCAACCAGAATCATGCTAGTAAAAAAAGTCAGAAAAAGTAAGAATTTCACTTGATCATTGTATCAGAACAGATCAACTTCGTTTGGTTGAAACAATTAGGCTAAGCCAAGGAGTTTGGTAGCTGCGTTACTAGGGACGTCTACGTCATCTAAGCTGATCGGTGTATCTTGAGGAATATCTCTCTTCAAGACAGCCCCTTGGCTGACACCAACTGGGAGGTAGTTTCGATTGAAGGGCAGTTTACGAATACTGCCATAAAGTGTGTCTCCACCAATACCATCTAAAACTTGACCCTTTTGGAGATCAAACTTTGCCATCGCTACAGTGGTAGTGGTTGGACTTAAACCGTTATTAATTGTTTCGGAGTTGTAGAGGCCTACCTTTGCCAACGTTTCGCTGACTTCAAGATGGCATAAGTGGTAAGAGTCAAATAGAACGTAACGAGGACCATCTCCTAAGCCTAAGTACCGTAAGTACTTTTGTTGATGGGGGTCAATGTGCTCGGCCACAATAAAAACGCCTGGGAAGAGGGTGCGACCTAACATGTAGTCAACTACACCATTTTCTGGAACACTATCCCAGTCGAACATATTGAGTACCTGGTCAAATCGCTCGACCACTGGCCCTCTCATGCCTGCTTCCAGGATAGACATGCCAAAGTAATTAGAAACTAATGTCATCTCAATTGCTTGTTTCGTACCATCTGTAAAAGAAACAGTTTGGCGAACAGCGAGCCCCTTGTCATCGGCCCAAGGTTGCATCTTTTTTTGAGTAGCATGTCGATCAAGGTATCGCTTCATGTTGCCAGCAAGAAGAGTCTTAAAGCCCTTTGCATTTGAGGAGGCAATTAGCCGGGACAAACTTCCAGGTTGATCACCAACGACATCTGTAATCACCAGATTTTTTTGGTCAAAAAGAATTCTTAATGGAGTGCCCACCGTGGCCTGAAGCTCAGGGTTCATGGTGACTAAATGTTTGTTCGCTTCCAGAGTTTTAAGAGCGACCTCTGTGCCGTAATCCACAGTTCCAGTCATCTCAAACACAATTTGATTTTCGTAGGTTTTGATCAAGTCCATGTCGTCGCTGACAGAAATAATGCCTTTTTGAGCATTATCTTTAATCATGGAAGGATTACTCTCGATTCGAGCGTTATATCCTTCTTTTTCCAAAAATGAAAGTGTTTCACTGGGACGTCGGGTAATGACCAAAGGAACGATAATACCAGGTGTATAGCGAGTTAAAGAAACAAAGCCAAATCCCATAAAACCAAGCCCCACCACAATCACTTCAAGTGGTGTCTTTTGATCCCGTAGTTGCTCTAAAATGATAGATTGCATGTCCTATAGTAATTATTATACTATTTTTTCTTGGTAATTCAATTAATAAGTTGGTATTACTTTTGTTTTCCTAAACTGGCTTCTGTATTGAGGTTTACTTCGTACTCAGGCTTCAACTTATAAATATCAGCAAAAGGGTAGGTTTTCACGAGGTCGTACTTGCCTAATGAGCCTGACTTCTTTATTAGCTTAAAGGTTTGATCATTCTCATCATTGGTGCGCATGATAATCCAGCGAGCCCAACGATCTGGTGAAGTAGTCGCACTTTCCCAATACGCACCGGTACCTTCATGGATGTACTTGATCATTGGTAGACCCGAAGAAAAAATAATGGCGTCATGTGAGGCAGCAGAAATCAGGATGAAGCCTTTCTCATCTTTGGTATTACGATTTAGCCAGCTACTGACCTCGGTGACGTTCTTTTGGCTAGAACCCACTCGGCCGTCGTCAATGGTAACTGCATCGCCATTTACAAACTGGAGGAGGACGGTAAAGAGAAAGAGACCAATCACCAACCAACGAATTGGCTTCATACGATGGACTAAGTACCCAATAAAAACTGCCAGCGAAGGCATCATCATAATTCCGTAGCGGATATTAAACCAAGTATTTCCGGAGATGCCTTGAATAAATAGCACGGAGTGGCCTAGGTATAAAGCAATAATATTAAACGCCAATGGAGCTAAGAGAGCGGATAAGGCGATACGTAAATCTTTTGGTATCTTCTTGTCTACTAAAAGAACAGCTGCTCCAAAAATGCCCAAAAACACGGTAAAAGCTCCTGAGTTATAGGCCATTGCCAACCAGTACAGAAGCAAAGATAAAGGCAAGTTCCCTTTGGTTTGGAGAACGCCAGAGGCATCAAGTTGCTGCTGCTGCGCATGCGCAGAGTATGGTCCAAAGATAAAGTAGAGTGGATCTTTGAAAATCAGCAAGTTCCATAAGAACCACAAAAAGATACCAAAGCCAGCTAAGGTGCAGAAAAGTACAAACATGCCTTCACTGGTTTTATAGCCACCTTTTTTAAAGCCCTTATACACCACCAGCGCGGTAGCAAAGAGAAAAAGAAACCAGCCATCATAGCGAATAAGGGTAGATAGCATGATCCAGAATGCAGTTTTAATTAAGCGTAAAACCGTATCTTCTTGGTGCCAGAGCAGTAATTGATATGAGCCAATAGTCATCGTGGCCAGCAGCAGCAGCTCCGTCATGGCTGTTGATTGGAGAAAGAGAATATTAATATTGGCAACAAAAACAAGGACACCGAACAATCTGCCTAAGAGACCAACCTTTAAGGTTTTTAAAATAAAGTAAATAGTAATTCCAGTAGCAACAAAGGAGACCATCGACTGCAGCGCACCTGATAATCCAGAGTGCCACATAAAGTCGTTCCAAATAGTCGGGACCATCAGAATGTGGGGGAGTGGGAGCCAAACACTACCCAGCTGGGCTAAGCCAGGCTTTAACCCTTCGACCACACGGCGGCCGATATCAAGATGAGAGCGAGCATCGTTGTAGGCGAGACCTAAGCCATTTCTGTAATACAGAACAAAGTTAAAAATGGAGATGATAATTAAAGACACCAACAGAATGACTTCTGCGTGACGATTGAGAAATAGATAGAGCTTTTGTAAAAGGGCTTTATCGATTCTGAGCTGAAAGGTTGATGCAGGAAGTCTCATTCTTTATTTTTTCTAAACTTTAACTCATTAGTAAATCGAGAAATATAAATGATAAATAAAATGAAGCTGGTAAAACCAAATAATCCGTAGTGGTAATTCTTTAGAGAGATTTCATTCTTTAACTGTGAATTATAAAAAAGCGAGCTACTTTCATTTTTGCTAAGCTTTTGGAAGTTGTAGTCCACAGTATATGGAATGAATTGGGAGAGTTGCTCAGCCTCGACCTTGGGAGGAATGGAATTAGTTGTCAAGGCACCTGCGAAGGTGATGAAGATACTATAAAAACTTAATACTAAGAAGATAGTTGAAAATAAAAGATTCCTAGCAAATCTTTCGATAGCCATTGCTAAGAAGATGGCTAAGATCGCGGCCGCTGGAATAAGGTAACGAGGTCCAAAGGTCCAGCCCCCCCAAGGATCTCCAAACATTGAGTAGAGCAGAATAGTTGTCACCAAAACGCCCAAAAGCACTACCGACATGCTTTTAGTTTTACTTTGTTTGTAGCTGGTGACCAGCCCAAGTAGTCCAATCCAAATTACTGGACTGTAATACAACCAAGAGCGTTCATTACTGATTAGCAGGATTCTCACACCTTTTAGTTGAGCGCGAGTATTAAATGGTAGTACAGGAGCGTAGGCATCTTGATTCTCTGCCATTTTCTGATTACTAGCTTGTTGCGCTTTAGTGTCGAAGTAGTCAGAACGTACCATCATTTGACCAAACTTAAGCGGTGATCCAGTTAAAGAAAAATTATAAAAACCAAAGAGCAGAACCAGTGGTAAAAAGCCAACTGCTAGTCCCACCACAGCGGCCTTCAGACCAACTTTTAATTCTGTAGCACCGTCACTTATCGTAAAGTTTTTTGACAAAATATAGATGCCGATTGGAAAAAGCAGGAACAAATTGGGGAAATCAATAAGTAGCGAACTTCCGTAGAGTAATCCAAATAGAGTGTTGTTTAAAAAGCTTCTTTTCTCAGCCGTTGCGTTTAATAAGCAGAGAAGCAAAATCGTTACGCTAGCTGTGTGCTGGGTTAAGGTTAAAGCGTATGGTAATGCGTTGGTTGCAAACGTAAAGACTAAGGCTGCACAAATAGCAGCTGGTTTTTTGGCCCCCAACCTTTGAGTAATTCGGAGAAGAAGAAAAAAGTTCACAATTGCAAAGACTATGGTGGACGTAAAAGCGATTAATTGGGGAAAACCAATTTGTTTACCAATAAAGTAAAAGGGCAGGGTCACAAAAGAAACACCGGGTGTAAAGATGGAGAAGAACTTGTCACCATACTGCACCATGTCAGGGGCAGCAAAGCGAGCTTGGTCAATCGTAAAGTCAAAGCGTCCATTCTCCATAATAGATTCAACCAAAGCATAGCGAGAGGCGGTGTTGGTGGACTCAAAGGGGCTGCCAACTTCAGTGCTTTTTTCAAATTGGTACGCAATAGGATTTCCGGGCTTGCCTTTGACTACAGCTGCAAATACAACAATCAGCATCAGTAAAAGCAGAATTGATAATAAAAAAGACTTGATAGATGCTTTCATATAAACAGTGTGCAGATTGTAAATGAAAGAGCGATAATTCGCAATCTGTGGTAAATTACCCAGTATCTTCAAATTTAGCGACCAATCATATGAAAATAGCTCTTATTTTTACATATCTTCACTCCACTTCCGGTAACGTGAACGTTTTTTTGTCGCTCGCGATAGAGCTGCAAAAGTTGGGCAACCAAGTAGATGTCTTCACCTACTACTATGACCCTGAAGTTTGCTTTCCAGAGTTGGCAAACCAGCTACATATTCGCTACCTAAAAAAGGTGAGTACTCGAGGAAAAAATATGAGCGTGACGACCTTAATGAGTCGGGTGCAAGCTGCTGTAGATTATTACATTCGTACACCGAACATTTTTACTTTGATGAAAGATTCTGAGTACGATTTGATCTTTACTGGAGAGTCCTGTGCCTATGTACCAGCTTTAAAGTATAAAAAAATTCATAACACTCCAGTGGTATGGAGTGTCTTTGATCCGATTACTTTAGTTGATAAAGCTAAGCCAGGCTCTTTGGTCGGAAAATACCCTTGGTTTGGAAAAGTACTAGAACTTCATAGCAATATTGATAAAAAAAATATTCAAAAAATTGATAAAGTTATTGTCCCTACACATAAAATGAAGAAAGAGCTGGATGCTTTTTATGGAATAGAGTCGCTCGTCTTTCCTACAGCAGGGATTCACGCGGAACAGTACTTTACTGACCACCGTGAGTTAGCAAAAAAACGCTTGGTTCGTGACTGTAACTTCGCTCCAAAAAATAACTTTATTATTTTGGTTCACGCTCACTTTCAACCTCATCGGAGGTACGAAGATATTATTGATGCAGTTGCTCTGCTAAGTCCTGCGAGGAGAGCAAAGGTAAAATTATTAATTAGTGGCAATCCAAACTTTGATTTACCCTACTACACGTCAATTGAGAAGAAGATTAAAGAACTTGATTTAGAAGAAACAATCATCATTGATCCAAAATATAAGAGCCCCGAGGAGTTAGTTGGCTATTATCAGCTCTCAGATGTATTTGTTTTCGTTCCTATTGAGCAAACTTGGGGGTTAGCACCATTTGAGGCTATGGCCTGTCAAAAACCGGTGATTTTATCTACAGGAGCAGGTTGTGCGGAAGTAGTTAAAAATGAGCACGATGCATTAATAGTGCCCGCAATGAACCCGCAGGAATTGGCAACTTCCTTAGAAAAGCTGATTGGTTCTTCTAAAATTCGGCGTCAACTAGGGAAAAACGGTTATCAACTCGCAGTTTCTCACTTCAATTATCCTAAGATTGCGACTCAGTTAACTCAATTATTTAAGAAACTGAGCGCATAATTTTTGTAAGCTCAATACCAACTTGTCGCATACTAAATTTTTCATTAAATAACTTATATCCATTCTGAGCAATTTTTTCCAATAGAAGTGGATGTGTTTTTAAGTCCGTAATGGCTTTGACTAAAGAGTCTGAGTTATTTGGTAAACACATATAAATGTTTTCCTGATCCGTGAAGACACTCTCAATTACCTTGGTTCGAGAAGTAATTACGGCTTTACCCAAGGCAATTCCTTGACCCACCTTATTAGGAATAAATCTATCAGCAGAGCTTAAATTCTGCATAAAGCCTAGAAAGATATCTGCTTCTTTGAGCAACTTCTGAGCATCTGCTTCAGGCATACTTGGAAAGAACTGTATGTTTTTTAACTTATACTTTTGGGCTAATTCATACGCCATTGGGTACAAGGGGCCGGTTCCAATCATCGTGAACTGAATATTGGCATCAGTAGATAACTTACGAGCTGCTGCAACAATATGTTCAACACCATGAATTGGATTGTACATACCATAATATATGACATTAAGAACTTTTCCTGGCTTTTTAAATCCTTGAAACTTATAAATCTCTTCGTCAGCTCCTAAGTACACTACTTTGATCTTAGATGATGGAACACCAAACTCTTCGTGAATATAATCACCTAGCACTTGACTGTCGACTAACAATATATCTGGTAGAGAATAGACAAATTTTTCTGCTGTATACGTAAGTCTTGCAAGCAAACTTTGACGCTTCATAATCCCCACGTCATCAGCCAGAGTATTTACTAAAAAGGTTACTTGATCAAATATAAGTGGCTTATGGAAGAACTTTGACACCACCCAGGCAATAGGTAAGTCAAAGTGACCTGGGTAGCCAACGAATATTACGTCGCTCATCCTTATACGATCTGAATGTTTCAGTATTTCTGGGATAATTTTTATTTTAGTGAGCAACCGCTTAATTAAAGCTAAATTCCCTAAGTGTTTTTCAGAGTTTAAATCTGTGATCTTATTTTGAGCCCATACGTCTACTACATTAATATTTTGCTGTTTAAGACGCTTGAGCGTCATACTGTTTTTGCTAATCTTGTCATTAACGCCGAAGTAGCAAACCGTGAGTGGTTTAGTGTTCTTTTCTGTCATAATTTAAATATTTTTCGTAGAGGTATCTGTTGCCCAGTATCCTACACCTGAATGGCTATTCTTGTGAGAAGTAAATCTCGTAAATAAAGTTAATAATATAAAGAGTGCTGTTCTGAAAGGACTTGTGATCAAAGATGAGATTAATGCACGCTTCGTTTCTGAAGAGGGAATCTGATAATCTGCTGAAAGATCCTGGTTAAAAAATGCTTGATTTTCACTCAATGAAAACTGAAACTTATGACTTTGTTTAAGGTGATCACTCAAACTTCTTGGTGAGCGATAACGCACCTCAGCCTTTGGTTGATGTAGATGAGTAAAGCCATGATACTTAGCAAAGAAATAAATATAGGCATCATTGTTCCATAGCTTCGATGGTATTTTCATACTACTGAATAATGGTTTAGAGAGCAATAACAGTCGTCCGTTGCATGATAAGTAATTGTGATAATTCTTCCAGCGAGCAGAAATTTGAGCAGTTAATATTGCTCCTAAACTAATAGTCCACTCAATTGCATTGCGAGCTGGCATAGGGACGGCAGTGGTAGTGATTAAATCTGCAGAGCTAACTTTGCTTTTGTTCAGTAAGTGCTTAAGAGTATTTCTTGGCCAAATGACATCGTCGTTTGTCAGAATTAATATTTTAGTTTTGGTCAGCTTAAGGATGTCATTGATTCGGGAGGACTGACCTTTTCTACTCGCTCTATAAACCACTTCCAATTTGTGATGTTTGACAGCCATCAAAATTCCTTTGTCAATCTTCTTCTTTCCATCCACTACTACCAGAATCTTCTTGACGTCAGCAAATGCTGTCTGCCCATAGATAGAGTTTAAGGTGGTGACTAAGCTCTTACCTGCTTCATAGGTTGGAATGCCGATAGTGGTGCTGGGGTTATTTATGTTCAGGGAGTTTCTTTTCATACGCTATCTTAAAATCAGGCTTTGATATCTGCTCAGATTTAAAAGTGTTTGTAATTAAGGACAATGTCTCTTCGGCGCTTTTATCCCAATTGAACTCTGCAGCCCATTCAAGAGCATTTTGGGAAAGGCTCTTTCTTAGTTTAGAATCTTTAAAAATCCTTTTAATTGCGTCAGCCATCACGTCTACTTCTAAAGGTGGAACAAGTAGTCCAGTCTTTCCATGAATAACTGAGTCTTTAAGTCCAGGAACATTTGAAGCAATTACTGGTGTGCCATGAGCATTGGCTTCAATAACCGTAATACCCCAACCCTCAACCATGGAAGGTTGAACAGCGATCCAACTTTGAGTAAAGATCCGTGCCTTTTCCTGATCATCTACAATACCTCTAAAGTCGACTTGATTGTTAATCTCCAAATCTTTAGCTAACTGCTTCAGTCCTAGACCGGCTTCTCCATTACCCGCAATTATAAATCTTGCTTTTGGATACGAACTCAAAACCACTTTAAAGGCTTTTAGCGCTATATCAACATTCTTATATGGTTTCAGTCTGCCCACAAAGCTCATAGAAGGGAAAGCTGTTTTGGCCACTTTTGACTCTTTGACACTCTCAATTCCGGGGTTAATTACTTTAATCGAAGTTGGAGTTCCTAGGGCTAGATCAAGAATTTCTTTCTTTGAAGAAGCTGAAACAGTAATGATGGGCATGTGGCGATACAGCAACGGCATTAGTGCCCCCTCTATAAAGAGTGCGATCTGTTGCAAAGGAAAGCGAAGCTGTGATCTAAAAACGTTTTGGTGAACGTGATGAATTAAAAGGAAGATCGGTTTCCTGACGAAAAGTGGTGTCAAGAATGGAATGCCATTTTCAGAATCTATAACTAAATCAAATAGGCCTCTAAACTTAAAAACATAGTATAAGAATGCCCAAACATAGACGGTATAAAAGCCACCGCGTCTGACAACTTGAACACCATCAATGACTTCATTGCGAGAAGTCTTACCGTCATTGCCCGCAAAGACGGTCACCTTATGACCCATCTTTACCAGTCGGACTGCAATCTGATGTATGTATAACTCGGCCCCACCTGCCCAAGTATGCTTGGTGTCTCGCCAGTTAAAGATGAGAATGTTGAAGGCCTTATCAGACTCAGGAGGTTGGGTTCTACGTGGAAGCTTTGAGAATAAACCCAGTAAGTCATTTACATTTGCTAACGGGGCTTTAATCCAGACATAGGTAAAGTGGAAGAAAGTAAAAGCAGCCAGGTGAATAATTCCGATGCTGGTCATAATGTAGACGACCTGATGTAAATCTCCTCTCAATAGTAATAGGGCAGCAACCTGGGCTACGCTTAAAACAACTGAAAGTATGGAGAAAAAGTAATCCTTTTTGAGCAGACGATAAGAAACAAAAACCTGAGAAACTGTAAAGGCTGAGACACCTAAACCATAGATTGGCAGCAAATGTTGAATTGAATCGAACTTGAGGGATACACTAGCTGGAAAAAAGCTCATTATTAAAGGAAGACTCCAACCGAAGATGGCATATCCAATAAGCGTCATGAAGATCACAGACAGCAGTGTGTAGCGAAAAATCTTCACCGTACTTTTCCCAGCTCCTTCGTACCTGGCTACAATAGGGGCTAAGAAAACTGAGGTCAAACTGCCAATGAAAAAGATCATTTTGCCAAATAAGCCTAGTACTCCATACTGACCAATTTCTTTGGCTGAGAGTAGGTGAGTGACTAATAAGTTATCTAAGCTAAAAAATGCTATACCTGATAAACCAACAACTAACGACGCAACCAAGAAAGTTCTAGGTAAGTGAAATTCGTATTTTTCTTTGATTTCATCATCACCTTTCTTAGCCCCTAAATAGGCAATTCCTAGAGCAGCGATTATGCCAATAGGGATAGCTAAGTAAGACAACTCAGGAAAGGTTCGAGAAAGAATAATAGAGCTCACGAGTCTTATAAATGGTTGAATAAAGATGATGGCAGCCATCCGATTGAAAAGCATTCGACCGCTAACATAGCTTGAATCAACGCTAAGTAAAAAGCTTAAAATCCAAACACTGGTAAAGCTGAGCAGAGGGTAAATAGAGTGAATGTGGAAAACACTCAGTAAAAGTGGGGAAGCCATTACCCACACAAGACTAATCACAATCGCCACAAATAAAGTTCTTTGCCGCAAATACTTCCAAAAAAGCTGAGCTGAGTTCTGATTAAACTTTCCTAGTAGTAATCCAGTTTTGTAGTTAATAGTACTGCCCAATGCATTAATCGGAATACTAACCATGTATAACAAGCTGACTACAAAGTTAAATACGCCAAATTCCTCTAAACTCAGGTGACTACCTAAGTAGATGTTCGTTGCTAGGTTCAGCACGTTTGCGATGAGGGTTGCGGCGATGAAAAGCATACCACTCTGGTACTGAGGTCGTTTTAAAAATTGAAGAGCATTTCTTAAGGAGAAAAACTGAATCTTTGAGCGAATTTGAGTAAACTTACGAAGATGCTGTAACGTGAATCCGAATGGTGCAGGCTGATTCGGAAGTGACTGGTCCTGCGCATGGGCAGCTACTTCTGCTACTACATCCTTAGTTACTTTAGTTGCAAGCTTTTTGAGATGGAGTCCATGAATCGTTTTTTCCCAGTAATGAGGTTTCACAATCAACTGATAAAGCGCAATGGTTGCAGCAATACTGATCATTAGCCAATACACTGGAATTAAGAAAACCCATTTTACTAGTGACCAGTGCTCACACTTCGCACAGCCGATCATGTAGTAATAGATGTACATGAAGTTGCCAAAAATCAATGAAGTTGCAGCCATATAAAAAACAATATTGGGGTAAAGGGCCTCGATGGTTGGACCAACGTAGGCATAGAGAACAAAGTAAGAAATAGTTAAAAGCCAGAGAATTGGATTGATCAAAATGAAAACTAACTTTCCTCCCACAGTCAATTGGAAAAGAAGAGCGTGAATCCCTTTTTTGCTTGCAAACTCAATCGGGTCACGCATGTGGATTAGGTAGGTCTGCATGTAGCCTTTAATCCAACGAGAGCGCTGACGAATCCAATTTTTGAAGTTACTATTTGCTTCTTCTAAAGTAGTCGAGTCAATAATGGCGGTTTTAAATCCGCTCTTAAATAAACGGACACCTAAGTCGCAGTCTTCCGTTACGTTAAAAGGATCCCAGCCTTCTAGACCGAGTAAGTCTACTCTACGGAAGTGATTACTCGTTCCACCCAGGGGAATAGTTGTTCCAATTGACTGCAATCCAGTTAAGATGATGTTAAACCATAGAGAGTACTCCGCAGTGAAAAAGCGAGTTAACCAATTTTGACTGGGGTTATAGTAATTGAGCTTTGCTTGCAAACACTTTACATTTGGACCGACTGCTTGAAAACCAAGATATGCTTTTTTCAGTTGGTTAGAATCTGGAATATCTTCAGCATCATAGATAACCACGTACTCACCCTTTGCTCGAGCTAAGCCATAGTTGCACGCTTTTGGTTTGGTTTTAGGCTGTGACTGAGGAACTACTACTACATGGACATACTTAGGCAGCCCCATGTGCTTCACTGCCTCAATACTTTCCTCATCGTCTTCCTCAAACAGAAGTAGGACGTCTAATTTTTCTTTAGGCCAGTCAAGTTTACTAATTGCCTCTAAGAAGCCTGGAAGTATGTGGGCCTCACGATACAGTGGGCATAAGATGCTATAAATGGGCAAGTCAGCATCATTTACCTCTTTTAGTTGCTCATTAGTAAAAGATAAGTCTGGTGGATAATTCAAACTTTTTAGAATTAAGAAAAAATTGAAGATCACGTCGACAAAGTAGACAAAGCTCATAATAGCTACAACTACGATAGCTGTGGGACGAGGCTGGAGAATAAGAGCAATAACGATGACGAAAAGCGCAGCGACAATAATATTTCGTTGACTAGTAGTAAAGGTTGTTAAAGCAGAGTGTCGATGATGAAGAGTAGTGTGAGTAATAAAGCGTTGTTGTTTATGAATTACTCCAGCCCCCACCATTTGGTGCTCAGTGGGTGGAATCGAAAAAGGTTCTACAGCTTTCAACTTTAGCTGCACGGCTCCTTTCATGATTTGAAGGGTTGGCTTGAAAAAGCTCAGCTTAGACTCTCCAAATAAACGTTTCTCAAAAGTAATTGGCACCTCACCAATGGTATGTCCAAGCTGAACAGCAGTGTGAAGCAGCGGTGCGTCCAAAGCCCAAGGAGTAATCTCGCCTTTCGGTAAAAAATCCAAAATACTTTTCTTGAAAACTTTCAGACCCGATTGAATGTCAACGTTGATGCCCAATAAGATTCTTCCAATCGTAAATGCAATTACACGACTGCCTATGCGTCTAATGAGAGATCCATTGTGAGTCTTTCGCTTCGCTACCACCACACCATGCACTTCTGCTAACTTAACCATTTCTGGAATAACGCTGGGTGGGTACTGAAGATCTGCATCGATCATGCAGATTAACTCGCTCTTGGCTACTTGAGTACCCTCAATAATTGAGTGAGCTTTGCCAGCCTGTCCTTTTTTTATCAAGATTCGAAGAGGGTACTTAAAACTGAGCTCTTTTAATACTTTAAGCGAGCCATCAGTCGAGTGATCATCAATTGCAATCACTTCGTAAGTGAGATTTCCAGCATTCAAAGAAGCATCAATTTGCTCCAACAAAGCTGGCAGCACAAGGGCTTCATTCAGGACTGGAACGAGGATACTAACATTGAGCATATACGAGCGACATTATAAGTCTATCTCCTAGATCAAAGAAAAGGCATATTTTACTCTAATTAGATCCTATAGTCAATGAAATTAAGATGGATCACTAGCAAAATGATAAGTAGAGGGTATGCCCTTCGCTTCTGTTCTGCTTTTTAGTATCATAGCTAGTGATGAATTGTTATCCGTGGGTAAAATTTTCAGTGATTGTGAGTACTTGGTTTGCCGCAATTCTTTTTACGGCTTCACCTCTAGTTGCGGCCTATTCGTCATACGAGCTGGGCCAGTCTGGGTTTGGTGTCCATTTAGATAGTTTTCAAGCTGAAGAGCTAGTTGAGCAGGTCAGATATGCAGACGAGCACGAGGTGAAAGTATTTCGCTTACCTCTTGCATGGGAGACAGTTCAATATAATCATCAAGCTCCACTCGAATACAGTTGGTCGATAAACGATGGAAAAGTCGCTGCCATCGAGAATGACTCGGCTATACTTGGTATTCTTGGACCAAACCTCGATTGGTCTGGCCAATTGCCTTGTCACTATGATCCCCAGGGAAGGTGTACCAACCCAACATATGATTTGCCAGATTTGAACTTAGGGTTACGGTCAAGTCCAAATGGCAGCGCGATGTGGAGTAGGTGGGAGTGGTACGTTTACCAGACTGTCACTAGGTATGGTAGAAATGGTCAGAATAAAGTCCATGCCTGGGAAGTTTTAAATGAGGCTGATTGGGATCCAGTAAGGTGGTCATCTACGACGGCGTCCCTCGATGAGATGCGGATTAGAGGAAGAGCATATGGGGAAGTCCTCAACAAGACTGTAGAGGTTATCCGAGCTGCTGATCCAGCGGCTATCATTGTTTCTGCCGGGCTAGCTGATTGGCAAGTGGGCGCCACTACGGGTAACAGCATTTTGCCTTCCACGAGAGCGTTTCTTGAAGGAGTCTCACAAACTGCTATCTGGGAACAGCTGGATGGTTTTGGAGTTCATCCGTATCGGGCGGGTGTTGATGAAGTATCAAGTTACTTAACCAACTTGAAGCTGGCACTACCTGCTGAGGCGCAAAATCTGCCATTCTGGATTACAGAGTTTGGGTTTACATCAGACAGCTTATACCGTGGTTGCGGACAGTATTGCCAGTACAACACAGCTACCGAAGCAGAAGCTATGAGTAAATTGCTTTCAAATCTTAAAGCTAATCCGAATATTTTTTCCGCTTTTTGGTTCCAGTTAGCTGCGAGAGGAGAAAATGATACTGCTTCAAATTTACCTTATTCCTTGTATAAAGAAGAAGGCGGCAGCAATATAGAGTCGCCACGGACAGTACTGTTCTGGCAAGAAGTTTTGGCGTTACAAGCAAACGCTTGTCTAGGAGCAGACGCTAATCGAGATAGTATCGTAAATTTACTAGACTATGCACTGCTGACAGAAAATTTTAATAGGTCAAGACCTATCCCTCGTACCGTAGACCAGAACTCTGATGGGAGAGTTAATTTACTAGATTATGCTCTGCTCACGAATGACTTTTTTAAGCGAAAAAGTTGTCAGAGATAAGGATAATGCTACCTCGCGTACGATGATCATTTGGTTAGCTAAGAGATTGCAGCACTAACCCTTGTTCTCGTTGCGGCCCAGTGGTAATCATCATTAGTGGGAGTGCTAATTTTTTGGAAATAAACTCCAGGAATTTTTGCGCTTGAGTAGGTAACTCTTTATAACTCTTCGCTTGACGTAGCTTTATTACATCCCAACTGGGAAGTTCTTCATAAATTGGAGTCACTTGGCTCAAGTAGTCCTGATCGGGTCGATATGCAGCTGGCTTTTTGCCTATTTTATAGCCCACGCAGATTTTAATTGGTACATCCTCGTAGCTAACATCCATGTGAGTTAATGCCAATGTGTTAATTCTCCCAACTTTGGCAAAGAAACTTAGAGCAGGCAGGTCCAAGTACGCAATTCCTCGTGGACGTTTAGTCGTAGATCCATACTCATATGCATCTTCACGAATTCGATGGGCAAGTTCTTCCGGCATAATCGTAGGCAGCTGGCGAGTCCCGACGCTAGACATGTATGTAGCTTTAATAACCCCAGCTTTAAACTTAATGAGATCAGGGTCAATTACTCCTTCAGTGGCAGAAAAGATGCCATCAAAAGTAGTGTCAGATGCTGTGATATCAGGGTAGACTCCCCAGCGATAATCTAGCCCAATTGCTTGGGCCTTCTCAAACACAAAGCCACACTTTTCGTCTGCCCATTTTTCAGCTAGCCAGCCACTGACATTTTTTATATATGGTTGAAGCTTTTTTGCGCTAGTACGCAGCTGATTTATAAATTCTGCTTGAGAGCCAACTGTTCTTTCTCCATTCAGCCCCACTACATTTGATGTGGCCAGCTCTCCTCCCAGCCCAGTGACTAAAGCAGCATACATATCATAATGTTGTTTAACTTTTGCTTCGTTAAATTGAATAATGTCACGCATTCTTAATGGGTGTCTCAATAAAACATCAGCATACGCAGGAGAAATACCACGGCCGGTAGAGCCTTTTCCGCCAGACTGCCACTGTTTCAAAGTACCTTCAAAAGCACGGTGAGTATCTAAAGACAGTAAAGCCATTTCATCAATGACAATTTCTGCGCGATCTCTGGTATACGTAACTGCATTTATTTGATCAAGCTCCTCCAAAAGATCTTCAGGATGAATGACCATTTCTTTTCCCAACACTACTGTAGCTCCTTCTATGAAAACTCCAGATGGAAGTTGATGAAAAGCGACCCGTTGGCCATTTGCAAATTCCACAGTGTGACCAGCATTTGCACCACCATTATCACGATACACAATCACTTCTCCTTTTTTGCGGAGTTGGTGAACGACCATGTCTACAATTCTACCTTTCCCCTCATCTCCATATGCGCCACCGCAGAAACCAAAGGTGTTAGGACGAAGTTGTGTCATGATCCTCCTTCAAGTACTTATTAATAATAGAGACTGCTTGTTTTGTTAGCTCAGGAGCTAAACCTAGATAGGTAATGGGACTCAAGCCAAGGAGTTGATTCTTTGCATGCTCATCAATGTCTACACTTTTGATAAAACTCACTAATGTCTGCTGAGTAATTACTTTTCCTTGCGCTAAACTTTGCAACTTTTCATAACCTTTAGAGTCTCCGCTCTTTCGCAGCACGACTTGAAAGGCTTCAGTCAGAACTTCCCAATGCTGATTGAGATCTTTGGTAAGAAGCTCGTTATCTACTCGAATTTTATTGAAACCTTTTTGCAGTGATTTATAACTCAATAAACAAAGTGCAAATGCAGTACCGAAATGCCGCTTTACAGTACTATCAGATAAATCACGCTGCAATCTTGAAATAGGTAACTTAGTAATAAAGTGCTGTAATAGACTATTTGCTAATCCAAGATTACCTTCGCTATTTTCAAAGTCAATTGGATTAACTTTCTGTGGCATAGTAGATGATCCAACTTGCCCTTTATCTTTACCCTGAATAAAGTAACCATCGCTGATGTACCGCCAGCAGTCTTGGGTTAAGTCAAGCAAGATAAAGTTGATCCTCATTAGGTTGGAGAAGAGTTTTGAGAAGTTTTCGACGGGAGCAATTTGAGTTGTAAAGAGTTGTGGTTCTAAGCCTAAAGACTTGACGAATTTTTGACTTAACACTATCCAGTTCACTTCAGGGAAAGCTACCAGATGTGCATTAAAGTTACCCACAGCTCCAGTCAACTTCCCCTCAATTTGTAAGTTCTCTAAGTCCTGAACTTCGGGAAGTAAGCGCATTACAAAGTTGCTAATCTCCTTCCCTACTGTAGTGGGTACAGCAGCTTGGCCGTGAGTTCTGGCTAGCATAGGAATATCTGCATGAGTTTGGTTAAAAGTATTCAATTGAAGAAGCAGCCTTTTCAACTCCGGGACTAGAATCTTTTTCTGAACTGACATCATTAATATAGAATAGGCGAGAGAGTTTACGTCCTCACTAGTTAGAGCTAGGTGAAGAAACTCATCTCCCGCAATCTTTAGTGCCTGCATTTTCTGGCGAAGGTAATACTCTACAGCTTTTACATCATGCTTAGTGGTGAGCTCAATAGTTTTTACTGCTTCTGCAGCGGGGAGATCGAAGTTAGTAGCAAAATCTAAAAGCTGTTGCTGGTCATTTTCTGAGAAAGAGGGAATTAATCTTTGATCTGCTAAAAACAACAAATACTTAATTTCTACTTCAACACGGGCCTGAATAAGTGAAAATTCTGAGAAGAGTTCTATGCTGCTAGGAAGCTGTGAGCGGTATCGCCCATCAGTTGGAGAGATGGCAGTGAGAGCAAAATGGTCGAATGGTAGCAAACTTACCTTGTGTCCGTACGGGATCATTATAGCCGTAACTTTGTAAAAGGGAAGCTAGATGGAAACTAGCGGATTATTCGATATTTACCTTGCACTATTCAGGTGCGTTTGCTTTAGTTGGAGGAGAAGATCCTGGTAAAAGTCAGGCCTTAAAGGTATTCCCCGTGCATTCTTATATTGATTACTGGGAGATATTCCACTGCCTTCATTTAACTCATTCCAAGTTTCAACTAGGATTAAGTCACTTCCTACTGCATTTTTAAAGCTCCCTTTCAGCCGTTCACCATCGCCTCGTTTGCCGGATAAAGGATCTAGGTGTCTATCTTTTGATCTGCAGTCTACGTAGATATCCCAGCTGGGGCATTCAAAACCTGGGTCTACGCTAGTAGTAGTAAATCCATTTAAAGTATACCTCTTTGAGACAGTATCATTGCCTCCAGCCCAGATGAATTTTCCATCAGCAACTTTTTCAAGCTCACTTCTTTGAGTATTAAAATCAAACCACGAGTAATCTAAAACAATAAATGGCTCTACTTGAAAGTCCCTTTTAAAAGAGCTTTTAATAGACCTCCACATTTCATCACTATTTTCTAAAGAACTAAATGAGCGAGCAGCATCATAGACAAAAATTATTGGTCGTCCCCCTGATTCCAGAGAAGCACCGTTATGAGTTGCCCAATACTGGCGGGGGACCTGTTGATAAAAAGACTTTATCTTTCGGTCATAAAAGAAAAACCAGTTTCGACTATTAGAAAGAGGCATTTTGGGAATACTTGGATTTTCAGTCGGATTGCTATAGACACGGCCATGAGAAACATTCCACTCTGCGACCACCGAGTTGGTGTCATCAAGTAAGGCAATCTTTTGAGATGAGTTATTTTCCCTCAGCGCTTGGACCATGAGCGGAACAGATTTTGAATCATGCAACGTCGTGAGTGAAGGGTGACGACTACCCCAACTTACAGCAATAATAATATCAATACCAGCCTTCCTCATTTCTGAGAATTCATTTTTGAACCAATCAAGTTTCTGGGCAGAGTAGCTGGAATAATTACTAGGCTGATATGGCATCTTTGTCTTATCACATTGATAAGTAGTTCCAGGACAATCAAACCAATAAAAGAAAAAGGCACCAAGTTGTGAAGTATTCCTATTGGGACTGACTGTTGGCGAAGGTGATGGGATTAGAGTAGGAGGAACATAGCTTAACGGGTAGAAGTATCCAATTACTCCATCTTTGGTAAAGCCTTTGTCAGTAAAAGTTTGAGAACCTAGCTGGTCAGTTGCTAAGCCCCAAAGTCCATCTTTTCTATACCTAAGTAATGGAATTGATCCTGGTTTAGAAACTGGGAATACATAGCCAGCAACTCCCTCTTTAGCCCAGTTATATTGAGCCACTGAGCGAGCCTCTTCTTCGCTACCGGTGTAGAAATAGCCAGAGCCAGTATTAAATCTGTATAGAGGTATTGTTTCAGGTTGTTGGGAAGTAAATAATTTTCCTAGTGCCAATTGTGAGTCAGAAAACCCATGAGTACTGACAGCTTGTGCTTTCTCATTGGTGTCAGCTGTGTAAAGATTAAGATCTCCTTTTGTGACCAGAAATAAGGATTGAAGATTTGTATCAAGACTTGCTCTAGGTTGAAGGAAAGTCTGATTTTGCGCTAAGTAAATAGCGAGGGGGAGAGTAATAGCCAGGAAAAGAGAAATAATCAGCGGGGTAAACCAGATTCCTTTGCTTTTTCTCTTCATAATATAACTATACTCGTGTTTGGGGTAGAAATGCAATTTCTATTCAGCTGAAAACCTTGCGGAGCACCTAGGTCTGGAACCCGTGCGTCGTTATAACTGTCCCATTCCTAAAATAACTCTATTGCATTTCTTTGAGATTCTTGTCATATACAAGTATCTTAATTCAGATTCTTTTAAGTGTTTTTTGAAGTTTATCTCGCTCTTCTTCCCAGATAGATGTAAATCTACGGAAAAAATCTGAGAGAAGTTCAA
>CAZMXT010000010.1:0-39266 GCA_964570365.1 uncultured Pseudomonadales bacterium | reverse complement strand
ATGATAGTATTACCAAGACTATTTTGAAGGGGAATGTGGGGCTTGGGACCACCACTCCCAACTACAAACTCGATATCGGTGCAGCCGCCGCCTCAGACTCATCCTTTGCCCTCTCTGACTTAGATGTAGTGCATGGCCTCACTACACTTGCTACCACCAGCACGTATGGCTTGTTTAATCCTATCTCTAGTACTGCTGGTGGAGTAAAGCTCACTGCTTTATCAGATACAGATGCCCAAGCCTTTCTCTTACGAGGAGTCATGGGTAGTACAGATCCAACTGATGCTACTTCAGCTATCAAGTTGGTGGGTGCCAAATCCAACGGCACCACGGGCATGGCTGATCTCGGTGCAGCCGAGACAGTCTTCCAGGTGGCGAATAATGATGATGCAGCGGCAATGACAGTCTTGGGAAATAGCTTCATTGGTATTGGTAATACCGCCCCCGCCATCAGACTTCATGTTGGAAGTGCCTCCATCACTGACGCCACTAACTTGATTCGCCTCCAAGACGCAGACAGTACTTGTGACTTCAATGCCAACGCAGGTTCACCTTCTTGCGGATCTGATCTGACCTTAAAGAAAGATATTTATGCTCTGGACACCGGAGATTTACTCACTAAAATCGCCAATTTACGCCCAGTCTCGTATAAGTGGAATACAGACAGCGACAACTCTGGTGCCAAGTACGGATTTATTGCCCAAGAAGTCGGTGAACAGTTTCCAGACCTGGTGAGTGATGGAACTTGGGTAGATGGCTCGGTGCGTAAGTTCCTGAACATTGGTGGTTTAGTGCCGTACATCGTGGGTGCCGTCAAACAGCAACAGGCGCAGATTGCCGACCTCAAGAGTACTGATCTCCAAGTCGTCAACGGCAAGCTAACTACTCTCGAGCAACAAGTTGCTCAGCTGATGGCAAACAGTGCTCAAACTCAGTCTCCAGCTGCACCAGTGGTCACGCCATCTCCAAGTCCTGCGCCAAGTGCCACCCCGACCCCAGAACCAACTCCGGTCAGTACTGCTTCAGCAGCCTTGGCAGATCTGATGTCTCCATTCACCGGAACCGCCAGTGCCAGCCTAACTGCTGACGCCACCCGCAGCGCTCAGCTCCTCCGTGCCTCTTTCAATGATATCCAGATGACTGAAGATGATGTCACCTTGCTCACCTCAGCCACCTTCGTGGAGAAGTACCTCGATGTAACGGGCAGCGCCTTTATCGGGGGCTACTTGGGCGTAGAAAAGGGCTTGATCATTGGGAATGGCCTAACTCTAACTGCAAACGAAAATGGCGCTCTGGATATCTTTAACGGTCGTTTGACGATCGCTGATACTGGCCTGGTGAGTATCTCTGGAGATCTGGAAATCGGGGGCCGCCTAACCCTGGCAGATAAGGATGCTGGCGGCTTCGCCAAGATCAAAGTCGGTGATAGCCAGGTTAGAGTGCAGTTTGATACATCCTACGCCGAGAAACCAGTCGTGACTGTGACCGCAGACAGTGCCCTAGCACAGTACGGCGTGATCGAGAGAGACCAGACAGGATTTACGATCTACTTGGCGCAGCCTGCCGTTGCAGAGGAGAACTTTAGCTGGACAGCCCTGGCAGTCAAAGAAGCCAAGATGGTGGAGAGTGGAGTTCCAGTAGGCCCAGACCTACCGCCTATCGCGAGTGAGAGTGGGGAAGTGGCCGGTGTTGCAACCAGTAGTGCAGAGGTAGAGAGCTCAACCCAGAGTGCGAGCTTACCGTAGGGGTTATAATACGCACCTATGTCATCTTCCGCCGAACATTTTGCAGCACAGCAGAGCTATGTGTTTCATCCCAGCGCTCTCATTTCGAGAGGAGTTTTCCGATCAATAGAAAATCGTTTTATTCCAGAAGAAGTGAAGTTGGAGCTTTTCGTATATATGGCGGAAGTCCAAAGAATGAGTGCTTTGTGTCAGGGTCATCTAGCTTGGTATCAAATGGACCAAGTGGTTGCCAGCATGGAACCTCCATTTGTGGTGGCTCGTGAAAGCATGGAATTCATGTATAACGATCTTATTTGGAAAGCGCGAGATTCCTGGTATCAGGAATGGGCAGACTGGTTGAGCGAACACCATCCCTCCTATTTGGGAAAAGAGGATTAACACTCCACAGCCCCACCAGAAAAGCCGTTTTTAGAGCTACGCTCATGTATTCCCGCAAAGTAGTATTTTTAGTGATCAAAAAACTCAATTTTCAATAGAGTAGTGTTTCCTGGAATAGAGATGTTATTTAAACCATTTATGAGTATATAAACATAAAAAGATATACTTGTGAAACTAAGTATATATTCTGATACATATTTTCTCTCTTACAATTCTCGCACATATCTACCGGTACGCGTTTAAATTTTATCTCTTATTCATTCACATTCTCTTCGCATAAACTTCGGTAATCCACGCAGTAACAGCATTTTTACCCCAAAAACCATTTAAGTTATCCACATTTACGTCCTAGAATATCTCAACGTGAATAAATTTTAATAATTCACATTTTTCCTTGAGGTAAATGACTAGGCAACAAAAAACCACCCTTTTCAGGATGGTTTCTTGTTGGAGCACCACTTGTGCGTATCTCCTCGTCTGCGAATAAAAATACTTTACTTCATTTCTATTTTTTTTCAACGAGCAAAGAATATTCTCGAATGTGGAGGTGAGGATGATTGAACTCCCGCTCCAGGTTTCGCAGACAAGGAACTGCACCAGCAGCACCCCCACACTACACGAAAGGATAGGGGATGTTTCTTGCGTTTAGCTTACATAAATCGTATAGAAAATAATCTTCGTTTTTCCCACAAAAAATCCCCCATTGCCGGGGGATTTCTCTTTCTTTAATGAAGAGGAGCCAATTACTTGACTTCAACAACACAGCCTGCATCTTCTAAAGTCTTCTTTGCAGCAGCTGCATCTTCCTTCTTTACCTTCTCAAGGACGGTCTTAGGAGCTGACTCGACGAATGTCTTGGCATCTGCTAAACCGAGCTCTGGCTTGAGCACGCGGACAGCTTTAATTGCACCAATTTTGTTTGAACCGGCATCTTTAAGGATGACGTCAAACTCGGTCTGCTCTTCAGCAGCCTCAGCAGGTGCGCCTGCAGCGGCACCAGCCATCATCATTGGAGCAGCAGCACTGACTCCAAATTGGTCTTCCAAAGCTTTTACGAGCTCTGAAACTTCCATTAAGGTTAATTCCTTAACGGCATCGACAATCTTTTGCACTTTGTCGGAGAGTGTTTTTTGGGCATCATCTGCCATATGTGTTTTTTCTGAAGCGAAGATCTGATGACCTTGCTTGAGAAACTCCTATTTTTTTTACTTTGTATCTTTCTTTGCAATTGCACTGAGCGCATACACCAGGTTGCGAGGGCCAGCGTTTAAGACGTTGACCAAGTTGGTGCCTGGAGACTTCAAGATCATTAGTAACTTACTCAGCAGCTCAGTCTTGCTCGGTAATTTACTCAAGGTGATAACTTCTGCAATCGAGAGAACTCGATCATCCATAAACCCTTGCTTGATGTCTAACTTCTCATTTTTCTTCTGGAACTCAAACATCGCTTTGACAGGGGAGACTGGGTCTTCATAGCCGAAAATAGCGGCATTCATGCCGTGAAGAGAGTCTGACAGCTTGCCTTTGCCCAGAGCAATATCGATCAAGGTATTCTTGGCGACGACCATCTCACCACCAGCTTTGGTAATCGTAGCGCGCAGCTGAACCTGCTGGTTGGCAGTGGTGCCTGAGTAATCAGCAATGATGACAGATTTGGCCTTGGCGACTTTCTCAGTCAGAGTGGCTAAAGTTGCGAGATTTTTTTTGTTTGGCATACGAATATCCAGTTCCAAATAGTGCTTAATAGCAATTAATGGTTAATACAAATACGAAGTTGGGGAAAAGGTTCACTTAGCTATAAGTGAGTGCTGGACAAGTGTTCAGCAGGATTTCCTCGGCGTGTCTTATGATGGCTTCTGGACTGAAGCTGTCAGCGCGCGGTCTTCGGATCTTTGAATTATACCACAACAGCGGTGGTCTCGATTTTTACTCCCGGACTCATGGTAGAGGCGATAGTCAAGCGATCCAGCTTACTGCCGAGCACTTTGACTAACATCTCGATGTTTTCGACTAATACTTTGGTTTCCATTGAGGTCTTCCCAATCCGGATGTGCATTAAAGGAGCTTTTTTCTCGGTCTTGATCGTGAGAGTGCCACCTTCGAGCTTTTCCTTTTGCGCTTCAGGGTTCGCAGTTAAGGTGCCATTTTTTGGATTTGGCATTAAGCCTTTTGGTCCCAAAACTGGAGCAAACTTGGCTAACTTCGGCATAAACTGAGGGGAAGCAACCAGAATATCAAAATCAATGTGGCCTTCTCCAATCTTGGCCAAGACTTCATCAGAAGCAATCGCAACGCGGAGACTTTTTCCAGTTGAGTGGGGGAAAGTGATGGGTACACTCATGCCAGCTTCTTTGACCACGGCGTGCGCCGTCAGCGTGCCATCAAAGCGGGTGTAAGACAACTTCTTGACTAGTTCAATAGCGGCAAAAGAGTCATATTTCTTGGTTTTATCAATTTGTGCACGGACAGCGCGGTACTTACTACTGCGTTGGCGGACATGCTTGGCTTTGACCTTGGCTGGTTCTTGGATAGCTGGTGTCTCACCACTTTCGTTACTTGAATCAGTTGCTAGCTCGGTGGCTGCATCTGCAGAAACTGCTGCTGCGTCAAATGCTGGTACGATCTTAATTTCGTCTGTTGAAGAAATTACACCGCTGTTTCGTTTGCCTCCCATAAATCTCCTTTACTTAGTTGTTGCTTAAACTACCTCGACACCCATACTGCGTGCGGTGCCCATAACGGTTTTCATAGCTTGTTCAATATCTTGTGTATTCAAGTCTGGAAGCTTCTCAGTGGCAATTTCCCGGACTTGTGCGGCAGTGAGCGTTCCAACAGTACTGGTGCTTGGAGTTTTGCTGCCAGCTTGAATCTTTAGCTTCTGCATAATCATGGCAGAGACTGGAGGTAATTTGAGAACGAACGTAAAAGAGCGATCTTCGTAGATCGTGATCTCAGCAGGAATGATCTGACCTTTCTTTTCGGCAGTCTTGGCGTTGTACTGCTTCAAAAAGTCCATCATGTTAATACCAGCCTGACCCAAGATAGGACCAACTGGAGGTGCAGGAGTAGCAGTCCCTGCTGGAAGATTCAGTTTTAAGATGTTCGCGACTTTTTTGGCCATGACATACCTCTTTATTTATTACTACTTGAGAGAAAAGGAGGGGAAAACGGGTGTCTGAGTTGGACGAAGTTTGTGCCTCGCTGGCTCAAAAATGAGATGTCTTCGCCACCTTTTCAGGTTAGCTCCTCCAATGTTTGAATTACCGGAGTGGGGTAATAGAGGGGATTATAGCACAATACTTTTCTAACCACTCCACGATCTCTTTCACTTTCCAGCCATCGTTATCGACTGCAATACACATTATTACAATTTCTGATTGGGAAGCGGTGATTTTGTAGCCATTGAAGTGCAGAAAACCTTTCATCGTCTCATAGGCAGTCCGCTTATTCCCATCCAGAAAAGCATGATTCATGACTAAAGAATGATGTAATGCAGCAGCTTTCTCAAATAGAGTAGGATAAAGATCTTCGCCAAGAAACGTTGCTTTGCAGCGTTCTAAAGCCGAGTGAAGTAATGCTAAGTCCCTTACGCCTTGCTTCCCACCAGCTTGCGCAATAATCCTCTCATGTATGTAGAGTATCTTTTCTATCTCAAGAAGAGAGTAATTGGTCATAAGTTAGCGAGCTCCTCTAAGGCTTCTTTATCATCTACCAGCATTTGATCAACCCATTTCACAAGTTCTGGGTCAATTCTGCTGTTGTACACTGCTTTCTTCTCCGCCAACTGTAAAGGTTGATCCTGAGAGGCGGCATAGGTAGAGGGTTTAGCAAACGTCACTGAAGCAGTGTCCTCGTCGTACTTCGCAATTAACTCGCTGCCATCTTGCATCTGGGTGCGATCAAGAAATGTGCGATCCAGAGTCACAGCATAACTATTACCAACTTTAATGATTTTCTGATTTTTGATTTTCAGGTCAGACATACGTACCTCACCTTTTTAAAAATGTTATAACAATATGTTATCACTTAGTGAGTTTTTGTCAAGAAATAAAACAAAAAACCACCCGGTGAGGGGTGGTTCTCAAATTCGATGCTAAAAGCAAATTAGACTTTCTGAACTTGTAAGAAATCCAGCTCGACCGGGGTCTCGCGTCCAAAGATACTGACCAGGATCTCCACTTTCCCTTTGTCTTCGTCAATAGTGCTGACCGTACCCAAGAAGTCGTTGAATGGTCCATCCACAATTCGGACGGCTTCGCCTTCGACGTAGTCTGCCTTGTATTGAGGAGTACCCAACTTCATGTACTTCTGGATGGCTTGAACTTCATGCTTTGGGAGTGGGGTAGGCTTGTTGCCGATACCAACGAATCCGGTCACACCTTGCGTGGTGCGGACAGCTAACCAAGCATCATCGGTGAGTTCCAAACGAACTAACATGTAGCCTGGGAAGATCTTCTCGTTGATAGTTTTGCGTTGACCACGCTTGATCTGAATCTTCTCTTGGACTGGAATTAAGACTTCGAGGATTTTTTCACTCAGATTGAGGGTTTGAGTACGCTGCTTCAAGGTTTCAGCAACCTTGTTCTCATGGCCAGAGTAGGTATGAACGACGTACCACCTTGCTTTAGGGTTCTCGAATTCAGAGATAAAAATATGGTTGGCGCTGGAAACGCGCACTTCCTGAATCTCTGGAACCTCAGGGACTTGAATTTGTTGAGTTGATTGTGGATCAGTCATAATCTTTATTTAATTAATACTGCTGCTACTTGAGTAAAAAGGTAGTCCAGGATGCCGATATAGACACCCACTAAGACACTGACTACCACTACTAAAGTTGTTTTTTGAACTGTCTGTTGTCTGGTTGGCCAAGTGACTCGCTTCAGTTCTTCTCGGACTTCCGAGAGGTAACTTAAAACAGGCACAGGTGAGTGAGACAAAGCAGACATCAGATGGCTATTGTACCAGGATGGGAAAAAATTACCAAGCACTAAGCTATTTCCAAGACTTTATCTGGGTGGCTGGTCAGTGGAAGAAGGAGTGTTTGGTAGCTTCTCCATTAGACCTTTATCTTTGAGGCGGTTCATCATACTTGAGCTCTGATCTTGAGGTGGGGCAGTAGGAGTAACCACAGGCTGATCAACTTTCATTGCCGGTGTAAGGGCTGGACTGAAAGCGGTAGGTGCAGTGATTTGACTAGCGTTTGGCGCTGTGACTGGTGTGACTTTGAGCGTACTTGGTGGAGGCGTAACCCCAACAGCAGAGCTGGAAGCGGTCATTTTTTGCTGATCTTGCAGGCTAGTAATCTTTGATTGCAACTCATTCTCGTACTTGGCTTGTTGAGGATTTGCTTCTTTGACCGCTAGCTTGTGTGGGCCCTTTTCTTGACCACCTTTTTTGCCAAAGATGAAGGCTACGATAGCCAGAAGCAGGAGTCCAACTCCAATGGCAACAGCAATCAAAGCAACTGGAAGATTGGTCCTCCCGAAGATTGTGAAGTCGGCACTAGGGCTCGGGGTAACAGTTGGCTTAGGAGTAGGGCTGGTGGTTGGTCGAGGAGAAAATGAGGCCATTAGAGGGGAAGAAGTACCAAATAGTGGTCCACCAGCCGAGCTCTTTGGACTGGCACTCGCTCGGGCACTTCCACTTGCAGGAGAATCTGGATCCTCAGGGTCTTTCAGTACATCACCTTTGTTACCATAAACACCTGAGACTGAGCCAGAAGTTGTCGATGAACAGGTCAAGCTACTTGGGTTACTCGCTAAGCGGCAGACTCCACCGTAGCAGCGCAGGTTGACTGCACAGTCTTTACTTGAGCCACAACTCTTATTACAGGATTGGACAGTTGTTTGACGTCCAGCAGCACTCAGGGCTGCACAGCTAATACTATCTGGATTGTCTGGTCGGCGGCAGCGATTCCCTGAGCAGGTGAAGCCAGCTTTACACTCACGAGTATCAGCACAGTACTGATTACAGGTGCGGTTGAGTCCACCATCTGGAGGCTCGGAGCAAGTGGTACTAGTGACATAGTTCGCACGGCGGCATTGACCTTCGTGACAGCGCAGGTTGACCGCACAGTCTGCACTACTGCCACAACTTTCGTTACACTGCTTTGCAGTGGTAGTTCCGCCAGTTCCCGTACTGGTTTTGGCAGAGAAGGTAAGCCGGAGGGCATTATTGGCTTCATCATTTTCTGTAATAGTTCGGTTTGCGTCAGTCGTGAGTAGTATGGTGTTTGCGGGAAGTGCTGTAAAAGTAGTTTCGACGCCAGTCCCCCCACCGTCTCGAGCACTTCGAATCAAGCCATACGCGATTGTGCTTTCTTTATATGAATCAGATTGGTTATTCACTACTATACTGGTGATAACTGGAGTAAGGTTGACCTGATCACTTTTCAAAGTACTTTGAACAGTATATTGGATTCTGACTCGGTATCGGTTGTATGCAAGGACGTTTTGGATGGCGACTGGAATTCGAGCATCATCTGGGGTAAAGAACTCGATGACATTGCCAGTGGCACGCATATATAAGTCGTCATTGACATTGCTAGGTGGCGTAGGGCTGACTGAAGGAGCAACAGATGGGCTGGTAGATGGAGTTGTTGATGGGGTAGTAGCGGGGGTTTCGGAAGGGGTAGCAGTTGGAGTAGCAGTGGCTTCTATCAGAGATGTAATTGTGTAACTGGCAGGCAGGACTCTTCTAAACTGGTCTTGAGGTGGGTTAGTGTTCGCCACTGTAGCAATCGAGTTCTCATCATCAAAGGTAATGGTAACCGTGCCTGGGCCAGTGAGTGGGGCAGTAATGGTGGCGAAGGTGGTGGCAGTTGTACTTGAGAAAGACTGACCAATGGTGCGGGGAATAACGATCATTGAGATTAAGTAACCATCTGCAGTTTGCTCCACCTCTTGAAAGGCAGCTTGGAGGTTGGTATCGGCGGGTAGTGTGATAGTTGGCGTATCTACTGGTCCAATAACATCAATGAGAACCTGGATGCCGGTAATTTGAACGCCTTGGGTGTTGTACTTCAGCTCAATCATGGCCGGCTGGCCAGCTGTATATGTAGTGCTCGAAGTGAGTGCAGAGTTGACGATCACTTGACCTTGATCTACCGATGCATCTCGGCGGATATCTTGAGACGCTTCGCGAAGTGGCTTTTGCAACCAGAGCAGACTAGCAGCTCCCAGAATAATGAAGAAAAGTGAGGCTCCAGACAAGAGCAAAGGGATCAGCTTTACCTTGGGTTTATCGACAAAGATAATGTTATTTTGCAGCGTCGTTTTCATGTACGTAATTACTGTAACTGAAGTTCTTGAATTAAGCTACTGTAATCAAGCAAGTTAATCTTCCCATCGCTGTTGATATCTCTCGAGAAAGCTTCCTGAGTGGTGAGGGCCGGAGTACTTGGGGAGCTTTCTGGCTCAACTGCGGCGTTTCTAAAAAATCCTTGGATCAGGATTGTATAGTCAAGCAGATTTACGCGACCGTCTCCATTAAGGTCAGCTGGGCGAGGAAGACGAGGAGAGGGAGTCGCGATTGGCTGCAGGACCGGAGTGGGTCGCACGCTGGGGCTGGGAGTTGGGGCGTTCACCTTGACTGAGAATCGCGTGGTGGCAATCACCCTATTGAGGCTTTTTTTGGTCACCCTGACGGTGACAGTTGTAGTTCCTGGGCTGATGCCTTTTAAGTCGCCATGTCCATTGGGGCAAGGCTGTTGAACTCCCCGGACACAGGCAGAGGCGGGAGTGACGCTGACAACTCGGGGATTAGCACTCAGCCACTCGTAACTAAAATCACTTTGATCAGTCACTACCTGGTATTGAGCGTCTCTCAACAGCACATAGATACTGTAGCCAGTTACCGCAGTACTGATGGGCATCTGGACTTGGTTAACGGGTACATTTTCCAGAGCAAATCCATCTGGGGAAAGAGTTGGACTAGGGCGAGGGATAAACGCCAGTAAGTTGAGGTTTTTAAAATAAAGCTCTCCAGATCCATCTAGAGAGGTCAGTCGAACATCAGACAAACGAATCGGGGTGCCTAGTAATGAGTTATTAAGAGATGTTGCGTCATAGTACAACCAGTTACTTTGTGAGCCAGCTAGGCCGTTATAGGTACGAATTTCCGAGACTTTCCAACGCCCATTTTCTTGGGCAAAGTAGATATACAGTCGCATTTCGACATTATTTTCAGTCCAACTCACTTCTAAGGTGGTGTAGCTCTCACTACCAGGATCAGAGTGGACACTGGAGCGCGTATCGCTGGCACTGCTAATACTTCGGCCACGGAACTTGAGGTTGTTTGCTGTGATGGCAAAGTCATCCGCTTTCAGAGATGCATATGGTGTAGTCCAGTTCACCCGACTACTAGGAATACTTGTTGGCTGGGGAGTGGGGATGGTTTGGGCACTGAGGAAAAGGGAAGGAGCAAATTGAACAAAATATGATGTCAACAAGAACAGGGAAAAGGCAAAAAAAATTCTAACAACTCTTATGTTCATCTATTTTATTGTAGTCATATTTTTGATCAAATGTGAATACGGAATTCCCTTGATGTCAAGGTTTGACTTAGAAGTGATGTTCACGTATACTTCGCCTAGTTATTGATGTTTGAAGGAAGTGATATGTCACTCAATAAACGAGTTAAAAAAGCCATTATTACTGATGCAGGGTTTGCTAGCCGCTACCTGCCAATTACCAAGACTGTGCCAAAAGGTATGTTGCCCTTAGGTAACCGTCCAATCATGCAGTTTGTAGTTGAGGAATGCGTTGAAGCCGGTATTGAAGAGATTATCATTGTCGCTACTCCTGAAGGCAAGCCCATTTACGAAGATTACTTTAATAATGGCGTGAACCGAATTCGCAAGCAGCTCTCTAGTCAAGGCAAAGAAGAGCGTTATGCGCCGGTTCAACAAGTTCTAGACTTCCCCAAGATTGTGGTGATTGAGCAAGACTCAAGTATGCCATATGGCAATGGTTCGCCAGTTGCTTCAGCTCAAAAATTTGTAGAAGGCGAAGAAGCCTTCTTGGTTCTCTATAGTGATGACGTAGTTTTTGGTACACCTGGAGATGCCAAGGTGATGGTAGATCTTTACGAGCAGGATCCCAGTGTGGAGGGCATTATTATGGCTCAACAGATTAGCCCAAGTGTGGTGGATAAGTACGGAATTATTTCCTTTAAAGCAGGAACTGAGAATCAATTAGATACAATTATCGAGAAACCAGATCTAGCAGAGGCTCCCTCTCACTTAGCTTCGTACGGTCGTTATCTGCTGAAACCCTCAATTTTTGAGTTCTTAAACTCCAGTAACACTGGGAAAGATAGCGAGCTCTGGACAGTGGATGCCATTACCCAGATTGCCAAAACACATACGGTTTGCGTCGAAAAAACCCAAGGCGAATGGATGACCACGGGTGATCCTGAAAACTACTTCCATGCCCATCTAAAGTATGTGATCGATCATGAGAAGTATGGTCAGAAGGTAAAAGAGTGGGTGAGTAACTTGGCTCCTTAAAAATCCTGCGCGAGAGGCAATTTTCCTCAATATTTCCTCTTTGGGACATGGGCTGTTTTAGCTACCTGTGGGTAGTTAGACGCCTTACCCACGTTTCGTTTCAGGGGAAGCTAAACTCGTGCGGGGTTTTTAAGAAGTCATAGACACTCGAGGTCATGAAGCTTTCTCTGCTGCCTTAATGTGCTACAATCGATCCTCGCTGGTTGGCGGAGTTGTTAGTATTCGTGCGAGTAGTGCGTCGCGCCCTTGTAGCTCAATTGGTAGAGCGCATTCTTGGTAAGAATGAGGTATCGGGTTCGAATCCCGACAAGGGCTCCTCACTTTAGAGACCGTTCCAAAACGGTTACCTGATTGTTTGAGATCATTCGCGAAAGCAAACACATAAGAATATTTTCACAGTGTCTGTCTGTAATTGTTTCCAAAAACCTCCTGAAAAAACAGAAAAAATAGTTTTAGGGTAGCAATTGACATCTTCTGATTTTCTGATTTTCTGATAATCTGAAAATATGAAAACAGTCAGCATTATTCGTAATAGAGGGCAACTTACAATTCCTGACTCAATTAGAAAATCTATTAACTGGATTGGTCCTTTATCTCCTATTACTATTTCTCTAGTAAAGCCTGATGAAATTGTTATTCGCCCACACCAACATCAAGTTGATGTCGATTGGGAGAAGTTGTGGAAGCAGATTAAACGAGTTCGTAGCTTTAAAGGTGATGTGAATCTCTCTCAATTTATCATGGAGGATAGGGAGGCTCTCCGATAATGAAACCAATAGTTGTAGATAGTTCGGTAACAGTAAAGTGGATACATCAGCAGGGCGAGGAGTTAATAGGTCAAGCTGATAAGCTCTTGTTGGCTGCTCAAGCTGGTTCAATCAAGCTGCTGGCTCCGGAATTATCAAAGTATGAAATTGGCAATGCGCTCTTAAAAAAGAGGTTAGAGCTATCCAAGGCTGGAGAAGTTTTTGAGACTATATATCAGCTGCCTATAACGTTTATTCCAGAATCTGAAGAACTCGCTCTTCAAACCTACAAGATCGCAATGGAGCTAGCAGTTACCTATTATGACGCAAGCTTTTTAGCTTTAGCTCAACAGGAAAGCGCCACCCTTGTGACTGATAATACCAAACATCGGGGTAAGTCGAAGAAGTTTAAAGTTATACCTCTCGCAGATTACTAGAATCTGTTTCCTACACATCTTAGCTGCTCAGGTGTAAAGAATTTACGCATTTTGTTTGTTTTATTTCCAAGATCTGCCAGAAAAGGCTGTGCCTCGATAATGATATTCATATCGGTGCTGTTAAAGAGTGACGTTGCTGTAGGCTTTTCTTCTGTGAGAAACAAGCTTGAAGCATAAAGGTATCCCCAGGCATAAAACCATCCTTGTGAAACACCCTCTTCATACGTAGGTCTTACTAGAAATCCAAGCTGAACAGCCTGATTTAAAACTTTACCAACTTCTTCTCGATCTATTCCAAAAATAGTAGTAATTTTATTTACGTCAGCTGGATTTTTTAAGAAAGAATATAGAGCATATCGAGCTAAGAACTCTTCAACATTAGAGAAGTCAATTTGCATCCTATATGCCCTAATATTTTCACTTAATCGCTCGCTCCTCGAGGAGGTTGAGGTTCTAAGTCACTTGCTTCGCTGCCTTTGATCATCTTAGTCCTTCATGTATTGGGTAATGCAGTCATTACTAATATTGAGCCTTCTTAGGGATTCGAACCCTAGACCTGCTGTTTACAAAACAGCCGCTCTAACCAACTGAGCTAAGAAGGCGTATGCTCTGGGAAAGCTTGTACTATTTTACCAGTCTTTCTAGGAATTCGTATTATGCAGAAGTTTTTTTTCGTCATTCCTTTGGTTATTCTGAACTATGCTCTGACGGTTATTTTTTTACTTCAGTTTTGGGTTTTAGAGGCGGTTCAATATTTAGCGTACCTTTTATATCCAATTAATGACTTAAAAATTGATCAACCAATGATAAACAAAGAGAGCATCGGGATCATTCTCAGGGGTCAGCAGAGTTCCGATCTTTTTACGAAGCTGGAGTTGCAGCACTTGCTTGACGTTCATCGGGTTTTTATTGGTTTCGCATGTATGATTTTCGCTTCTTTGATCATTCTTTTTTCCTGGAATCTGAAGAACAGAAAGTGGAGAATACAGCTCTCTGGGAAAGAGCTTATTTTTACCGCCCAGTCGTTGATTGTACTAACAATTGTAAGCGCCGTATTCTTTCGGGTCTTTTTTGAAGCTTTTCACCAAGTATTATTTCCGCAGGGGAATTATAGCTTTCCGGCTGAATCGACGCTTATCCAGGCTTACCCACCGCAATTTTGGTTTCTCCAACTGATCTTCCTCCAAAGCGGAGTCATCCTATTGCTAGTTGTTGAGGCTCTTTTGATCCGGAGATTGTGGGTTACTGCTCAACGACCTCATGCAGATACTCTAGATCTTTGATATACTGCATCCTCGTTTCCTAGTTGATACGAATGCCAGGTTACTCAAGCGGTCAACGAGGGCAGACTGTAAATCTGTTGGCTCACGCCTTCGTAGGTTCGAATCCTACACCTGGCACACTCAAGATATCATCTAGCAGAATTTTAAGAGAGTGTGTATACTACACCTCTGCGAAATTGGAAGGTCATATGGCAAAAAAGAAAAAAGGTCCTCGACAGTCAGCTGGATTGAAGTGCAGTGAGTGCAACGCATTTGGTTACATTACCGAGTACAACAAAAACAACGATCAACTCAAGAAACAGACTAAAAATGAAGCGACTTTTCCGCTGATGAAGTACTGTAGTGTTTGTCGAAAACACACCAGTCACACCTTGTCCAAGAAATTAAAGTAAAGTTCTCCTTGATCTGAATCTACGCTGTCTATATTCCGTACTTTCGAAAAACTCCCGACGTCGAAGTTTACCGGCTGGACCCAAATAATTTAGGGCTGTGTTTTGCCACATCTATAATGTTGTCTGTGCCATTCAGGAAAGACTTTTCAATCGAGTGGGCATGATTCATGGCGTGTTCTACCCAGCTGCTTCCCTGATACGACGCTTGCAAGACTCCGAGCTGCTCAACGAAGTGATCGACCTCGGCAGCTCGAGATATCTCTTTTTGTTCAAAAATTTCCCGAATTCTTTCTTCCCAGATACCCCATTCGCTCAGGGTCAGCAAAAAACAGCCCGCTGCGACGGCATCATACGCCATATCTCCAGAAGGCTTGGTGATAAAGCCATCCGCCCAGGGAAACGCGTGATGAATCAGCATTTCATTGGCATCCAGAATCTGAGGATGATAGATCAGGCGGAGCTTGGATTTCATGTCATTGGTCTCGCCAATATGGACGTGTTCCTGGCGGGCCAGTTCTCGCACCATCTGAGCAACGTCTGCCTGAGTGCCAGCGTAGACAGCCAAGTTATACGGAGAGGGTTGCTGACGGAGCTTAGGGAGAAGCTGGAGCAATATCTTGCGGATTTCGTATTTATTGGTGCCCAGACCACCAGTAGCCAAACAGAGATTGAGTGGGCCGCTACGCCAGGCCGCTTTTTTCCTTCTCGCCTGAGTAATTCGCTCGTCAATTGGGGGGCCAGTCACAATCACTCGTTGCGGATCCACGGCAATATGGTGAATGGCAGCAACTTCCATAAACTCGAGCCAAGTAGGCTCGTCAAAGACCGCAAAAAGGATGTTTGGGCGGGCCGCCTGAAGTACGTACTCATCGCGAACGTGAGGGTCAGTCACAACCTGGATCACTTGCTTGCCCTGAGTAGCCAAGATGTTGCCGGCGGCAATATGAAAACAGAGGATGGGTTTAGTGACGGCCTCGGTCAAGTGAAGCAGAGGAGGGGTGATGCTATCGAGGATCGGCATTTTACTCCGGCCAAACTTATCGACTAAGTCCTTGAGGGACTTGAGGAGCGGTTGGCGGGCCAAGGTTTTGCCAATATTCTCGGTGAGCAGGACTTTCTTCCATTGATCTGGAGTAACGTAGTTAGTGGGATCAGCAAACCAGGTTTTGGCTGGATCAAGCTCTGTACCCCAAATTTTACGAGCTACTGCAATAGCCATTGAGAAGTGAGCTCGGGAGAAGATGGTATCTGGGAGATCATTATTATTGGCAAAGCCGTAGAGGCGCTTTAGGTCTTCCCGGAATGTGCCACAGACCGTAATAATTGGGATTTCTGTCTTGGCAAGACGCTGACGGTCATTTTCAAGGGTTTGGGCGAGAACAGGATCGAGCAAGTTGGGCATAATACTAGCGTAGCGCGTTTGGGGGAGAAGGTAAAGCTGGGGGTGCAGAGATGGTGCGGTTGGGAAGTTGGTCTAGTTGGTGAGGTCTGTTGGGGAGGGCCGGATTTGTTTGAGTGAGTTATTTTGGGGGTAGTGCAAGGGTGGAGCAGAGGCTACGCAACACACTATGGAAGACCCAAGCTATGCTAAAATGCAACAGACTTCGGAAGCTCGAGCTGAGCTGGGATGAGAGAGTATGCGAGCGGAGCTCGGAAGCGCAGCTGGCGGTTGTAGAGTAGTTGACAGAGCACCAGAAAGAAGTACATAGGTCCGTAGTTCAGCGGTAGAATAGGGGTCTCCAAAACCCTTGACGAAGGTTCGATTCCTTCCGGACCTGCCAAATCCTATAATAGTTGATTTTCTTGAGCTGTAAAAGTATGATGCTTTGCGATATGGACTTAGAACGTCAGGCTATTTTAGACAAAATCAAATGTTTGCGTGAGTGGGGCATTGGACATGGTTTACCACTCGAACGACTGTTTACTAGAGTTATGGAAGCGGAACTTGATGCTATTACCCAGCATAACTTTTTCACGAAACGACAAATGACCATTGAGGGGAAGCTGTTATTTGACGCGGATAAACTCGATGCATTCGCGCCAGAGAGCTATAGAAAAATAATTGCCGCTATTAAAAACAAGAAGATATCAAAGCTCCAAACACTTTTATATGTAAATGCGCAAAAACATGGTTAAAAACAATGAGACATCGATACCACTTCGAAGTCAGCAAAAAAATGCACGACGAACGGATTAGAGCATTACTGAATGAGGTAGAAGCCATTGAGGTGGCAAAGGAGCTGGGCGTGGATATTGTGAAGCTGGTACGTTAGGTCTGCATGATCTTACTAGTTGACTACTAACTTCAATTTTTTTTGGTATCATCAGCGTAATGATTATTACTAAATCTGAGCCTTTTACACTTGAAGAAATTGAGCAGTTAAAGGCTCAATTTGAATTTTATATTAAAACAGTTATTGAAATAGAAAAAAAACTTTGTTCGGCTGGTATGGATCGCCACTTTGAGGGTGAGCAGCTGCTTTTGCAGGAGGGGTCTAAGCAAAGTCAGCTTTGGGGTGGAGAAATCTACTTAGAGACAAACGAAATCGATTACAACTCATTTATTAATATTCGTCCTCGAGATAATAATACGAAGAACGAAATCCAAAGTGAAGCTATCAAAAAGCAATTCTATGAATGACACAAAGCTGTTAATTGGTTCTTTATCTAACGATTTATTTCGTGTCGCAAGTTTAAGACAACGCGACTCATTGGTGGCGGCTGAAAAATTCTTGTTATAAGCCAAGCGTTGGGCGTTGCCATTATCAGTGCATCCTAAGGGATACATACAAAAAATTGCTCAAGAGGTTAAGCTGTTACAGCCACATGAATTGACTATGGAAAAAGCTGAAAAATTTTTAATGTATGGAGTTTTACTCCAAAACTATGCATTACATCCATCAAGATAAGAATTTTATAATGAGATCTGTGAAACCCACCTCTCAAAAAATCCAACGCCTTTACCTTCTGCTGACGCTCCTAAGCACTCTTTCTGCTTCCATGATCTGGGGAATTAATACCATTTTCTTGCTGGATGCTGGCCTCTCCAACACCCAAGCGTTTATTACCAATGCTTTTTTTACCGTTGGCCAAGTCATCTTTGAGGTGCCGACTGGTATGGTGGCAGACATAAGGGGGAGGCGTGCTTCTTACCTCCTCGGCACAATTACATTATCACTCTCGACGCTGATGTACCTCGGAGCTTGGTGGATTCATGCCCCGTTGGGTATTTGGGCAATTTCTTCTATCTTCCTTGGTTTGGGATTTACCTTTTTCTCTGGCGCTACTGAGGCCTGGTTGGTCGACTCGCTTGAATTCGCGGGGTTTAAAGGATCACTGGAATCTGTATTTGCACGAGGTCAGATGGTGGGTGGAGCAGCAATGTTGATCGGGGCAGTGGGGGGAGGCTTCATTGCTCAAGCCACTGGTCTCTATGTTCCGTATTTGTTACGCGCAGTTCTCTTGATCCTGACGTTTGTGGTCGCTTTTGTAGGTATGCATGATTGGGGCTTCATGCCCAGTAGAGGGAAGAGCCTCGTAAAAGATGTCAGAGTACTCTTTATAAACTCCTTTGAGCTGGGTTGGAAAACCCCAACACTCCGCTGGCTGATCTTAGCTGGACCATTTGTCTCTGGTGTGGGCTTTTACGCCTTTTACGCCATGCAGCCATATTTACTTCAACTCTACGGAGATGAGAGCGCCTATGGTGTTGCCGGGTTGGCGGCAGCGATTGTGGCGGGGTCACAGATCTTAGGCGGGGTGCTTGTGCCTCAGGTTAGTAAACTATTCCGATTGCGTAGCTCGATTTTAATTCTGACGGGATTCCTGACTGCGGGGTTGCTGGTCTTGCTGGGATTCACCACAAAGTTTGGGGTGGCGATAGGTTTACTTTCTCTTTGGGGATTGGTTTCTGCCATTTTCCTACCGGTTCGCCAGGCCTTTGTGAACGGTCTAGTGCCTTCAAAAAACCGAGCCACGCTCCTGTCCTTTGATTCACTGGTTGGGTCATCTGGTGGGGCGGTAATTCAGCCGGTATTAGGTAGAGTAGCTGATACGAATAGTTATGCCCAGTCATTTATCGCTGGGGGAGTGATCCAGGTAATTGCGATTCCGTTTTTGTGGTTAGTAAGACGAGAGAAGCATGACACAGATAAAACTCTATGAACTTCAATGCGCAAGAAAATCCTCAGGCTTGTGAAACACTCCTTTTTGTAGACACAGTTTCTAAATGGTTGGCGTAGAATTTTGCAGAAGCACCTCTTCCACGCTCCCCTCGAACTCTTCTGGCAGGTCAGTACCAGCGCTTTCTTGCCGAATACCCCAGCAGTACTTTTTCTCCTGCTTGTACTTCCTTTTCTTTCTCTCTATTCTAAGTACAGGACTCGCAAAGGGTCTTTTTTATTTTCATTTTTGGCCATGTCTAATAAATATGAGCGAAATACTTACAGAACATTGTGGAGTGATCGCTAGTGTTGGACCAGACTTAGATTGGGAGTGCTTTGCAGCTGGGTGGTGGGGAATTCGTAACAGGGGTATGGATAGCTTTGGATTAGTTACAGTTTCTAATAGCGGAACTCAGCTTGATAGAGCTCAAAAGTCTAGTGAAGTTCCTTTGCCAGTTCAAAGCCTGCAGAATGTTGATGTGGATGCTTTTCTGCGGCTGGGTCAGAATCGGTATGCAACCAGCGGTGGAGGGTCGCTGGAAAATGCTCAGCCCTTTTTGCTGACAAAAGACGAACTAACGCTTGGACTAGCACATAATGGAAATATTCCTACTGAAGTTGTTGATCGCTTACGACTAATGCTTCTCCAGCCTCTGCCTGGGGATGCCAGTGATTCTAGAGTGATGACACAGCTGCTGATGCAGAACCGCCAATGTCATACATCTTGGGAGCATACCTTTATGGCAACTCTCCCACATTTTCAGGGTGCTTTTTCCTTAGCCTGCATGACTGAGGAAAATGTCATCTATGCCATTCGTGACCCTTGGGGAATTCATCCTTTATGTCTTGGGAAGAAAGGTCAGACTTGGGTGGTAGCGTCAGAAAGTGTGGCTCTGGATGAGATGGGAGTAGAGTATATTCGCGAAGTAGAGCCAGGAGAGATAGTGAGGCTTGCAGATGATGGAACAATGAAGTCAACCCGATATGCTGAAATGAGTGGGGGAGCGAATTTCTGTGCTTTAGAAATCGTCTATTTTGCCAAAATTAATAGCATCCTGGAGAAAAAAAGAATTAAAGAACTGCGGCAAGCTTTAGGGAGGGCAGTTGCAATGCGATTCTTAGCAAAAAACATTGATATTGATTTAGTCATTCCGATCCTCAACTCGGGTAAACAAATGTCGGTCGGGGTTTCAGATGTCTTACAAATGGCAAATATTGAGGCAATTACATTAGCAAGTGCGGAACGTTCGTTTATACAGAACACACCGGAGAATAGAGCTCAGGTAGTAAATACCAAGCATGTGATAGATGGGGAAGTCATTAATGGAAAAAAACTTCTGTTGTGTGATGACTCAGTGGTACGGGGGACATCTGTTGGCGTGCTAGTAAGAAAAATCAGACAGCACAATCCTGCAGAGATCCATCTAGTTCTGGGCTCAGAGCCAGTCATTGATATTTGTAATCTTGGAATAGATTTACCCAGCCCAGAAGAACTCTTAGTATATCGATTAATTCAAGAGCGGCCAGACTGGGAGGATATAGACGAATATTTTATATGGTTAGCCAAGATTGAAGGGTTAGTGGCAGAAGAGCTCGGAGTAGACTCAGTCACGTACTTAGATCGTGGCGCAGTCAATGGAGCTTTGGAAAGAGAAGAGGCGGATCTCTGTCGACATTGTTTTGGTGGTAAACACCCGATCAAAGATCACCCACAGCCTCGATACATAGCACCCTATGAAGTTGTGCAAGTCTGAGGTTTGACACATACTGTCCACTCCGTTACCCTGTGCCTATGAGCTTAGTTGAAGATCAAAAATTTCTGCGTGACGCCTTTGTCAAAGATGTGCGGGTGATCGATCAAGAAAGAGGCTATCTTTCAGCTCCTTCTTTTAATCTTCGAATTAACCCCGTAGTTCTGGCGGCTGGCGCACGACTCATCGCCAATGAGTTCAAAGATCTTGGCGCTGAGATTGTTCACGCCATTCCGAACTCTGCTCACTTCATTGCGGCTGCTGTCGCTCTAGAATTAGGGGATACAGTGCGCCTGCACAACTCCAGAAAGGGTAGTCAAATCCCTGTGACTTGGAAGGAAATTTATCGGAAAGAAGTTCGTTCTTTTACTCAATCAAGTGATGGTTCTGACTTTATGGTGGGACTGACATTTGCGTTTGTTCGGAAGGGTGATCGGGTGCTTTTGATCGATGATGTCTGTGCGAGGGGAGAGACTGGAGTGCGAATTATCGAGGGATTATTAGAAAAAGGAGTAAAGGTTGTCGGCTTCGCGGTTTTGTTTGATAAGGTGTTTCAAGGGGGGCTAGAACGGATAGAAAAGTTGGGTATAAAAACCTACTCGTGCGTGAGAGTGAAATCAATTGGCAGTGGGGATAGGGTGAGGTTGCTGTAAATCGGACATCTTCCGATTCTCACTAGAGCGCTACTCATTATAACTATTTACAATTCGGCAGATTTTTTCTACCTGTGAATCACTCAAGTATGGGTGAATTGGCAAGCTAACAATCTGATTGACCAACATTTCTGCGTTAGGGCAAGCCTGGAAACGTCCTTTTTGAAAAGCTGGCTGCTGGTAGACTGTCCGGGGGTAATGGATTAACGTCGGAAGTTGATGTCGTTCACAGTGTGCCAAAAATTTGGGACGGTTGCGAAGGCGCGTAACAAATAAGTGGTAAGTATGAAAGTTACCTGCATATTCACTTAGCGCTTTTCCAACCAAAATATGCCGATGGTAATAACTGGCAATCTGGCGACGCCGTTTGATCCAGCTATCGACGTGAGGAATCTTTACTCTCAAGATAGCTGCTTGGAGTTCATCTATCCGACTATTAAATCCAAATTCCTCATGAACGTATCGGCTTGATTGACCACATTGACGTAATCTTTTTGCTTGTTCGTAAAATTTACTATCATTTGTAATCACAGCTCCAGCATCACCATAGGCACCTAAATTTTTGGAGGGATAAAAAGAAGTGGCACAGATACGACTCCAAGACCCAGCAACTTCTTCTTGGTGTTTTGCAAAAATGACTTGAGCGTTATCTTCTATAATTTGCAGATCGTGTGCTGTTGCAACTGCAGAAATCTCACTCATATTACAAACTTGCCCGTACAGGTGTACGGGCATAATGACTTTAGTTTTTCGGGTAATACGTTTATGTAAGAGGTTGGGGTCAAGTAGTCCTGTATCCGCTTCCACATCGCAAACAACAGGAACTGCTCCAGCCATCTCTATTCCAATAACCGTTGGATATGCTGTGAGGGCGGGAATAATGACCTCGTCACCAGGCTTAATTCCTGCTGCCAGTAAGGCAATTGCGATTGCCTCTGTCCCATTTGCCACTGCTACTACATACTTAAAGCCGAGTATGGAGGCGAGTTCTTGCTCGAAAGCAACTGTCTCCGGGCCAAGTAAATAACACCCAGAACTGAATACTCGCTCGATAGCAGTGAGAATCTCTTTTTTTAGTTCTTTATACTCAGCTTGGAAGTCATTAAATAGAATTGGTTTTACAGTCATAGGTTGTTAATTATGGCAGAATATACTGTTCTTACAGCGACTGAAAAGAGGGGGAAGTGATCTCAAGTACTCTTTCCTGATCAGTAATACGGTGAATAGTAAAACTATCAGAGGGTTGGTGGTGCGAAAGTACCTAAATCTCCTCCTTTGTTCCGCTGAACCAGCGGAGCTTTGCTTCTCTAATTCGCGAGTAAACGTCAGTGAGTTATTATAGCTCTTAACTTAGATCCTCCTTCTCTAGAATAGAATTAGGGTTATATTACACTGAGTATGATCTACAAACTGCCCTCCTTAACTATTTTTTTCCCTTTTTATAATGATGCAGACACAGTCGAGCGTGTGATATCCTCAGCCTATAAATACGGCCAAATAGTTGCCAACAAGCTGGAAGTAATAGCTATTCATGGGGGATCTTCTTATGACGATACCTGGTCCAAAATTCTCGAGGTGAAGAAAAAGTTTTCTACACTTCGTGTCATTAATAAATCAGATAATACTGAAGGGTATGGCGTAATTAAGTATGGATTTCAGGCTGCCAAAAATGAGTGGGTGTTCTACACTGATGGGGATGGGCAGTATGAGATGAGAGATCTGCTAAAATTAATGAGTAAGCAGCAGCAAACAAATGCAGATCTTGTAAATGGATACAAAACAGCTCGACATGATGCATGGCAGAGACAATTTTTTGGAAACGTTTTTCAAAAACTTCATCAGTTACTCATTCATGCTCCAATTAGAGATATTCACTGCGATTTCCGACTTTTAAGAACAAAGTATGTGCAGCATATTCAGTGGGAAACACAAAGGGCAACTATTATCTCAGAGCTAATTCTGAAAATAGAGAAGCAGGGTGCCATTTTTGCTGAACAGCCAGTCAAGCATCGAGAAAGGGAGTATGGTCATTCTAGCTACAATGTGTATCAGTTATTACTGGAATCAGCTCAAGAAATTTTGTGGTCTTTAAAGTATAAATATGTAACTGCTTCTAAATACTAGAAAAAATCTCTATGAAAATTATCAATATTAGCCATTTAGCAATTCCTGACATAAAAATTCTCCGTTTAGAACGGTTTATGGATAAGAGAGGATATTTTCTTGAAGTATTTCGTACAGATATTCTTACAACTCACCCTCAACTAGAAAAACTAAAGGGTAAGCAGTTCACTCAACTTAATGAGAGTTCTTCAAGTAAGGGAGTTATACGAGGTCTCCATACTCAGTGTCGCCCTAATATAGATAAGTTACTTCGAGTACTAAAAGGGAAAATTATTGATGTGGTGCTTGATGTTCGTTTAGGTTCTCCCACTTTTGGACATGCAGTTGCGTATGAACTCAGTTATGATCCAAATCAGCCATATGAGGAAATTATTTTTATTCCCTTTGGTTTTGCTCACGGTATTGTGGCTCTAGAAAACTCCCATATTCAATACTTTCAGACAGGTCTGTGGAATGGGGAAGGTGAAACCACGATCCAATTTACAGACCCGTTGATTGATTGGTCTCTTTGTTCATTGAAACTAAATCAAGAGATTCATAAAAATTTTCGAAAAGGTCTGTTTTCACCTAAAGATCAGTTGGGTAAGACTTTAGACCAATGGGAAAAACTTGCGTTGGCTCAGGATTCTAGATTTAAGTAGTATTTAATGATATCTTATGAATCATGAGTTGACACAAAGAGAGCATACCCCAATCAGAGGAAGAGCCTCAATTTCTTCAGAACCTTCCTCCTCTTTTCAGAAGAGAGCAAGGCGATACTGGAAAATCATTGTCCGATCAAACAGTCCCAGATGCTCTTCCCAGTCCAGAACTTCTTACTAATTACATACTCTCAATTCGAGATCTTACGATTTCGTATCCTGCCAAAAACAAGGTCGTCATCCGCGGAGCAACCCTAGAGATTCCTCGGGGAAAGGTCACCGCCCTCATTGGCCCTTCTGGATGTGGAAAAACGACCTTTTTAAGATCGCTTAACAGATTTACTGATCTACCTCCCCCAGCCAAGGTAACGGGTGAAATTACTTTTAACGGTCAGACGGTGTATGGTGCAGGTATGCGGATAAATGAGCTGGTGCTGCGAGCAGAAATGGGGATGGTTTTGCAAACACCCACACCTTTTCCTAAAAGCATTTTTGATAATGTCGCGTTTGGCCCCAGACTGCAGGGGGTCAACAATAAAAGAGCGCTTGAAGAACTGGTTGAAGAAAGCTTAAGAAAGGTTGCTCTTTGGGATGAGCTAAGAAGTGATTTGGATCGGAGAGCTACCAAGCTTTCGGGCGGTCAACAACAACGTTTGTGTATTGCACGTTGCTTGGCGCTCAGGCCGGCGGTTCTACTCATGGATGAGTCGACGTCGAGTCTCGATCCAATTGCAATTGCAGCTGTCGAGAAAACTATTCGTGAATTGAGTGAGAATGGAGTTACTATTGTGATAGTCACCCACAATATGCAACAGGCTAAGCGTATCGCAGACTTTGTCGCTTTCTTAAATATCCGCCAAGATGCGACCAAGAAAGGTGATCCAACCTGGGGAGAGATAGTTGAGCAAGGGCCAAAAGACAAAATTTTTTCTAGACCTGAGCAGCAAGAAACAGCAGACTATATTATGGGGAAACTCTCATTCAAGGACTCTCAGAGGAGAATCTGAAGCCCCAACTGAGGGCAATTTCCCCTAACATCTAGGAACTTTCTCCCAGAATTGATATCCTAAAACGATGCACTCGCTCAATCATGTCTTTGGCCATGCGAAAAAGTTTGGGTTTAGAAATACTCCGCTCTACACAGTTTCCCTGATGATTTTCTTCTGGTCGATCTTTGATGGGATTCTGACCTATATTTTGCCACTGAAGATCACTGAACAAGGTTTTAGCAAAACAGAGATGGGCGTGATTATCGGTACTTCCTCAATAGCTGGGGCTATTTTTGATCTGTTTCTGAGCAAGTTTGTCAAGAAACCGAGCTTTCGTCGTCTCTACCTAGCGATGTTTCTTCTCTCGTTTGTTTTTATGATCTTCTTATATGGAGCAAACATCTTATCGACGTACATCTTAGCTATGGCAGTCTGGGGCTTTTACTGGGATCTTCATAATTTTGGCAACTCAAATTTTGTTTGCAAAACTGCTTCTGCTACTGAGCGAGCATCTTCATTTGGGGTAATGAATATCTTTCGAGCATTGGGGTGTTTGAGTGCTCCGCTAATTGCCGGATTAGTGGTCGGAGGAGTGGTCACTGCTTTGCCTTTTATCTTGTCAGGAGTGGTGCTGGGAATAGCCTTCTTGTTCTACCTGGTGCTGATGGCCCAACAACCTCATCAGAAAGCTTATGAAAGCCCTCATCATCGTCATACGCCAAAGGGTTTTATCGAAGAGTTTCTGATTTGGCGAAAAATTGGCAAGCAGTTGCGGCCAGTTCTACTTTTAACTTTGCTGATCTTTATTAGTGACGCTTTTTTCTGGACGATCGGCCCCTTAGTCGCGGAAGATCCAGATTTATTTGGAGAATTGAGTGGTTTATTTTTTGTGGCATATTTGTTGCCACCGTTACTTTTTGGCTGGTTTGTCGGGCCGATTTCCAGCCGCTTTGGCAAGAAAAGAACCGCCCTTTTTTCTTTTTTGATTGGGATGTTGATTATTAGTACTTTATCGTTTGTAGGTCACCCCATCCTGATGCTGGTAGTTATTTTCTTGGCAGCGTCATTCATTTCTCTAGCGTTGCCCTCAATTAATGGTGCCTATGCAGACTACATCTCCGAGACGGAGCCACTGGGAAAAGAAATTCATACTTTATCTGATTTTTTCTATAATGCTGGTTGGGTAATGGGGCCTATCTTGGCTGGTTTGTCTGCGGATACGTTTGGAAACAAGCAGAGCTTTACCATTCTGGGGATAGCCTGTGCGTGTATTACTCTCTTCTTGATCGCAATTACACCCCGAAAAATTAAGTTGAAGGTAGCACAGATTTAGAGAAGTTTGCTATATTTATCTATGGCCACAAAACAAAGTACTGTTGATTTTTTAACCGATCAAATGCACGGGGCAGGGGCAGTTCGTTGCCGCAAAATGTTTGGTGAGTATGCCATTTACTGTAACGATAAGGTAGTGGCGTTGGTCTGCGATGAAGAATTATTTGTGAAGCCAACAGAAGCGGGTCGCACATTTGCGGACAGCCCACCTGAGAAGTCTCCCTACCCTGGAGCTAAGCCCTACTTCGCGATTTCTGGAGACAAGTGTGAAGATGGCGAGTGGCTGAGCAAGTTAATTCGGCTGACTGCTGACGAGGTGCCTTTTCCAAAGAGAGCAAAGCCAGTAAAGACTCGGAAAACCTAATGGTTTAGGATCATTAATTACAATTGAGATCCGGTGCTCAAAGTCTCGGGTCATTTTTTTCTCTCTAGTAAGTACGGATACATCATTTTCACTCCAAACGTAAAGGCATCCCCAAACTTTTGTGGTTGAGTGAACAACTCTACTCTAAGTTGGGCGGGGGAGAACTTTTCATACTCGACTGACTCATGATTCAGTGACGGCTCAAGATCTGTGTACATCTCGTAAAAGATAAAGTAGTGATTTTCTTTCCGCCCAATCACTTCGCGATTAAAAATTGCGCGGCCAACGAATTTACATTTTTCCACAATCAGGCCAAGCTCTTCCATGGTTTCACGAGCTAAAGCATCCTCTTCAGCTTCCCCAGCCTGGATGTGGCCCCCAACTGGAGAGACAAGTTGACCCGGATCTTGGCGGTCGCTGGCTTGCTTGACTAAAGTCCAGCTGCCTTGAGAATCAATCACTTGAGAAATGATACATCGATGAAGCAAGCCCTTTTGGTGAGCTTCTTCCTTTGGGACTCGACCAATGACTTGGTTTTGTTTGTTAACAATATCAACTATTTCTAGTGGTAACGTCATATCTTTTTGATCATATCATCGTACTTTGTCCAACCCTCATGCCTCCTTCCCGTTTTCCGGAAAGTATCGTGTCTTATTCAACATGCACAATCTCGCCAGAAGAACGTTTGCCGTCCTAGGTTCTAAAACGAAAAGCACCACTTAATCGGTACAGTGTACAGGTCGAGAGTTGGATATGCAGAAAAGATTAAAAATAGCTTATAATTGAAGTATGACAAGTCAAATCATTGATGCGAAGACCCAACGTTGGTTCATCATTATTGGAGTTTTGTTGTTGCTCGGCTTTATGATTGGAACTGAGTCTCCAGGTATCCTAAGGAGAAGGATGGGTCAAAATCCTCCTCCTCTAAATCAAGAGGTGGCGTGTACTCTAGAAGCAAAAATTTGCCCCGATGGTAGTGCTGTCGGTCGAACTGGCCCGAACTGTGAGTTTGCTGCGTGTCCGTCGGCTGAGAAGTAGTAACTTCTCAGCGCGTTTCTTGGAGGATTATTTCTAAGGCTCTTGAAAGAATTCCTACATTATTGAGACTGCTCATCTTTTTTTCACATAGAGCAATCTCTTTTTGTAATAGATCTACTTTTATTTGCAACCTCCAGTAGTCATTTTTGAGCTGTATTAAAGCAGGACCTTGATGATCGCGAAATTCCTCTATTTTTTGATCAACTCCCTCTTGCTGAGTATTTAAAGCTAGAATAAGTGACTCTAGATTTTTTTGCTCTTGGGCAAGTGCATCTTCCCTTTTTCTAGCTTCCACCACTAAATGTCTCCGCACCATCTTTAACCCATCTCTGATTTGTTTCCGCACAGTAATCGGATACGCATGTAATTTTTTGTATTCTACTTTGTGAAGTTCTTCATAAATAGGTTTTGGTTTTTTATTCAGTACCTCGATTTCTCCTGTCAGATAAGAACGAAGGTTTGTCCAATCTTCTAACCTATCATTGGTAAGTGCACCAAGTGCATCTGAAGCAAGTGCTTCGTACAGGCCGGCTCTATCTTTGTAAGGATGACCACCACCTGCAGGAGCAAACTTCTCCCAACTTTTTTGATCGGCTGTATCAGTAACGTAGACCACAATATGTTCGAGTGCCCTAAGGATACCTGCTGCTTCATTTTCATCTTTTGGAAGCGTGCCGGTGAGTTTCTCTTCAAATGTCTTCTTGCGCAATTTTTTCTTAATCTCTTTGCTGCCTACGTACAGAGTTGCTCCTGCTAATGCGACTCCTAAAGTATTGAGTATTTTTTTAAGCACTTCTCTCTTACGGGCACTTCCAAGTTGAAATGGCTCATTCAAGACGCTGAGATCTTCACCTGGCATAGGCCTACTCGGAGTCATATCCGTATCGAGGACCTGTCCATTGGGAAGCGGCATTCGGCTATCCATATGACCTATTTTTGAGTAAAGGTCTCCATCAAAGTTATGGAGATGAACACCTGACTGAGTTATGACATTAATATCAATTCCTTCCATAAATTGTTGGAAGGTCAGATTTCCAACAGTACAGTAGTACCCCTCCTCGGGCGCATCAGCAACAGACTCTAGCGTTCCAAAGAGACCCGAGTTTTCCCCTGAGGGGTCAAATTGTAGGCTGTAGTAGCGATGGGTATCGACATACTCAGCGAAGGAGATTGCATAACGTGTGGCTAGATTTGACCACATGCCTCTAAGTGTGTCGTGATCAATGTTCCCATTTTGGTAACTTTGAAAAAGTTGGTCTGCATCAAGGATCATTTGAAGATGCAGTTGCTGAAGGTCATGATCGCCTTCTAGCTGATAATTAACGGTTAGAGAAACTTCCTTCTTGCTCTCCCAATCATTCCACGGGTCGTATTCAGAACCAGGGAAGACTCCAGGATAAAATTGGACATGGCCTTGGCTGTCTAGGTTGATGGCGTCCGAAATTTTTTCAGAGATAACGATAATATCTGTGGGAAGAGCATCTCCACTCGCGTAAGATATCTCGCCCATATTCCCTTGTACTGGTTGAGCACCGCCTACTTGAATAATACGAGTAATGACATACCCTTCCCACGGATAAATAGGAAGATTTCCATTTAAGTAGCCGAGTTGGTATATAAGTTCTTGGGGTTGTGGCTGGTAGTCTCGCTCTTCAAGATTACTGACAATTTCGGTGTTCCTGAATGGAAGCACATGATCGCTACGGTAAAGAGAACCATTAAGAGTCTGCCACCTTGTTGGTTGATAGCCCACAATCCCATCTAGGTTGCCAGTAAAATCTTCAGGTAGCTGGAGGATTTGACCTTCGTACCTAGGTTCAATAGCGCGAAGAGACTCTGGATTAATTGACTCGGGGATCCTAGGAGCACCTACTTGACCTTCATTCCCAATCCCGAAAGAAGACTCAGGTTCTTCTCCGAAAAGATCTAGTTCATTCACAGCTTTAGATCCAAATCCAAGGCTAAATACAGTCAACATCATAGCGATTAGAACTGCCCTTGAAAGCCTTTGCTTACTCTCCCTTAGTTCTGAAACTTTATGAATAGCTTCTATAAAATTCTCACCTAGAATTTCAATTAGTTTCGTTTCTGCTCTGACAGCTTTCCTCCCATGCCCTCTTATACTTGAGAATTTTCCTCCCCCTAAAACTTCCCTGAAACCAAAATATGCTACCGTTGCGAAAATGCTTACTATGAGTTTTATTGACTGATATGGCTCTGATGATTCAGAGTCGAAAAATTGATAAGACAAGACGCCTGTCATAAAACCCGCATAAAGCATAAGAAGATTTGAAATTGAACCTGTAACAGTTTTGACTATTTCTACTCCCCTCGAAGGATTAAACTCAGTGAGTGCTTGTATGTCTTTGGATAAAGCATAAAGCTGGGCTAGCTTACTCGTGATAAGGGGATCAACCACTGTGACAACTCCTCCTTCAGGTTTAAGTTCTCTGACTTTGGTGGTTTTTGCTTCTGTGGCTGCTTTTTCGTATTTAGCAAGATCAAAATGAGGCGCTTTTTCGAAGGGAGGTTTAGAGTTGGGAACTTTATCAGTATGATTAGCAAGTAATCTTTGTAGTGTATTGCTAATAAGGTTTACGGCCAGATTTGGCCGGTCTCTGCTCTCTACAAGAGTCAATGCTGTAAAGATAATAAGAGAAGTTTGCTCTAGCGGGGAGAGATTAGGAAAGTCAGTCCCAAAGAGCTCTGTTTCTGATAACTCAAAGTCTCCTTTCCCATGTTTCAAAGCTGCGCGTAAAGTTACTGCAGTCTGAGCAATGGTGGTTTCTATATCTCCAGGAGGTCGCCCCCGCTTAGCAAGCGGGTGTGCAAACCGTACAAAAATCTCAAAGAACTTGGGGTTTTTTTGTTTGAAATATGCCCATTTACCAATTGCTCGGCCGGCCTCATCTACTAACCCTTTGTGGGAGGGATTATAAGCAAGAATAAGCTGGTGCGTGTATTCTTGTAACTGCAATTGGGCTGCTATTTCTGCCTGCCGAAGCTTATGGGTTTCTTGCGCATGCTCTGTAACGACGCCACTGGCCGAAACTGCACTCCCCAACCTAGCCTCGAGATAGGCTGCATTTTTTTTCGCCCCAGTGTGGGTGTCGGCGGCTCGATTATCAGTGGGTAGTTTAGCACTCGCTCGTGCTCGATCAGCAGCTGATAGGGCGCCCATTCCGTCATTCTCTACGCGAGCAGCAGCTACCCACTTAAGAATAAAGGCCTGTTGCCAGTAGCCTTGTAAATTTCGAAGACGAGGGCTGGTAAGGTTGGCAGAGTCTTGTAGTGGGATATACTCTTTGACCAGCTGTGGAACCGTATCACTGAGGTGAGGCGCAAGCAGTTCTTGGTAGTATCGGGCGTGAGGATTGTCTTTATCAAGCTTGCCGAAAAAAATTCCTAATAATGCTAAACTATCGACTATTTTTTTCTTTCTGGCTGGATTAGCTGAGTGAACTTGAGAAAGCCCACGGAGTGTTTCCTCTAAATCTGTATAAGCAGTATCTATGTACCAGGCAGTGATTGGGTTGATGCTTAAATCGGAGATGATAGCGATAGAAGTATTGTTTTCTTTTACAGATCCCCTTATCAAGTCTTCAAGGAGCTCAAATGAAAGAATTGCAAGATATTCCTCATACGCTGTCGTGCCTTCGGGAAGGTATGCTGCTATTGCTGCTTGAACCTCATTACTGAAAAGGATATGAGAAATAATAGTACTCTGCTTAGGGTGTTCCAGTGCAATGCTCATCAGATCAGAATGCTGGATGAAAGGTTGGCCAGTTTTTAATTATTCGGCGAATGCTTTCTTTTCTGGATCCTTTAGTAGGCTGAACTGATTAAGGAACCTGGCAATACCTGCTTCAACAAGATCTTCAAACTGTAGAGGATCATCATCAAAGAAGAGTTTTGATTCTATCGGAGGGTTTCCCTCTTTTCTAAGCAAACCTCGTAGCGTATCCATGAGCTAATGATATCGTAATGGAAGAGAGGATTGTTAGGCTGTCTCTAAGCGACGTCATTTTGCGGGAAGTACCAGATATCCTTTTATTCCGACCATAGTGCTGGTCATCAATTCCATAACCCCAAACCCATTCTTGACCAATTCTGAATCCAACATATTTTACCGGGACATCAACTTCCTGCATTCCTTCTTTTGCAAGGAGTACCATAATAGTTATAGCGGTAAATCCGGCGACTTCCGTCAAGACTCGAATGATTTCTGTGAGAGTGTGTCCGGTTTCCAGAATATCTTCTACAACTAGTGCATGTGCGCCTTTGAACTCAGCTTGATTAAATTGGGTGAGAACTTTTGGTTGACGGCTAGATTCTCTCTCATTTCCATAGCTGCCCACTTGAATTGATTTTCGGCGCACGTCAGATCCTAATACCTCTAATTCACTTAATAGATCATCCGCAAAGGTCGCAGCGCCTTCCAGAACAGGTACGATGACAAGCTTTTTAATCACAATATCTTCTTGAAAGTCTTGATGAACCTGTTGAGCGAGTTCCGCTACCCGAGCTTGGATATCAGCCTTAGAGATTAAAATTTCTGGTGGTCTAGCCATAGGGGTGCTTCTAAGGCTATTCTAGATCTCAGTCGCACCTTAAACAAAGAGTAGTAAATACATCAAAGTAGTAGCATTTGAGCAGTTTGAAGATAGAGTTCCTACATATTTATCACCCCTGTTACAGCCCCCTTATAATAAGAGGCATGAAAAAGTATCAGCTCGATCTAGCTCTAGATCACAACCCTCTGGCTACGAAGGTAGTCGATCTTATAAATACTAATACAGAGATCAAAACTCTCTGGCGAGTGGTGGGTGTGACCGCCCAACGGATGTCGATTACTGATCATGGTTTTACCCACTTTCAGATCGTGGCCAAAAATGCACTCCAAATTTTTAGCTTGCTCATAGAGAACAAAGTAATTCCCGGCATCGTCCGCAACTACAAACTTTCTGTTGACCACGCGGAGTTAGTAGTGGTTTTGGCGAGCTTGCTTCATGACATGGGTATGTCTATCCACCGTAAAGGTCATGAAGAGTTTAGTTTATTTATTACCAACAACTTACTTCGGGAGTTACTGGACTTCATGCCGATTGAAGAGCGTACGGTAGTTATCTCCGAAACGCTGCACGCGATTATTAGTCACCGCAGCGATGGTCAACCACTGACGATGGAAGCGGGGATTGTCAGGGTCGCGGACGCCCTCGATATGAGCAAAGGAAGATCTCGGTTGCCGTACGAGCCGTCAAAGTTAGATATTCACACGGTCTCCGCTTTAGCGATTGACGAGGTGATTATTCATGCTGGTAAAAGTTATCCTGTTCAGATCGACATCAGCATGAATCACACGGCAGGCTTATTTCAGGTGGATGAACTGCTGAAGAAAAAAGTCATGGGCTCCAGCATTGAGCAGCACTTAGACATTAAAGTCTACGTTGATAAGGGTGAGGGAAAACAGCTCTTCAAAGACTTTTATCAGAAGCGTTGAGGCCGTTGATCGTCTCACTGACCAGCTCAGTAATTTCCTCCGCTTTCCCTAGGTGTTTGGGGTGAACAAACACTTCTATGATCCAGGTCAGTGGAGCCATTGGCACGTGTTGCTCACTAGACTCTGCTCCTAGGATGGGAAGGTGAATTTGTTGGAAGCCTTTATTTCTCATAAAGCAGACACAGACGTCCTCAGCCTGGATCTGGAAAAATGAGCAAATGGTCTCAGTGAGTGTACTGGCATTATCCGGATCGCCTCATCATCGGTCAGTAAAAAGAACTCTGGCTGAAGTTCATTCTCTAGGTACGCTAGCTCTAAAGCCCTGAGTAGCATCGTCCCAGGCGCTAAGTTAGCCCGACCATTTACAAAATCATAGACAACTTGGCGAGTTTTTTCCCAACCTTTGAGATCTTCTTGAGCAGTTGCAGTCAGAAAAAGCTGGCCTTTTTCTAGGACAAACGCCGTAGATAATGGTGTTAAAAGTGATATCCACGTTGATGTTACCCGCATGCTTACTCCTAATTTCTGTGGCGAAGCTGAGGCGAGCGAAATTGTAGTAGATGGGATGCCAATCCAACGAGCTGGTAAGTTCCTCGCTCCCGAACTCGCGATCTTGAACGAAGCCTAATTTTTTGTCCCGCTTGGATAACTTCAGAATTTCTGTCATACTTTTTTTATGCCGATCGCCGTAGAAAACAGTCAAGACGAGATTGCCAAAAGTAAAACCATTTTTGATGTTTCGGCCTTTGAGATTTTTTGGCGCAACTTCCTGGCGGGGATGGCTCGGGCCTTTGGTGGCATTATCATGTACTTTATTTTTATTTTTGTGATTGGTGCTTTTTTTACTCGCTTCATCTTGCCGGTAATTCGACCCTACGTGGATACGTATATGCAGTCGATGGAGTCATTGCAACACTTAAACGGGTCTAATGGACAGCTGGACTTCAACAGTATCCTCCAGCAGTATCAACAGGCTCCCACATCTCCACAAACTGCCCAACCCCAGAGTTTGGAGTTTGATGTGGCACCTGCACAGTTTCCCCAGTAGCCTCTAACCTCAGCCGTTATTACCTGTTTCTTACGGCGCTCTCACTCTTCTGTGACTACAGTTGGGCATACTCATCCAACATAGAGAATACTTAAAGGAGGCAATCATGACAGATACGTCAATGATGAGTGGTCGTCGCAACATGGTGATTGGAATTTTTGAAGATCGTGGTCAGGCTGAGGATGCGCTGAACGCGCTTCAAGATTTTGGCTACCAACCGAGAGACATTTCAATTGTCACTAGAGAAGAGCGAGTGATGGCAGATAAGGGAGGGAATGCTGCGTCTGACATTGCAGAGGGAACAGTGAGTGGCGCGACTACAGGCGGAGTGATTGGAGGAATTGCAGGCTTACTGATAGGAGTTGGCGCAATTGTGATTCCTGGGGTGGGTGGATTATTGATTGGCGGGCCACTGGTTGCCGCGTTAGGATTGACTGGTGCTGCCGCAGCTACTGTTTCTGGTGCTGTCACCGGTGCCGCAGCAGGTGGTTTGCTAGGTGCTTTAGTTGGGCTGGGGATTCCAAAGGAGCGGGCGACAATTTACGAGCAGACGATTCGTGAAGGCGGAGTCCTTCTGGCTGTTCCTAATCGAGAAGGTAAGCGTACAGCAATCACTCAAATCCTGAATGAGCATGGTGCATCACAAGTTGATGCAGTCTAGAACAAATTATCAACACAGAGAAAGAAAAATATGAGCACACTTCACAATACAGTTAGGGATAAGGCACACGAAGCGAGAGAGAAAATGGAGAACCTCGCTGACAAGGCCGATGACAAGATGCACGAGCTGAAAGGTGAGATTAAAGGCAGGACTGACGAGATGCATCGCCATATGCAAAATCAAGATCAGCCAGTAGTAGATGCTGATACTGAAGATTAAATTGCCTTTACTTTGCTGACTTTTACTAAAGATAGAACCAACCGCAAAAACACCACCTAACCGTGGTGTTTTTGTGTACTAGGTGGTCGTACAATACAAGACATGGCCAAAGCTGACTCGACTTTAGCGACTGAGACATTGCAGGGAAAAATCTTTTTTTTGTTGAATCTCTTGACTGAACACCGGATGATGGTATTCAACATAGTGGGTTTTGAGGTGATTTTTTCGTTGCTCAGCGCCTTGGTACCATACTTTACTAAGTTGCAGATAGATCAGCTCCAGAGCCGGTCTGCCAGCATTTTTCGCTTTGCTCAATTCGATCCAGTGCTCGTATTTGGTCTCTTACTTCTGATCCCTGCGACGATTGAGTTGGTCAGGTTATTATTTTTTGACAAATTCCGCAATAGAATAACTGACCGTTTATCGACCATTTTGCGTTTAGATACAGAAAAATTGGTTTGGGATAAACTCCAAGATTTGGACGCAGGATTTTTTGCCAATCGTAGAAACCAGCGCATTTTTTCCAATATCTTGGGCTCTTCGCGAATTAGTTATAATTTTTTCACTTTTTTGAGGGAGAGAATTGGAGATGTCGTTTCGTTGTTGGCAATTTTGCCTCTCTTGGGATCGGTCAGCTGGCAGCTTCTAATTTTAGTAGGGGTGACGACTCTGTTGCAGGTCCTTCTCAGCGAAGCTTCCCGACGTCAGGAGATGGCCCTGAGCACTTTGCAAGATCGGCATAGTGAACGATATTGGAGGGTAGATCAGGCACTTAGCGAGCATTTCTATACGCTGCGTGAGCTGGGGGCGAGTGATGCATTTTTGCAGAAGTATCGCCAGTTTGCTCATGAGCGGGACCAACTCAGTTTTACTAGAGAGGCGGCTAAGCAGAGTCTGCGTTTTTACGAGTGGGCAATTAGCAATAGTTTGACAGTAGGGGCAAATCTGTTTGTTGGCTGGCAGGTTTTGCAGGGAGAACTGAGCTTGGGAACCTTTACCTTGGTGGTAGCATACACCTTTCAACTTAATAGTATTTTTCGCCATCTCCTGAATAGCATGGGTGACTGGAGAGAAATTGACTTGCAATTTGATCGCTTAAACTTCTTTTTTAGCTTAAAGACACGCCTGACCAGCAGTGACAAGCCAATCACAGATTTTTCAGACTTAGGTAGACTAGAGTTTAAACAAGTTCATTTTTCGTATCCAGACCTTTCAGCTGAAGAACGTTCATATCTGGATTTCATTATTCGTAAGACCAAGGGGTTTTTATCGAAGTTTTCCTCATATCGCTACAGTTCTGAGTTAAAAGATTGGCAAGAAGCAATTGAGGATGGGTCTCAAAAAGCTGAAGTTTTGAGCGGGGTAAACCTCAAGATTGAGAAGGGGAAAGTGGTGGCTCTGCTAGGCCGAAATGGGGCGGGTAAGACCACTATTACTCATCTGGCCATGCATCACTATGATCCAACTGAAGGTGAGGTGTTAATGAACGGAAAATCATTGACAAAGTATGATCCAATTTTACTGGGCAGACAATTTGGCATTATTCAACAGCAACCCTTCATTCTGCAACAGTTCTCGATCCGCGAAAATATGCTGTTGGGTGTAAATCCGGTGGCGTCAGATGAGCACATTTGGCAGGTTCTCAGCAAATTGGGGATTGAAGACTTTGTCAGCCAACTACCCAAACAACTTGATACGATCCTTGGAGAAGGCACATCATTATCTGGAGGACAGGAACAATTGCTCGCTGTGGCTCGCATCTTTCTCCAACAGCGACCATTTATTATTTTTGACGAAGGAATGAACCAGATGGATATCGAGAAGGAAACCGCCGTCATGTCGCTTTTAAAAAAAGAAGCCGAGCGAGCCGGAGTGTTATTCATCACCCATCGAATCACCACTGCCAGGAAAGCTGACTATATTTACATGCTCGATGAAGGTTTGGTTGTAGAAGAAGGAACACACGTCGGACTTATAAAGAAAAATGGACTGTACGCTAAATTTTGGAACATGCAAGTAATCGAGTAATACCTCTTTTGATCCCTTCCTCTTAATCAACTCTTACACAATCTTAATTTCAGGCTTACCCTGGCGCACTACACTTCTTGAAGATAGGAAATTTGGAATGAATAAGGAAAATATGTACACACGAGTAATCTTTCTTTCAGCCTTTTTCGTCGGGATGATGATGGGGAGCTTTTTCTTCGGTGGCGCCAGCTTTAGTGTGCAAGGGGCTTCTGCCCAAATTCAGGTTCAGACTCCTTAGCTACTCAGCTGCTTTACCTCTACTGTATAATCTGACTATAGAGAAATATGCCAGAAACAAAAAAAGCATTAGTCAAAAAACCAGTAGCCAAGAAACTACTCATCCAAGATCCCAATAAATCCAAGACTCTGCAGGAGTACATTTCGCTGCTCAGAGACATGGATAAAGATCTGCCTCAAACTACAGGGGAGTATGGCAGTATCTTGATCCTGGGCTTGATGGAGGAAGTAGGGGAGATTTCTCGGGCCTACCTGGCCGAACATGGTCGCAAACCCACCAATAAAGCCGCCCAGCGTGATGAAACCTATAAGCAAGAGTTAGGTGATTTATTGATCTCAATCATGCGCTTAGCAATTCATAAAAATATTAACTTGGACCACCGGATTCAATACACGTTGAAGAAAATTCAGCGCCGGAAGTCTAAACCTAAGGAATAACCACTATGGCCAAAACAGGAAGTGCCTATCTTTTATACAATCGCCGGATGCCTGATGAACAAGGTCAAAGTTCTCGTATCCCAGAACCAGATGAACGAATGTTGAAAGAAACTCACGATAAATTGACTGAAGTGCTCCACCTGGCAAACTATCCATACCAGAGCAAACAGGAGTACTCAGTATTTAACCTGAATCCTAATGATGCCGAATCTGTGAAGAACTATGGGTACTACCATGAAGGAAAGTTGACTGATGATGAGTACGATGAAAAAAAGCTCTTTGAGAAAGAATACAACAAGCCAATGGCCGTGGTTTTCCGTACAGCCGAGGGTGATAAACAGTATGTTTTCCTAGAGCGTTCTTCAGAAGCTGGAGATGTAGTAAAAAAACTGCAAGCCGCGCAGCAGGCTAAATCCAAGTGAAAAATTGGCAGCGACTTCGCGCACAGCCTGCGCTTCTCGATCAGTTTCTGATGCGGGAAAAGGTCATCGATGCGCTTCGCGCCTTCTTCAAAAGTCAAAGCTTCCATGAGGTTGAGACCCCCTTATTAGTACAGAGCCCTGGCACCGAGCCGTACTTGGAGGTCTTTGAGACGGTTTTGAAGTATGATGACGGCTTAGAGAAGCGTTCTTTCTTGCTCACCAGTCCTGAATATGCGATGAAAAAGCTGTTAGTAGCTGGCATGGGCAAGATTTTCCAAGTTTGTAAGAGTTTTCGCAATAAAGAGGGTCGGAGTGGCCGCCATAACCCCGAGTTCACCATCTTGGAGTGGTACCGTGCAGATGCAGATTATACCAAGATCATGACCGACTGCGAAAACTTGCTGCAGGCGATCTGGAGCTCGCTAAAAGGTGATGGTGAAAAATTTCAACTCCAGTACCAAGGCAAAACATACAACCTGGCTTCTCCTTGGGAGCGAATTAGCGTAGCTGAAGCCTTCCAAAAGTACTGCGGTGTGGATGCCGATACTTTGCTCTCTGAAGTCGAGCTGAAAAAAGTGGCCCGCCAAAAAGGTTATCAGGTAGACGAAGCAACCACTTGGGAGCAAGTCTACAACCAGCTGATGCTCAATGAAATCGAGCCACACCTTGGCCAAACCGGCCCTACGATTCTCTATGACTACCCAGCTTCTCAGGCATCACTCTCGAAGAAAAAAGAAGCTGATCCGCGTTTTGCTGAGAGATTTGAGTTCTTCCTAGCTGGACTCGAGCTAGGGAATGCGTTTTCCGAGCTCACCGATGCCGCCGAGCAGGAGCGTCGGTTCAAGCTGGAACTCGAGGAACGAAAGCAGCTCGGCAAAACTGCCTATGAAATAGACCAAGACTACCTCGAGGCCTTGCGAACAGGCATGCCACCAACCGGCGGAATCGCGGTGGGTGTGGATCGGTTGGTGATGTTATTTGCTAATGTGAGCGACTTAGCTGACGTGACGTTCTTCCCGGCTAAAGATATTTTCAAGCTGGAGTAGAGTGGCCTGAGCTCGGTGGCTTGAAAGTAGTACGTTTGGTTTTCCAAATTATTCTCGCTATTGTGGTCGTGCCTTGAATCTCCAGATCTCTTCGAGTACAATCTCGTCCGTATGCCAATGATC
>CAZMXT010000009.1:0-46162 GCA_964570365.1 uncultured Pseudomonadales bacterium | reverse complement strand
AAGTATTCGTATCAAACGTAGCACTGCCGGACACTCCCAGTGTCCCACCCACAGTCGCTCCACCTGTTACTCCTAGCGTAGAAGACAACGTTGTCGCACCAGTCACATTTAGGGTGTCACTCAGAGTAGTCGCCCCAGTCACACCAAGCGTTGAAGATAAGGTGGTTATTCCAGTCACTCCTAGCGTTCCACCGATCGTTAAGTTACTGGTAAATCTACCAGTTCCCGTTACATCCAACTTGTATCCTGGTGCCGCGTTACCAATACCTATGTTAGTTCCATCGTCATACATGACTGAGTTGCCAATGGAGTAGGTACCTGACCACTTGGTCATGTAATTCGTCGTTCCCGACCCACCAATATTGCTCCCTACTCCACTACAGTTGCCAGTAGTTAAACAGACGATACCGGTCAAATTTGGGAAAGTCCAAGTACGAGCTGCTGTCAGATCTTCACTAGTTATGGTGCCCGTAAATGATGATACTCCCTGTGCAACTGGAGAAATTGAGATTGGGTCTGAGTTGGCGGGGTTGACAGTAAAGTTGCCCACTGACGCCACACTACCACTGTCCCCGAGGGAAACATTCCCGCTACTATCTACGCGCAAGTACTTTACAGTGCCCCCCGAGTTTGTCACGTTGAACAGATCTTCCGTAGGAGTAGAAGGGGCACGGATAGATAGCCCTGTGGCACTTCCACTAGTAGCTTGAATTGTTTGAGTCGATCCTGGATTTGTCTGGACACAGGTGGTACAAATTCCACCTGGACCTGATACAGTTCCCCAAGTCGGTACACCACCTGCTACGACGAGAACCTGATCTGTGGAGCCAATTCCTAACCGAGCGATAGTGTTGCTTGCCGAGGCATACAGCATGTCTCCAGAATTCACTGTAACAATACCCGTACCACCTCTAGTGACTGGTAAAGTGCCAGTCACCTCACTCGATAAACCCGCTAGATTCAGCGCTGAGGACGACAACACACCTGAAGCATCCGACTTCACTACACCTGTAGAGAGTCCAGCGAAGGTAATCGTACCGCTCGAGGTCAAACCCGTAGCGCCAGTGATAGAGCCGGCGTTGGTGATCCCCGTCCCTGTGTTGTTTAGACCGCCTTGGAGGGTGGTTTGCCCCGTGACTCCCAAGGTACTGCCAATACTCGTAGCGCCTGCTGAACTAACGGTAAACTGAGAGGTATTACCCACACTAAAGAGCGCCGTTGGGCTTGCATTGCCAATTCCCAATCGGTTGTTTGTATCATCCCAGAAAAAGTTTGCATTATCTTCTGCCAAACCTGCAGGCCCCTGAAAAGCAACTGATCCTGTACTAAATCCCGGATTCAGCGTGCCAGAAAATCCTCCATAAATGGTGCCGTCTACCTCAAGATCCCCACCGACGTAGAGATCGTTTGCAGCAGTAATATTTACCTCATCTGCTGCATCAGTAGATAAGCCAATCGTGTTGTACGCCTTCAAACTCTGGCCCCCAAACGCAAAAACGCTCGACGAGCTGATAGTACCTGAGGTGACAAGATTACCAGATGCGTCTATGGTCAGTTGGGAAGAACTCCCAATCCCAACTAGCGCTGTCGGCGAGTTATTGCCAACTCCTAGTCTATTAGTACTATCGTTCCAAAAAATATTAGCGTTGTCCTGAGTTAACTTCGAACCATCTGAAAATATCAGCGAGCCTGAAGTGTATCCACTTGAGTTATTTGTGCCTCCATTGGCAATCGAGAGCACTCCAGATAACTGACTGAGTAGAGTGACCTTCTCCGGAACTCCCCAGGTTAATGTTCCTGAACCGTCATTTTTCAAGAACGTACCCCCAGCTCCCTGGCTCTCTGGGAAAGAGTATGCAATTCCCTTAATCTCGGAAATGTCACCAGTTTCCAAGTTGTTAGTGACGGTCAGATCATTGCCAATGATTCCATCGACGCCGACTGTCAAAGAGTTATTTACTGTGGTTAAACCAGTCGCAGCTCCGATAGTGACTGCGCTGGCATCTCCACCAATATTTAACGTCTGGACATTTTGATCAAGGAAAGCAAAAGTACTGCTGGTTGAGCTGAACTGGGTGCCATTGACAGCTAAGTTGCCGCTAATCGTGGCACTCTGTCCGACCCCAAGCCCGCCATCAATCTGGATGTCTCGAGAGAACCGAGCATCTGAGTTAAATAACGCGGGAACGTGTAAAGTAAAGCGAATGTCGTTCAGAAACGACGCATCACCTAAGACCTGGCCGCCAACTTCAGCTTGCATGACGATCAAATTTTCTGGCTCTCTAGAACCTGGCCAAAAACGCCCAACATTACCACTACCTATTAAATGAGTAGCTGCTTGGAAACTGTGATCCAGTTTGGTCAACCGAAGATTATCTGGAAAGTTGTAGCTTAACCAGGAAATAGCAGCAGGCGCCCCAGTCGTAAAAACAAAGAAGCCGAGAACAAGGAGTGAGAGCCTGACAATTCTGGAAAAGGTTTTGCGCTGGTCCTGGTGCAAGCTTTGGTACAGCTGTAATGCCGGAGTCTCATTTTTTGGCAGAATTTGGGTAGGAATAGAAGAAATAAAGTTTTCTTCTACCACTGACTGACTGCTGGACTGGCTAAAATAGCCTAGCCTGGGAGGTTGAAGAAAGTATGGTTGAGAATAGAGACTTTTTAAATCACGATCTGCGTTAATTATATTACTTTCTTGAGGGAATGAAGCTGCTGGAGGAGCTATTTCCGCAACAGCAGACTCTGTAGCTGGCTCTTGTGCTTGCGTCGCTGCCCCCACACTCTCGATCTGTCCAGGCTGGGTTAATTCCATGACCGCATCTTCATGATTTACGGGAGCCTTCTCACTTCTATGAGATTTTCGTCTGAGACTGTGGAGCTGCTTTAAACTGTAGCGACGGTGTCCACCTACGCTTCTTTGAGCGACTAAGATGCCAGACTCTTCCCAGCGTCTTAAGGTCTTCGACGAGACCTTCAGGTAATCCGCAGCTTCATGGATCGAAAGGCTGGTGAGGGATTTTTTTGTGTCTTTCAAAGTCTTTTTGGTAGCAAATTTCTGAGTTTAAAGTAAAAAGTGGGCAAATTTGGTCATTTTCTGTCTAAGTTTTGAAGCTTTTTTACAACTTCCAGTTATTTTCTTTTCTGCCTGGAAGACGCTCTTTTTGTATCCAATTTGTGTCTAAAAATAAAGAGTAACTTTTATCAACTTAATAAGTAAGACATATAGATACCAACTATGTCAAGTAGTTGATCGCTAAATTGAGTACAAAAATACTTGATTATGAATATTGGATATTAAGGTGATGAGAGAAATCCTAATTACATCTGGTAGATTATTTTTGAGGATCAAAAATAACGCTAGAAAACGAGTACATTAAATCCTCTATATATCTTTCTGAAACGCCGAGTTGATTTTTGTTTCCAACTATGACTAAGATGGTGTACTTGAGATGTATCGCCATGAATTACAAACTCTTTTCACTACTTACTGTAGGTGTATTCAGCCTAAGCGCTTTTTTCTTCGCTGGGGTGCTGTTTCCCCTCTCTGCTCAGGTCACTTCGAGTGATATTGCTGTTGCAGTACCCATCACTACCCCGCTCGAGGAAGGCCAAGTAATTTGCCTGGAGTACGACGGTTATAGACCTTGTAATAAGGCGTACGATTCTTCTCTATTTGGCGTAGCAGTCGCCAGTCCAGCTGGATATCTGGGACCGACAGATCTGACAAACACCGCATTTCTGGTATCTCGAGGAAAAGGCGTCGTTAGAGTCACTGCCCAAAATGGGGGAATTAAAGTGGGAGAGTTAGTCACTAGCTCTCAAGTGGTTGGCCTTGCTCAAAAGGCCAAGAATAATGGTCAGGTCTTAGGCGTTGCACTAGAAGCCTTTGAACCGAGCGACCCAAACGAAGCAGGAACTATTGCCGTTTCATTGAGTATCCGCCCAGTCACCTCATTTACCGACTCAAGAACTAATCTTTTAGAAACAATTAAGCAAGCACTTTCTGCTCCGACACTCACTCCGCTGGCCTCCTTGAGGTATGTCTTAGCCTTCTCGATTGCACTGATTGCGTTCACACTCGGCTTTGTCTACTTCGGTCGCGTCACTAAATCTGGAGTGGAAGCGATTGGTCGGAATCCGCTGGCCAGCCGAGTGATCGAAGTGACCGTGGCGCTGCACATTGCCATGACTATTGCCATCGTCGGAGCCGGCTTAGCGATTGCCTACTTGATCTTAACTTTGTAATAAGGACGTATGGGATTCTTTTCTTTTCTGCGCTCTAGCTCTACGGCCGTCCGCCAGGCTGTGCTTGGCGGTAGCTCCTCAGTCAATGCCAAGATCAAGCCTGTGGTGTTGGTGATTCTGGATGGCTGGGGCATTGCGCCTCCATCAAAAGGGAACGTCATCGCGGCAACTCGCTTACGAAACCTCGAGTCCTACACACAAAGCTACCCAAGTGGAGAGCTGATTGCAGCTGGTGAGTCTGTTGGCTTACCTGCTAACGAAGTTGGAAACACCGAGGTCGGCCACTTAACCATTGGCACTGGACGCGTTACATACCAAGGATTAAAGCGGATTAACGTCTCCATCGAGGATGGCTCATTTTTGCGCAACCCAGCCTTTCTTGCTGCCGTAGATCACGCCAAGGCGAATAACTCAAAGCTCCACCTGATGGGCATTCTGAGTTCCGGAAATGTCCATGGTTCACTCAATCACTTTTATGCCCTACTCGAGGTTTGCCGGAGGACTGGCTTAAACAAAGTCTTTATCCATGCCTTCACTGATGGCCGAGATGCTCCACCACATGAGGCGGTTGATTTGTTTGCCAAGCTCCAAGAGCATATGACCGATCTTCGGATTGGCCAGTTTGCTAGTGTATCTGGTCGGTACTACGCCATGGATCGCGACCTCCGCTGGGAACGAACTCAAAAAGCCTACCAGGCAATTGTGGAAGGCAAAGGTACTATTGCCAATAGCGCCCTAGAGGCAGTTCAAGTCGCCTATCAAAAAGGACTCAGCGATGAGCTGCTCGAACCCACTGTCATCATGAGTAATGGTCAGCCTGTGGCAACAGTTGATAACCATGATGCAGTGATTTCTTTCAACTTCCGGATTGATCGACCGCGCCAATTGGCGATGGCACTGGCCTTGCCTGGCTTTGAGCAGCTTGATCTGAGTACCTTTGGCTATACCGATAGTAAAACTAGGGGTAAGGCAGTCACATCAGCTACTTTTTCTCGAGGAAAAATACCTGAGAATCTTTTTTTGGTCACTATGACCAACTATCATAGTAACATTTCGGTCAACGCCATCGCTTTTGAGGCAAGCTCTATCCCTCAGTCGTTGGGAAAGACGCTGGCGGATAACCAGTTACTCCAGATGAGAATGTCGGAGAGTGAGAAAGAACGCTTTGTGACATATTACTTTAATGGCTGCACCGAAGATGTATACCCAGGCGAAGAACACAGTATTGTCCCCTCCCCCAAAGTAGCTACCTATGATCTCAAACCCGAGATGTCGCTTGGCACGGTACTCAGCGAGTTTAAGAAACACCTGGGACAAGATAAATATCACTTCTTTGCCATGAACATTGCGAATCCTGACATGGTCGCGCACACTGGGAACATTCCAGCCACCATCAAGGCCTGCCTGGAGACTGATAAAGCAGTAGGAGAGATTGTCAGAGCGGTACTAGCCAGAAGTGGCACGGTCTTCCTGACTGCTGACCACGGCAATGCCGAAGAGCTGATTACGTACCCCACTTCATCCTTCTTTTTTACCTCTTCCCGAGGAACCGTCAATACCGATCACTCCAATAATCCTGTACCATTTATTGTGATTAGTAATTCACTGCGCGGACAGGCGCGAAAGCTGCCAAATGGTAGCCTGAGTGACATTGCCCCCACTATCCTGAAGTATATGGGGCTGACTGTGCCTGAAGAAATGACTGGAAAAGATATCTTAGCTTAGGAGGAATATGTCGGTTGATCTACTCATGTACATCGGGATTCTTGCCCTACTTTTACTCGCTGGAGCGGTGCTCTTACTCTCCTCCTCATTTCGTCAGATGCATACACAACTGCGGAGTCTAGCCACGGAACATCACAACGCAGAAGACTTAGCGGAAAAAGAGACCCATAAGCTAATTCGTGATGCCAAACATCGACTAGCTGGTACCTTTGAAGAGGTCGCAGCTGAAGCTGGAAAGCTCCTCACTGAAGCCGAAGCACTGCGTGAGGAGTCACGTCAAAAGACGCTGGCGGAGATTGAAAGACTGACTCTGGAAGCTCATCAGAAACACGTCCAAAACTTGGACATTTTTGAGCAAAAACTTGGACATCTTTTTGCAGAAGTTACCGCCGCAGTGAAAACTAAATCAGAGGAAGGAAATCAACGACTTCAGCAGGCAGCAGAGCAGCAATTACAGGCGGTTTCAGCCCAAATTACTCAGCATATTGAGAACGAGTTTAGTGTTGCCAGAGAAGCGGCCACCGCCTACCAACAACAACTACTCATAGGTGTTGATTCCTCAGCCTTGAAGCTGGTGAAAGAGGTAGTCACCCAAGTCATAGGCAAGAATATTAAGGTAGCTGATCAAGAAGCGCTCGTAATTCAAGCACTAGATGAGGTAAAGAAAGACCATGTACTCTAAGATTACTGACACGCTGATTACCACTTCCGAGGCTGCCCTACTCCAAGATGAGCTGCGCATCCTCCAACAGACACTTTTTTCGAAACGTGAAGGTGGCTTCAATGTGGCGTTACAGACGCTAGTCAGAGCCAGAACTTCCCAATTGATTGAGTCTGCCTTAGCTGAACTCAAAGAGGGCCCAGCAGCCTTCTTAGACACTCTTTCCAAAGAAATTGAGCAAGTGCCGGTGATTGAGCTGGGTCTGGCCTTTGAACCCACTGAAGATTTCTTAATCAAACTTCATCGTCACCTCAAAACAGAGGAGCGTCCCAGCTTTCTACTAAAGATTACTCACCTGCCTCACTTAATCGGTGGGGCCACTGTAACTGTAAATGGCACCTACCGGGATGCTTCACTTCAACACAGACTCGAACAGCTCTTTGAGAGCATCACTAGCGTAGAGGAACTCCGAAAACAATTGAAACTAAAGTAACCAACCATGAAGAGCTTTATCCAATATTTAGAACAAAGTGAAGAGGTCGGCACCGTAGAAGAGATCATGGAGTCAATTATCTATGTTCGTGGCCTGCCAGGTGCTCACCCCAATGAAGTCGTCGTCTTTGAAAGTGGCCAAATTGGGTACATCTTTACTCTTAACCATGACTTTGCCGAAGTCTTACTCCTTTCCCAAGATGCCGTAAATATCGGCACTCGAGTCACGCGGACGAATAAAAGCGTCCAGATCTGTGTCAAAGACGAAGATTTGGGCAAAACTATTCTACTGGAAAGCTCTGAAGATACACTTCTCGATTTAGATGACAATCCTGAAGCTCGGATCGTGGACCAACAAACTGCGCACTTCACCGAGCGCTGCAAAATTGAAGAACCCCTAGAAACCGGCGTGACTTTAGTGGACCTCATTATCCCGCTGGGCAAGGGCCAACGTGAGCTGGTGATCGGTGACCGGAAAACTGGAAAAACCACCTTTCTGCTTCAGACCCTGAGGAGCCAAGCCCAAAAAGGCCGCATCTGTATCTATGCTGCCATCGCCAAGCCCCTGCTGGATATCCAGCTACTCAAACAATTTTTGATAAATGAAAAAATGAATGATCAGACCATCGTCGTGGCCTCCCAGGCTGGCAGCTCCCCTGGCTTAGTCTTTTTAACCCCATATATTGCGATGACCATCGCCGAGTATTTCCGAGACCAAGGGAAGGATGTAGTCCTGATTCTCGATGATCTCACCACCCACGCTCGCTACTACAGAGAGATCATGCTGTTGGCTAAACGCTTTCCTGGCCGCAGCTCCTACCCTGGTGATATCTTTTATATTCACGCTCGATTAATGGAACGAGCTGGCAACTTTCAAAAAGGCTCTATTAGCTGCTTTCCAGTGGCACAATCCGTCTTGGGAGACCTGTCCGGCTATATCCAAAGCAACTTGATGTCCATGACTGACGGCCATATCTTTTTTGATAATGATTACTTTGACCAAGGTCGTCGTCCACCAATTCATGCTGCCCTCTCGGTAACTCGTGTCGGTGAGCAAACCCAGTCTCCCTTGATGAAAAACTTGAATCGTCAGCTTCGCAGCTTCCTAATTAGTTACGAAAAATTGAAAGGCTTTACCCACTTTCAGACCGAGCTGGGTGAAGATTCTCAAGATGTGCTGGACCTTGGTGATCGGTTAGTTATTTTTATGGATCAACTACCTGACTGGATTATCCCGGTTCGGATAAATGCAGTCTTGTGTGCCGCCATCTGGACCGGCTTCTGGCGCAACATACCACTAGAGCAAATGAAGAAGGAGCTCTACGAAATAGTTCACGAGTATAAACACAAACCTGAGTTTACCAAAGAGATTGATGCCCTGGTTGAAGCAACAAAGACATTTAATGAGTTGATTACCAAGGTCAAAGAGAAGCAAGACTTAATTTTTAGCCAAGTCAAAAGTTTAAGCTTAAAAATTGAGCAAAAATAAGGCATATGAGTGTAGCTAGCGAAGAAATCTCCCAGCTGAAAGTGCTCCAGACCATTAGTAGTGTCTATGGACAGGTGGCATCACTGTGGATGAGTAAAACCCGCGATACTGTCGTCACCAGTCGTGACTACTTGGCTGAGATGCAGCAAGTATTTTTAACGGTTTTCTCTTCCTACATCAAGAAGATTCGCCAACTTTCAAACTCAAAAAAGAAGCTCGGAAGTGAGAAGATTACCTTCTTGGCTCACAATGGCAAAAAAGTAACTGTCTTACTCTCAGCGAACGGCGGTTTTTATGGTGAAATTATTAAGAGGACCTATGACAAATTTCTTGAGGAGGTACGCCAAAGTGATTACGAAGTTGTGATTGTGGGAAAGCAAGGACTGGCCTCTTTTCTGATTGATGAACCCCACCGCCCCTACACCTACATCAACTTTCCTGATGAAAGAACCGATCAGGACAAGTTATTGGAGTTAATCCAACACTTAGTCCAGTACGACCAAATTCGGATTCACTACCCTCGCTATGAGAACCTAGTTACCCAAGAACCTTATGTTTTTGCTTTATCAGCCAACCCCTATGACAACCTGACTGAGCAAGAGAAAGCTCGTTACTACCTATTTGAGCCAGATATGGAAACTATCTTGGGCTTTTTTGAGCAACAAATCTTCTCTTCTCTCTTTGAACAAACCATGAATGAATCTCACTTAGCCAAGTCTGCAGCCCGGATTATTGTGATGGACAAAGCAGCCGATACGATCAAAAAAAGGATCTCGGTGATTGAACGCCAAGAACAAAAGTTAAAACATCAAAAATCAAACCGCAAACAGCTGAATCGCTTTGCTAGTATGAAACTCTGGAGTTAGGGACATCTATGATTAATGAAAACAGTGGTACTATCGTCAGCATTCACGGCCAGGTGATTGAAGTCCACTTCCCTCATAACAAGCCGGCGATTCATGAGCTGGTCACTCTTGAGAACAATCCAGAAACAGTACTCGAAGTTTCTGCTTCATCTGGTTTGAACTCCTTTTTCTGTATTGCTCTCGAGAAGATTGACAAGCTCTACCGTGGCGCTACGGTCATCATGACTGGTAAACCCCTCTCCTTCCCGGTTGGTAAGGAGCTTCTGGGCCGAGTAGTCAATGTCTTTGGCCAACCCATTGATGACGCTGGTGAGCTGAAAGCCAGTAGCTTCCACTCGATCCATCAAAAAATTCCACTCTCAGAAATGATCTCCACCGAGCAGAAGATTCTCGAGACTGGCATTAAAGTGATTGATCTTTTCGCGCCAATGCTGCGAAGCGGTAAGGTGGGCGTTGTCGGCGGGGCAGGCGTTGGTAAGACGATGCTCTTGACCGAAGTCATGAATAACATCGTCACTAAGGATCAGAAAGATACTGTGTCTGTGTTTGCTGGTATTGGCGAGCGTTCTCGAGAAGGAGTCGAACTGGTACAAGCCCTAACCGAGAGTAAAGTGCTGCCTTTTTGTTCCTTGATCTTCGGGACGATGGGCGAAAACCCAGCAGTGCGGTTTTTATCAGCTTTTTCTGCCGCTACTTTGGTAGAACACTTTCGTGAAGAACTCAAGAAGAACGTACTGTTCTTTATTGACAATATTTTCCGTTTCAGCCAGGCAGGCAATGAGCTGTCGATCTTAAAAAATACCATTCCGTCAGAAGATGGGTATCAATCTACGCTAGATTCAGAGCTAGCCCAGTTTCACGAGCGACTTGCCTCCACTGCCTCGGCAGCCGTTACCAGTATCGAGGCCATCTACGTGCCTGCTGATGACTTACTGGACTACGGTGTCCAGGCATCTTTCCCCTACTTTAACTCAATTTTAGTACTTTCCAGAAATGTCTATCAGGAAGGTATCTTACCTGCCGTGGATATTTTGGCATCTTCTTCTACTGCGCTGACCCCCCTAATTGCTGGCGACCGTCACTACTCCGTGGTCCTCAAAGCCCGTCAACTCCTCAAGCAAGCAGTTTCCTTGGAACGGATCGTCTCGTTAGTGGGTGAGTCTGAGCTCTCGAAAGAAGACCAGATCCTCTACCGCCGCTCCAAAAAGATCAAAAATTACATGACCCAAAGATTCTTCACTGCTTCAGGTCAACATGGCGAGCCTGGGAAGTTTGTTCCCCTCCAAAAAACGATTGAAGACGTCGAAGCAATTTTGAGTGGCTCTTTCGATCAAGTGAGGGAGGATAAGTTCCTGTTTATTGGGAGCACTGAGGAGCTGGGAAATGGCCAATGAGACTTTTTTCCTGGTAATTCGCAATCGTCAGGAAGTCATTTACAAAGGCCAGGTCAAGGCAGTCACCTCATTGAATCAAAAGGGACGTTTTGACGTCTTAGCCCATCACGCGTTTTTCATCTCAATTATTGAAAAGTACCTAATTGTCCTCAAACCCGACAATACCCAGCAAAAATTTGACATCCAATCTGGTGTGATCCATGTCCAGGAGAAGACCGCCCACGTCTATCTTTCACCCGGCTACTCAGTTTTGTAGAACTTCCCTATTGACCTACTTTATTCCAGTCTGCTACTTTGGAGTAGTGATAAGAATTTTTTGATGGCGTTTAGAAAGTACTAGTTATATACAGGAGAACTATGACCGACCGAAATACCCCAGCAACAGCGTATGCCACCACTGCTGCGGATGAACAGCAAAAGAAAACCGGTCGCTTTGACGATGCTCAAAAGCTGGACGTCAACAACTTACCCGACTTATTGACCGTTCGTGAAGTCGCTGACTTACTCCGCGTCTCCCCATTAACCATTAAGCGCTGGGGCAAGCGCGGCAAGTTGCCAGCCATCCGGATTAACTCTCGAGGTGATCGCCGTTACAAAAAAGAAGCCGTCCTCTGGTTACTTGGTATGAACGCGGGTGAAGAAGAAGCTGTCGAGTAACTGTTTCCCGACTAAACCAATAAACTCAATTAAACGAAGCTGCCGGCGCCACCGCCAAGGTTGCTGAATCAGGCGGTAGAGCCATTCTAGACCAAGGTGCTGGATGAAAAGCGGCGCGCGCGGCACCTTTCCGAGCAAGACGTCAAAGGCTCCACCGACCACCATCACCAGCTTCAGTCCCGACTTTTTGAGCAGCCCAAGGTGTGCGATCACCCACTCCTCTTGATATGGGGCGCCAAAAGCCACAAAGACCAGATCTGGCTGAAACTCTTGAATGACTTTTTGGAGCTGTGTTTCTTCCTCCGGTTGGGGATTTTTGACATCTTGGTAGGTTGGCTCCCATCGAATCTGGTGTTCCTTATATTGAAGCAGGTGGTAGTTTTGCCCCCCAACTAAGAGGACTCGAGTAGTCTTGGGAAGCTGGTCTAGAAGAGCCTTGACCACATCTACCCCAGCGATGCGCTCTTGGATCGATTCCCCATTTCCTTTCAGCCACTGCGACGCCCACACGATTCCTTGTCCATCGGGCAACAGCACGTCCGCCTTTTGCAACGTCACCAAAAAGCTGGGCTGTTTTTGCGTTAATACCACTTGCTCGGGATTTGGAGTGAAAATCACCAATGGATCAGAATGATCCTTTTTGAGTGATTCGGAAATAATAAAGTTGATTAAGACATCTTGCGTCGTATTAAGGAATGGTAGCTGGAAAAAAGTTGCGGTGGGCAGCTGCAGTACAGTGTTCATAAATTACTCTTCCAACTGGGTGGACTGATACCCAATACTTTCTTTAAAAAGATCCAAGTTCTGTAAAATTCTGGCCACTCCTTTAATTACCGCCCTTTCCGGCTCATCTACCACAGAGACCGGAATTCCTAAGTGATTGAGCAGAAAACCATCCAAACCCTTTAAGTTTGCCAACCCCCCGCTTAAGAGTAGTCCTTTATCAATCACATCACTAGTCAGTTCAGCGGGAATTTTCTCTAACAGCTTCTTCATGATCTGGACATACTCGACGGCCGCCTGGTTCAAGACTGTCTGCAACGCTATGGCCGGGACCAGTACTTCTCGAGGGGCTGACTCCAGCAGGTCCTGGCCAGTTACTCGCAGGTTTTTACTAGAAGGCTGCTCTCGCAAGTCACTCAATTGATTCTTTAGCTTCTCGGCAGTTGCCAGGCCAATGCTCAAGTAGTCACTTTGACGAAGTACCCGCTGGATCGCTCGATCCAGCTCATCCCCACCCCAACTGCCAGTGTGCGATTGGATAATAGAGCCCAGGGAAATGATCCCTGTTTCTACCACCCCTGCACCCAAGTGCAGCATGAAACTTCCAGAAGCATCGGCAATCGGCACCCCAGCCCCAATTGCTGCTGCCACGAGTTGATCTACAAAATAGACTTCCCTGGCCCCTACGGCGATCATCACCTCGAGTAAGGCTGAACGTTCTGCCTCGCCAGCTTCCGAGGGCACACTTAACATAAAGATCGGCTTCAGAAAAAAAGGATTTTTAAACACTTTCTGTAGAAATACACGCAGCATCGCCTGAGTTAACTCGGGATTAGTCATAAAACCAGCACTCATCGGCCGAGAAACCACAATCTTGTCACTCACCCGCCCAATCATCTCCCGAGCCTCCTTGCCCACCGCAATGACTTTATCGCGCTCGGTATCCACTGCAATCGCAGTTGGCTCGTCCACAATATACCCATCTTGATTGGTCCAGATCCGTAAACGACTGGTTCCTAGATCAATACCGATCGTTCTGGTAAGGGAAGGCAGAAATGCATGCCGCATCTGGCTGATGATACAATATTCTGATGAAGTTTTCGATGAACACACGCGTTCTCTATACACTGTTCTCTGCACTGGTGATTATTGGTGGCTCCTTGGTGGCGATACGCGTGGCTCAGGGATATCGATTCTCGAACCAAAAAAGAATTGTTCAAGGTACTGGCCTGCTAGTGGCCAACTCCTTCCCATCTGGTGCCGAGGTAACTGTAGATGGCAAACTCTTTACCGCCACCGATGACACCCAGTACTTAGAACCTGGAGTCTATGATGTGATGATCAGTAAAGACGGCTACAGCTCCTGGCAGAAGAGGTTAACAATTGAACAAGAACTCGTCACTCAAACCAATGCCCAGCTTTTTCGCCGAGTTCCAGGCTTATCCCCGTTGACTTTTGTGGGTGCGACGAACCTTTCACCTTCACCTGATGGTGAGAAATTGCTCTTCTACACAGCATCTGCCTCCAGCAAAACCAGAAGTGGTCTCTACTTGCTTGAACTGAGTAGCAACTTGCTCAGTAACCAGCGAGAACCTCGTCAAATTAGTGAAGATCCAGAGTCTTTTGATTTGGCTACTGCATCCTTCGTCTGGTCACCAGATAACTCAGAAGTCATCGCCTCAAATAATGGTCGGGATATTTTGTTAGATCTGAGTCGCAAAAATGATTTATCCAACTCCCCAGACATTGGGCTACGCAAAAGTCAGTTGATTGCCGAGTGGGAAGCTGAACTGTACTTGAGAGAAAGACAGTTTTTGGGCAGGTTCCCTGCCGAGATCATTGACGTGGCGACCAGAAGTGCCCAAAACGTCTACCTCTCTCCAGATAAAAAGAAAATTTTGTACACTGCGAAGACGATATTCACCCTGCCAGAGAATATTAGCCCTTCTTTGCCAGCAACAAATACTCAACCAGAAAACCGCACTGTAGAGCCAGGAAAGACCTACATCTACGACCGCGAAGAAGACAAGAACTTCTTGATTACCTACGACAATCCTCAGGCTTCTGTCAGCGCTAAGCTGATGCTGGCTACAGATTTATCGAATCGCGATGCCCAAACCCTGATTGGCTCACCGAGCGCTTTCCTAAAGTTGAGTGCCTCCACCTCGGCCCAAACCGCCCAAAACTTTGCCAGCTACTACTCTTCTCTCTATAGCCACCAACTGCAGTGGTTTCCAGATTCACGCCACTTGCTCTACACCCAGGGCGGCAAAATTTACCTCAAGGAGTATGACAACACCAACGAAACGACTGTCTACGAAGGACCTTTTATCAGTAACTTTATTTACCCTTGGCCAGATGGCAGCAAGATTCTGATCCTCGCCAGCTTTAGTCCAAGCACCCCAGCCAATTTATACGCGATTGAGTTGAAGTAGACCCCAGACTGTAGAAACTGATTACGCGCCCCACCCTCCCCACAATGAAGTATGGAAGTGAACACGACTTTTGGGCGGGCTTTCGGTAGAATACGAAGTCTTAGATGGTATATTTACCACCCTGGAGGGCCGAAGTGCCACAGGGTATTGCGACGGGGACTAGCTCAGATGGCTAGAGTGCTGCGTTCGGGACGCAGAGGTCGGCGGTTCGAGTCCGCCGTCCCCGACTGAGAAATAACTGACCTTGTACGTCCTGATGCCAGAAAAACCCTGCATGTGCTCTACACACTTGATCCTTTTTCTGACCAAAACAGTAACTATCAACCGGGTGACCACTCACTAACGACATTGGAGCACTTTTGGTCCCAGTATCCAATTAAATCAACGAATTGGAGTGAATCATCATTATAAAATTCTTGCAGAGGATGATGTTGGGAGGATTTTCGTGCAAGCACCCTCAGTCCCAAACTAATTGCACACTCATCTAGCTGTATAATTCTCTTTCGAGTCTCCATAGTTCAACGGATAGAACGAGGGTTTCCTAAACCCTAAATCCAGGTTCGATTCCTGGTGGGGACACCAAATCTTTCTATTTCTCTCCTATAGTCCATGTTCTCACATTCTCCCACATACTCAAAAATTACCACCCTAGAGTCTTTCTCACTAGATGGCCAGAATCATTTGCCCCGGACCCTAAGCAAGGCAGCAACGTATAATATACAAATCATCTGGCTCCCATAGTTCAACGGATAGAACAGAAGTTTCCGAAATTTCCGATGTGGGTTCGATTCCCCCTGGGAGCACTCTAGACTTGTTTATCGTTTGCAGTCCAGCTTTATGATATAGTTTTCATATCTTGCATCTGGAAGGGACCTACTAATTTGGACTTCAACCAAAGTTGTCGGCAGGGATGACTATCGTCACACCAGTAGTCTCAAGATTACCCCGGACAAAAAAGTCGCAATTAATCACGAGACCTACCAACTAGATCCAGGCGGTTTTTTAATCAGAGTAAAAGCAGATCCAGAAGACCAGTTAGGATGGAAAGCTGTTCCAAGGGAGCCTTTTGGAGCATCGAAACCTGTTCGAGATAACCTTTCCCTCATTTTTGATCATTCAGGTACATTAAATAGGGTGAAACAGCATATTGAGTACCAGCTCGATCCTGACACGTTAACCGAAACTCAACGTGAGTTTTCAGCTCAATGTGGGTCTACGCACACTAAAATTGATACAGCAATCAATAATCTTATTAGTAGTAATCTAGCTGAGAGAGATAAAAGGAATCCCACAGCGGACCCCCATGAAAACCCACGAACACTAGAACGACTTATAGCGACCAACAATCAAGCGCTTGCAGCCATAAGAGCAGATTCTTTACGGTACTTCGAGCTTGCTGCCGAAATAAGAGCATATAGAGATAATGGTGAGACCAGAGTGAAAGCCATTAAGATTGAGACATACAATCAGGATGCTGAGCGTGCTGCTCGATTTGCAAACTACGCTATCGGTCTGGAAAGTAAATTAAACGATGAAGAAGATTTTTTGAAAAAGATTCGAGCACCAGAAACTCTTGCTGATCCACAGTCAGCTGCGACTACTCCCGAAGCTGCTCCAGTCCAAGGAACTCCTGGGTTACGGGTCCCAAAATTTTTGGAAAAAATACGGGAACTTCGCAAAGAGATTGTTGGCAGAATTAGACCTCGCCCTTAATCTCCACGTCCATCTACCTTTGGTGATGAAAGTTGCTATGCTGAGAATGTGATAGATGCTTTCTCTTCCCTACTCCGCCTCAAAAACCACAAATCATTTCTTTTTTCTCTAGCACTTGTTCTTTTCTTCTCCGTAGCGCTTCTTTTCCGAACTATTCACCTAGACCTTCCTTCTGGCCTGCACGCTGATGAAGCATCATTTCTTCTCAACTCAATTTCTATTCTACAAACTGGCAAAGATGAAGATGGTCGTCGCCTCCCACTTTTCCTCAACTCCTACATGGATCCCAAGCCTGCGATTTACTCGTATCTGCAAATCCCCTTTATTAGCACTCTTGGGACATCACTGCCAGTTACTCGCCTACCCTCCGTTCTGCTAGGACTGGCTTCCATGGTTTTTGTCTACTTGATCATCCACAAGCTCTTTTCTTCTCAGCTCGCCCTGTCGGTTTTCGGCCTGCTTTGCATTTCTCCTTGGCACATCCTGCTCTCACGGAGTAGTCAGGAGGTAATTCTGTCTTTTACCGCCAGCATGGCAGCAATTTTTTTTCTGACGCAACTCCTACCATTCTCTAAAAAACCGCTCCGACCCATCCAGCTGGCCGGCTTCTTTATCAGTACCTTTTTGGGCATGTACAGCTACCATGCCGCCAAAGTTTTCCTGCCGCTCTTGACTGTTGGCTGGATTGGAATTGAGCTCCTGGCTCTGCCAACTAAAGAACGTACCAAACAGCTCGTAAAAAGCACAACTCTAGTCACTGGGACCGCACTTGCCTTCATCTTCGTCTTTATTATGGGCAAAGGAGATCTAACTCGGTTTAAGGGAGTCGGCCTCCTTTCCGATCAAGGTCCTCAGCTGATTCTCAACGAGCAAATCACTACTTCCACTGGAGCTACTCCAGGTATTATTCTCCGCCTGCTCTACAACAAGCCAAACCTCTACGGCAACTACATGGCTCAGATTTACGCCGAGCACCTCTCTCCCAACTTTCTTTTTTTCAACAAAGCCCAGCCACTTCGCTACAAGCTGCCAGTTCATGGCCTTCTCTATTACATTGAGTTCCCACTGCTCATCCTTGGGATCTACTTTTTTATTAAGGGAGCAAAATTTTCTACGAGTAAGCTGAAAATATTTTGGTGGGCGGCAGCGGCAATACTGCCGGCCGCTTTGACGACTCAAGAAATTCCCAGCATGGTACGCAGCTTCCCCCTCTTGATTCCATTGCTGGTAATTACGGCGTTTGGCATTCAAGACCTCACTCAAGTAAAAGGCACCTGGCTGAAACGTGGTCTGCAACTTAGCATCCTTGGGGCGTATTTCTGGAGTACGCTGTACTTCAGCCACCAACTCCTGATCATGCAGCCACGCTTTCAACCTTGGCACCGCAATGCTGCTGAGGCAGATGTAGCGACAAAGCTGCCGAAGTTTGAAGGGCAGTTTAAAAATGTTTTCATCACCCAAGACGTCAAAAATATTTATGCCTACCTGGTCTTGGCTCATGTAATTCCGCTGGAAACTCTCCAAGAGTCATTCCCAGCCCGCACCCAGCGCGTCTACCAGCTGGGGAAATACACCTTTGCACCGTCGGGATGCATTTTTGACCAAGAGCCATTCCCTATTCCAGATGAGCAAACCCTGTACGTGATGAAAAGTCGCTGTGAAACACCCCAAGCATTTATTCCGCTTGCTAGAGCTGGTTATGCTGATGGCCTAACAGATTATGTTTTTTATCGATACAGCGCCAGTTTAAACAAAGTAGTTTTGGGAATCCAGGATGTCGGGCGTGAAAGGTAATCCCATGCATCAGATGCCTTCCTAAGGCGGAACCAAAAACTGGCCCTTCCGGACCAGCTTTAAAAAAAATTTCTGCGCTAGAAACTTACTTCCGTTCAAAATCAGAGTAAATCACACTATCGAGCACTGTCGCATACTCGAACAACTCATTTTTCTCAAAGATGATCCCGACCTCGCGCTGAGCATCACTTTCAGAGCTGGAAGCATGAATCAGGTTTAGTTGTTTACTCATCGCGAAGTCACCGCGAATCGAGCCACCCTCAGCCTCACGTCCAGAGGTCGTGCCCACCAACTTGCGAATCGTGGAAATTGCATCAACACCCTCCCAAACCATGGCCACAATTGGGTGAGTCTTCATAAAAGACTTTAAGTCGCCAAAAAATGGCTTATCTTTATGCTCGACGTACCAAGCAGAAAGCTGCCCATCAGAGAGGAAAGTCATTTTTAGTCCAATTAACTTTAAGCCCTTATTTTCAAACCGAGCAATAATCTCACCAATGAGTCCGCGTTGCAGACCATCTGGCTTGACTAACACGGCACTTCTTTGCATTGCCATATATTCTCCTAGTATTTTATTAATACAGTAAATTTTCAAAAACTGTCTTATCCGCAAACGGGCCAATCACTGCAAAACGCAGCTTCCCAGGCTGAATAATCCGCTCAATCACTGCTTCCACATCCTCCAAAGTAACGTTCAAGTATTTTTGCAGCAACTGCTCCGGAGTCTCCACTTCGCCGAGAAGCAACTGCTTCATCCCAAAGTACTGAGCGACACTCTCGCTGTCCTCTAGATCTAAGACAAACTTACCCGTCACAAAGTCTTTAGCACTCTTGAGCTCACTAGCAGTCACGGGCTTTTTGCCATTCCCCACCGCTTGAAACTCCTCGATCGTAACTCGTACGGCTTCCTCTACTCGCTTGGGGTCAACGCCAGCAGAAGCGCCGAAGATACCCACGTCATGATAAAAGTCTGTGTCGGTATGAATGTAGTAGCACAGGCCACGCTTTTCTCGAACTTCAGAGAAAAGCCGAGAGCTCATGTTGCCGCCCAAAATCACTCCTAACAAAGAAAGGGCGTGCCGCATCTTGTCAGTTCTACCAAAGGTTGGGAAACCCATCACGAAGTGGGCTTGCTCAGTTTTACGCTCTTCCACGAGTAGTCGTTCGTCCCGAACCGGCTCGGTACCCAGATGATCGCCGGAAACAATGTTGTCACTGCGAGTCCCTTCACCTTTTTGAAACATTTTTTCTATTTGATCCAGAGTAACGACATCATCTAACACCTGTTCATCGCCCGCCAAAATCAAGGTCACGTTTTTTAGACCGTACCACTTGGTCATGTAGTTGCGAAAATCTTCCGACTTCAGCGCGGAAACCGTTTCCTTGTTCCCAATAATATCGTGACCAAGAGTCTGGGAGTTAAACATCATTTGCTCGAACAGATTGGAGATATGGCTGGCTGGCATATCGGCATACATGTTAATTTCCTCGATAATCACGCCTTTTTCCCGATCAATATCCTCCTGTCGGAGCTTTGGGGTCAGCAGCATGTCGGAGACGACATTCAAGGCCAGCCCAAGATGCTCAGAAGCTGCCTTGACGTAATACCCCGTGTATTCCTTGCTGGTAAAGGCATTGAACTTGGCTCCCACTGCATCCACACTGGCGGCCAAGCTTTGAGCATCAGGGTAGCTTTCAGTTCCTTTGAAGACCATGTGTTCCAAGAAATGAGAAATACCCCACCACTGGCCTGGCTCATACCGGGAACCGGTATTGACCAGTGCAAGCACCGTCACTGACTTGACCGCCGGCATGGGAACCCGGATCAAAGTTAAACCAGAAGATAAAGTGGTAACAACGTGGGAAAGCATGAAAGGTATTCTAGCAGATCATTTTGTTCATTACATATTCTCAACAGTCTCAATTCCTAAGATTTCTAAACCAGCCTGAATGGTCTTGGCTACCGCCGCAGTCAGTGCTAGTCGGAACAGCTCGGTTTTCTTCTGCTCTGGACTCCCAGGCTCCTCCTTGCCAACCAAGATGTGGTGTTTGTTGTAGAACGAGTTGAAGTGCTGGGCCAACTCGAACAGATACGTCGACAAATGATGTGGGGCAAACTCAGCGGCTGCTCTTTCCAGTGCCTCCTGATTCCTAAACAACGTGCGTAAGACACTTATTTCCTCGGTATTGGGAGCGTATTCAGCGAGATTTTCTCGAGAAAAATCACTTACTCCTTTTTCCGCCGCCTTCTTTAATACTGATGCGCCCCGGGCGTAGGTGTACTGCATGTACGGACCTGAGTTCCCATCCATCGAAAGAATCTCATCCCAGTCAAAGGTAATATCTAAGTGGGAGCTGCGCTTTAAATCATTCCATTTTAACGCCCCTAGACCTATTTTTTCGGCATTTTGCTCAGTTTCCTCAGTGTGGCGAGTTGGGACTCTATTAACGGCTTCTGCAGCCTCCAACGAAGAGGTTGCAACTTGCTTGGCCCGCTTCACCGCTTCATCCAGAACTTCCTCCAGCCAAATCACATTCCCTTTTCTTGTAGACATTTTTTTGTCTTTAAAACGATAGAATCCATGCTTCACATGGACCCGTTGGTTGGGCTGGTACCAACCCAACATTTCCTCGAGTTCGTAAAGCTGATTAAAGTACTCAGCTTGCTCTGCACCCACCTCATTGATGACTTTGATATCTGATCCATAATGTGACAATCGAAACTTATCCGTAGCCAGGTCCCGGGTGGCATACAGCGATGCCCCATCTTTCTTTAAAATCATTAATGGGGGCAACTTCTCATTGGGGAAAAAGACCAGCTCAGCCCCTTCACTTTCAGTCAGCAGCTTTTTTTGGCGCAGTTCCTCTATCACCGATCCCATCTTCTCTTCGAAGAAAGATTCCCCATACCCTTTGCCATCGTTCTCTGTAAATTGAACTCCGAGGCGCTGATAGATCCTGGCAAACTCTTTTAAAGACCAGTCAATGCACTTTTGCCACAATCTTCTGGCTTCTGGATCCCCTTCCTCTAGCTTCTTAAACCAAGCTCGGGCTTCATCTTCCAACTCTGGCTTCTGCTCTGCCTCCTGGTGAAACTTGACGTACAGCTCTACCAGATCCTTAACTGGCTCAGCCGACTGATCAATCTTGTTTTCATCACCGAGGTTCTTGATGGCATAAATTTGCTTTCCAAATTGAGTGCCCCAATCCCCCAAGTGGTTATCCCGATAGATTTTCCATCCCGTGGCCTCAAGCAAGTTAGCGACGGCGTGCCCGATAATCGTTGAGCGCAGGTGGCCAATTGTGAAGGGCTTGGCAATGTTGGGCGAGGAAAACTCCACCACAGCGGACCTTTGTGGGGCCACGAACATAGGTTTTTGGGACAAACTCTCCTGAATCAGGAATCTAGTTGAGAGGGTAAAGTTAATAAAGCCTGGACCAGCGACTTCTATCTTAGAGAAAAAATCCTGATCTCCCTGAAATCGCGTTAAAATCTCCAGAATTTTGTCTGCCAGCTCTCTGGGGTTTTTAAAAGACTCACCATGAATCCCTTGATTCTTGATTTGAGAAAAGGTGATTAAGGCTACGTTCGTACTGTAGTCACCAAATTGATCACTCGCAGGTCTTTCCAAGTGAATCGTTATTTCCATAGGCAAACCCAGCTCCTGAAAAGCAAGTTTGAGAGATTCTTGTATTTTTTCTATTACAGCTGACATGGTTTCCTGGGTTGAGAGTACACAGTCCTCATTCTACGACAGTCTTCCTAGCGATGCAGCCTGGATTCTATCAACGACCATATAGGTGTCAATTGATACTTACAAATATAATCCGAATCTTTTGAGTACACTTTGTTTTTAATGATATTTTGTGAAAAATTATTTATCTATATTTATTGAGTAATTCCAGACTAAATTTTTGTACTCATAAATATAAAAAAGGATTTAACATATTTATCACCGGCGAAACTTGTAAGAAATTTCGATGAACTCCAAATGCTAAGAAATTTTAGTCCTTAAGTTTTTTTGTAGTGATTTAAAAATTTGGAAAGACTAGTTTTAAAGGAGAGAGCTGCAGCGCGCATTTCTGCTAGGGTTGGTAGAAAATCATGTGACAGTCTCGGCTTGAATCTTGATCATGGTCAGCTTCTTGTAATAAGAATTACGTCTCGCTCTTGGCTTATAGCTCATTGCGTGCAAGCCCTAATGATTCACCTCCATCTTTTAAGACCGATTTTAGCCAATTCACGAGCTCATTCTCCTCAAGACATGGGTGGGTATATTGTTTCGTATTTTGTTCGCTAGTTTAAAAACTGCGTATTGCTTTTTAATTCAAACGAGATAACAATAATTTTCAGTTCTTTAACAAACAAGACCCAAAACTAAGAAATGTACTTCGTTTTTTATTTCTTATTCGCCAAAATGCCACCACAATTGATGCCCATCAGTTACTACTTCAATAGTATGAAGAAGGTCTGTTCGGAATGTCTTCGCCTTTATTGAGTCTAAGTGCTGGATTGTTTGCTGATGAGGGTGTCCATATCGATTGTTTTTCCCAAGACTGATGATGGCAAATTCGGGTTTTAATTTCTCTAAAATTGCCATGGACGTACTGGTTTTAGAGCCATGGTGCCCTACTTTTAGGACATGGGTGTCTCTTAACAATGAACCACTAAGCATTGCTAACTCGGCTTGTTCCTCGAGGTCAGAAGGGAAGAAAAACACTATATCCTTAATAGTTAAGAAAAGTGCGATTGATTCGTTATTTATTGATCCATAAGTTGCCTCTTGCTGCTGATATAAGGCCGATAACTGTGTTTCGGAGAGCTTGTTTGAATAGATGTTCATGTCCCCGACTGGGAAGTGTGGAAAGACGATCAGACCAGATATAAGGTCATCAATTTTGAATTTTTGACCTGCAAACCCTGCGAGTAGCTCCATTCCCAAAATCCTCTCTCGAATGATTGACTTGCGGAGAGCCTCAAAACTACTGGACCCCTTTCCATAACCGATAGTAAAAAGTCTGTTAACCTGGTAACGCTCTAAAATCGGCAAAATTCCTCCCATATGATCCAGGTCGCCATGAGTGGCAACTACAATCTCAATTTCTCTATCCCAGGCTGGCATATGCTTGCTTAAACAGGAAAGAATGCTTGAATCTGGCCCGCCATCAATCACTACTTGAGTAAATTTGTAGGTAATCAACGCCCCATCCCCTTGTCCAACGTCACAAAAAATGACATGGACATACTGATCTGGCCAGATCTGGTGTATATAGATCAAAAAAATCACCAGACCCGTTAGGAGAGCTAGGAGTGGCCAAACTGCCTTAGACATAATAAAGAGTTGTTTTTAGAGCTTTTCTCGGTTTAGACGTGTAATTTCGCCTGATTATTACAGTAAAAAGGCCAGCCACATACGCAAAGCTTAGAATTTTTGCCCAGCTCCCCCCAATTTTGATCAGTGTAAATGACAGCGGAACGAATAAATCCAGGCACTTTAGATACACTTCAATTGGTAACCAGGCTAAGATTGCTAAGAATTGAGCAATTACCCCTGAAAATGGCGCTACTAAGAAAAGAATTAGCCCGAGGATGGTAATAAGCGGAGTCAGCCACAGCAAAAGTGTGTTTGCAACCAATGAAAGAAGACTAAGTTCCCCAAAGTGAAACAAGATAATTGGAAGGGTAAAGATTTGAGCAGCAAGAGTAGTTTGAAAAGACGACTTGAGGGTTTCTTTAATACCCTCAATTATGTGGATAGAGAGTGTGATTTTTTTCAATTTGTAGCTTTTTTCTGGCTCATTTGTGGTGCGAGGCTGAAAAAGGTGCGAGAACTTCACTAAGCCGAGTGTGGCCAGAAAAGAGAGTTGGAAAGATATACTATGTATTAAAAAGGGCTGCCATAGCAATAGTATTACTGCTGTTAGATATAGTGAGTGAGCTGCAAGGTACTGTTTATGAAAAAAATGAGTGCTGAGCACCAGCATCGTAACCATCAAGCCCGCGCGCAATAATGATGCGGTAATACCGGCCATAAAAATGTATACCAGCATAGTGGTGAGCGAGAAAAAGGAAGTGATTTTCTTAGTGAAGACTTTGCCGAAGACTAGAGAGGCAAAGTTAAGGACTAAAGCCACATTGTAGCCAGATGCAGAGATGACATGTTGCATCCCTACCACCTTTAGCACCTTTTGGGTCGACTCATTCAGTAAGGCTTTTTCACCAAATAAGAAGCCAATTAATAAAGATGCATGTGGTTCTGCAATGAGTTGTTTGATTACAAGTTTTTCTTCAATAGTGTATTGACTAATCTTCTCCAGAATTTGATAAAAAGTACACTTTCCCGAACCCTCGCAGTGTATAACTTGCTGTATTTTAGGATTATTCAACCTAATTTCCTTCTTACTTATTGTGTCACTCGACAGTAAGCGATTGCTAAATACCACTACACTATCCCCTGTCCGATAGGTATGGCAGTCATTTAGTTTGGCGCGGTAATATCCACTGATTAGGTCACAACTGGCCGTAGAGTATTCGTATTTAGTTTGGATAATGAAGTGTTTCGCTATTTCTTCCTGTTTACCCTCCTCTTGATATGATTTATATTCATGCGTATATCTAAGTAATATAAGTAGTACAAATAATACATAAATTGTTTTTAATTTCATCTTATATTTCAACTAGTTCTTTAATTTCGTTGAAAACTTTCAACGAGAGACCAACTTTGCGCTGTAGTTCCTCTATCGTGGTAAAAGGCCTGCTTTGAACAATCTCCTGGGCTCGCTTCTCACCTATACCTGGCAGCGATTCTAGTTCTTTTTGAGAAGCAGTATTTAAAGAGACTTTAGATCCTACTTGGGGTCCTTCGCTATTTACTTTTAGCTCATCCGATCCTGGAGACCCAATAAAAGGAATAAAAATCTTGCTTTCATCGCTCAATTTTCTAGACAGATTCATCTGCTCAGATATAAACGCAGGATCTGCATTTATCTGCAAGCCACCTGCCCGCTCGACGACCTCTCCCAGCCTGGGAAGAGACCCGAACTGATAAACACCTGGGCGATTCACCGCTCCCCCAATGTCAATAAAGACTTGAACTTCTTGAATAGGTTGATTTGAAGCGCTCGAGCTCAAGTCCTGCACCTGAATAATTGAGGAAGCCGTAGAGCTTTGAAAGAGGAGAAGGATGCTCAAGAGGGTGCTGACTAGTCCCATGCAGAATAGTAGCCCCAGAAAAACTTGGAACTTTCCCAAAGCTGGCACATATTGTTGGATAAGGGTCACAAAGCGAAGCATAAGTCAATGCTATGCCTGTTTTATGACACCAAGTGTAGGAACTAACTCACAACAAAGTTCAGAATCTTGCCTGATACATAAATTGTCTTGAGAATTTTCTTACCGGCTATCCATTTTTGCAACTCAGGTTGCTCTTGAGCTAGCTTTTCAATCTCTCCCTGGTCAGTTACTTGATCCGCTAAGATCACCAACTGAGAACGGAGCTTACCATTTACCTGCAAAATAATAGTCATTTCTTGTGCTTGAATCAGCTTTGGATCAAATTTTGGCCACTTGGTAAAGTGAATAGATGAGTTCTCGACTAAATTAGCACTCGAGTCCATCGAGTGATAGATTTCTTCAGCTAAGAATGGTGCGAATGGAGCCAGCATTTTTAAGAAATGCTTCGCGTTTTCATCTGACAGCGTCTTCTTCGCCTTTTTGACCTGCGCTTCCCACTCATTCACAAAAATCATGATCGCTGCGATTGCTGTATTGAACTTTAGCTTAGGTAAGTCCTCACTCACCTTTTTAATGGTCCGATGCAGCTTCTGATCAAGTAGGGTGCCGACTTTTTCATACTCAGATAAGGTACTAAACAAGGCATAGATTCGCTGTATTAACCGATAAATGCCGATCACGCTGCCAGTATCCCATGGCTTATCTGCCTCGAGAGGACCCATAAACATCTCGTACACCCGTAAGGTATCGGCACCATACTTCTCGATCACTTCATCTGGATTAATGACATTTCCCTTACTCTTACTCATTTTTTTGCCATCTGGACCCAAGATCATGCCTTGGTGCCTCATCTTCAAAAATGGCTCATCAAAGTTCAGATGGCCTTGATCGCGCAAAAACTTCGTAAAAAATCTTGAATACAGCAAGTGCAGCACAATATGTTCTGGACCAATCAAGTACAGATCCACCGGCAGGAATTTATTGATCTTCTCCTTACTCGCAAACTCTTTGCTATTCCGAGAATCAACGTACCTCAAGAAATACCAGCTGGAGTCGACAAACGTATCCATCGTGTCACACTCTGGTCTCCAGCCCTTGCCGTAGAGTTTTTCAGTCCTTTCGAAGAACTCCTTAGAGCCGCGCAGCGGCGATTCTCCGGTTGGTTTGAAGTCTACGTCAGTTGGCAGCAGCCAAGGCAAATGCTCCTCCTTTACTGGGTGCGGATTGCCTTCAGGGTCATAGACAACTGGAATTGGTGCACCCCAGTATCGTTGACGCGAAATTAACCAGTCACGCAGCTTGTAAGTGGTAATTCTCTTGCCCCAGCCTTTTTCCTCGAGATAGTCCATCATTTTGTGAGTTGCAGTGTGAATATCCAAGCCATCTAGGAACCCAGAGTTCACCATGACTCCCTGCTTTTCTTGAACTTGCTCTTCTCTCTCGACTGCAGAAGTATCTCCATCTGGAGAAACTACCACTCGCTTGATTGATAGCTTGAACTGAGCAGCAAATTGAAAATCTCTTACATCATGAGCTGGCACACCCACAACTGCCGCAGTACCAAAACCTTTTAAGACAAAGTCTGAGATCCAGACAGGAACCAGAGCGTTGTTTAGCTTATTTACAACGTAAAAACCAGTAAAAACACCCGACTTCTTTCTTCCCTCAGCCATCCTATCAAACTCAGATTTTTGACAAGTTTTTTCGAGATAGGCAGCAATTTCGGCAACTTGACCCTGCTGCTCAAGATTCAGTTTAATTTTTCCCTCAAGTATTTTTTCTACAAACTGATGCTCCGGGGCAAGTACGATAAAAGTCGCCCCAAAGTTTGTATCAGGTCGAGTCGTAAAACAGGTAATCACCTCATCTGAACCCTGTACCGTATAATCAATATTAATTCCCTGTTTTTTCCCGATCCAATGCAGCTGCTGATCTTTCGTTGCTTTTGGCCAGTCCACCTCATTAAGACCGGAAATCAGTTCTTCAGTGTAGTCAGTGATCTTAAAGTACCACTGCTCTAGATCTTTCTGAACTACTTGAGTACTACACCGCTCACACTTGCCATTTACGACCTGCTCATTGGCCAAGACCGTTTGGCAAGAAGGACACCAGTTCACCAAGCCCATTCCTCGATAAGCTAGACCTTTTTTGTACAGCTGCAAGAAAATCCACTGAGTCCAGCGGTAATACTCGGGGTGGCTAGTCGCGACTTCATTCGCCCAGTCATAAGAAATTCCAATCTGGCGGATCTGAGACCTAAAAGTATCTATAGCGTTTTTGGTAGTTACTGCAGGAGGAATACCTGTCTTAATCGCGTAGTTCTCTGCTGGTAAGCCAAAAGCATCCCAACCAACCGGGAAGAAAACCTTTTTTCCATTCATTCGCTTAAACCGTGCAAGTATATCCAGCGCGGTTTTAGACTCGACATGACCAACGTGCAACCCAGATCCAGAGGGATAAGCAAAAGCGAATAACAAATACTCTTTGTTCTCTGGCGCAACCGCTTCTTGAAGGTCAGAAACCTGGAAGTCCTGGCGCTTCTGCCAAACCCTCTGCCATTTTTTTTCGACTTCGTTGTGATCATAAAAACTTTTGGACATTTGGCTCCTTAGCTATAAAAAATCCCCTCTCGGGGATATATGAATTCTTGGCTCCCCTGCCACACTTACACAAAAAGAAGCTGAAGAAGGGTCGTTTGAGAAGAATCCATTCGCAAAGTATAGCACATTTGCAGAAGGCTCAACTACAGAACAGATTTAGTAGCCAATCTGGTGCATTAATAGTGCGTTCATAATACGAAAATAATTTAGAAGAATAGAATACGAATGTTTTTAAACGCAATATTACAGAAATATTATCGCATGATCTGGAATATCCATTAGTGAAATAATAGTACTTTAAATATAAAGTAGTCTTTTTAGATAGATTCCAATAATCTGACTGAGAGACAGAGGAGGGGCTTCTTTGATTTTTTAAATACTTCTGCAATTTAGTTACTTTAAAAAAGATTATTAAATTTCGACAATTTTAGTTCGCTAAGGATTAATACTGAGGAAATAGAAATTTCTGTACGCTAACAATAAATTTCTCTCACTATAGGATTAAAATGATGATTTTAGGATTAAAAAATAATAAAACCCATACGGTAATTCGCTTAGGGTTGATTAGATAAACTAAAGTAAGTACTAAAAAATCTAGCAGTCGCACTTATACACTGCTTGTACCAGATCTACTTTTGAGGGATGACTCATTTTCGAAAGAAAATGCGGTAATCTTCTTCCATACATATAGGAAACTAATAAACCTCCGCTCTAGATTGGCCTAAAATCGAAGAATTAGAAGGTTCCAGTACTCGCTACTAGTAAGTGGAGAATCCTCACCTGACTCTCCATTTTGCGCTTTTATTTGTGTTTTATCTGGACATTCCTCATTTAAATGAATTCGTGCAATTAATTATAAACGTCTTTTAACCACTCATTCCAGAATAACTTCAAGTTTCACACCGAAGTAAGCACGTAAACGTAGTGACCAAAACTCATTTCTCCAGATTCAAAAAAAATTGTTTTAAATTCCTCACAGAATTTGAGCTCTCCCCACTGCCCATCTGACTCGTAAATACTTTTTCTCCAGATTAATTATCCATGCAATAAGATACATTTAATATAAAGATGTCAGAGCCTTGTAAAGGAGCTCTCACTTGCGAAGTTAAACCGAATTTTAGTGTGGCTGAACTAAAGTAGGGTTTGCAATATATAGCCAAAGCTGCTTGAATTATTCATATGTCAATCCTGCTCAATTTTTTCAAAACCAAGGGTCACCAAGTAGCTGCTGGGGCACTCCTTCTCATTACCGTACTGCTGCCAATTATCGTTTTACCACTAAATGACAACTTTCTCGTGGACTCCAAAACGTATCTATTACTAATGGGAGCAATCTTCATTGCGTTGATTTGGACAATTAACAGCCTTGCTAAAAAGTCTCTCCAAGTTACCCTTTCACCATTTTTGCTGCCATTAATTCTATTTTGTGTTTCTGTACTGCTCTCTTCTTTTCTAACAGGTGGCTTAGCAATTCGCCACTTACTGGGAATCGGAGGAATTTACTTAGCATATATAGTTATAGTTATTTTTGGTTCGTCGCTGCTGCACAAGAAAGCTGCGCTGAAATTTCTGCCAGTTCTTTCAATTCCAGCGATTTTGCTGTCTGTCATGTCATTTGCAGAATTGTCTCAATTTGGTCCGTCACGGGCTTTGAACATGCTCTTGAAAACTCAGTTCCCCAACTCACTCATGTTTAGCGTGACTGGCTCACCAGTAATCACAGCACAAATCCTTGGAGTTACTTTAGTAGGAATTATTGCGGCATTGCTCAGTTCTAAAAAAAGACGCTCATCTTTTATGTTCTTAATTGCAGGTCTCGTCGTAACTGCTGGATTATTACTCAACCTGTATAGTTCGTACCAAATCTTTAGTAGTAATAACTTACTGCTCCCTTACTCGGCAAGTTACTCGATAGCTATAGATACGCTGAAGTCAGCTCGCGCTGCTGCAATTGGAGTAGGGCCGGAAAATTTCTTACATAGTTACTTAGCTCTCAAGCCCGGGTGGCTCAACCAAACTTCACTCTGGAACATTCAGTTTGGGCAAGCAAGTAACTTCCCATTCACGATCTTGGCGACACTTGGTTTGTTAGGTCTGACATCTTGGTTACTACTTTGTTTCCAAGCGATTAAGCAAGCAAGAAGATCATTAAAAGTTGGGAACACTGAAAGTGTTCCTTTAATGGCTATCTTCTTTGCAACCCTAGTCTTGCAGCTTCTCCTCCCTATCAATGTCATTTTAATGGGGATTCAGGCAGTAGCCTTGGCATTCTGGATTGCATCAGAGAAGGGTACTCTAAAAGACGTCCAGCTACATGCTTTTACGGTCCAACTCACTCAGGCAAATGAGGAGGCTCAAAAAGTCCCCAAACATAGTAACGTGCTGGTCTACCTAATGAGTCTTATCTTGGCTATCGTAATTCTCATCTCAGGCTACTGGACTAACCGGGTTGCTTTTGCTCAGTACATTACTTTCCAAGCAAGTAGAGCAGCTGCCGCCAATGATGCTGTAAAAACCTATGAGCTCCAACAGCGCGCTATTCGTTTCAATCCTTACATGGATTCTTATCGCCGCAAGTATAGTTTGACCAACATGGCAATTGCCTCTGCCTTGTCACAAACAAAAAACCCAAGTGAAGAAGATAAGCAAAAAGTAGCCACCTTGGTTCAGCAGGCAGTCAGAGAAGCAAAAGCTGGCACCACTATTGATCCACTCAATAACTTGAACTGGATTACGCTCGCGAACATCTACAGCAACTTGATCGGCGTCACAAAGGAAGCAGCGTCTTGGACAGTGGCCGCTTACTCCAAAGCCATTGAGGTTTCTCCTCTAGACCCAGCAGCTCACGTTGAACTTGGCGGAGTATTCTACAGACTAGAAAGTTACCAACGAGCAACTCAAGTCTTTGAAAGAGCCGTTATCTTGAAGCCAGACTGGGCTAATGCCTATTACAACTTGGCTAACTCATACCGTAAAGAAAAGAACTACTCTCAAGCAATTGCTGCTTACCAACAGGCATTAAGTTTAGTTGCTGGTAGTGAAGAGGAAGCTTCCAAAGTGAGTAAAGAACTCGAGGATACACGAGCTGAGGCGGCTGTTGCACAGCCCGCAGCTCCTACCAAGGCCGCCGCAGGAACGACTCCGCCTACTCGCCAAGAGGTGACCCAGCCAGCCACAAATGAAAGCCAATTAAGTGCTCCAACGGCTGCAACTCCCGCGGGCCAGGTTTCTCCAGAGGTACAAGATGCAATTGATCCAAGTACACTCCAAGGACCATAAAATCTAGACCAATCAAAAATTAATCGAGGTACTCTCGCAGAGCAGTTTTCAGCTCAGGAATTCCCTGGTGAGTGATTGAACTGAAGGCGATCACTTGTTCTTTTTTCTTGGCGAACTTAGTCTTGATACTCTTTAGTAGTTCGGGTGAGTACAACTCTTGCTTGGAGATGCTAACCAGATAGGGCTTCTTCATCAGCTCTGAACTATACGTAGCCAGCTCGTTCTTTAAGACCTCAAACTGTTGGACCATCTGCTCCACTTTCTCTTGATCAGAAATAGCCTCATCGAAAATCACTGCCTCATCCAAACTCAACAAGTACAGCAAGACTTTACAGGCCTCAACATGGCGCAGAAAGTCATAACCTAACCCTTTTCCTTGGCTGGCACCCTCAATTAAACCTGGAATATCAGCCATCACCACATCTCGACCATCTGTTGGATCTTTTTCCAAGCCCTCGAGAAAAAGTACTCCCAAGTTCGGCTCTAAGGTCGTAAATGGGTAGTTGGCAATTCGAGGATTGGCTTTCGTGACAGTCGAGAGCAATGTACTCTTGCCTGCATTGGGATAGCCCACTAGACCAACGTCTGCTAATAACTTTAACTCCAGAATGACAATCTTCTTCTCGCCAAACGTGCCGTACTCGGCTTCGGTTGGGGTGGTATTCGTGGAACCTTTAAAAGTCACATTTCCGCGACCAGCTTCACCACCTTTGGCTATCAATACTAGTTGACCATCTTCGAGGATCTCGGCTACCTGAATTTTAGTAATATCTTGAATCTTGACGTTTTTAAGACTTTGCTGAAGTAGTGCCTGGGCATCTAGTTCTGGGGACTCGGCTGAGCCCTCAACCTCTTTACCTGGCTTAACAGAGTTGACTGGGAAAATTTCATCCGGTTGCCTCAACGGCGGCATGCCACCAGTGACTGGCACATAGAACTGCTGATGGTGCATGGTGGGATTGGGACTCCCTTCCATGCTTTTGTGTTGTCGACGAGCAATGCTGATCCGATTATCAGCCAGTAGCCAAACGACGGTGCCGACTGGCACCTCTAAGATCAAGTCTTCACCCTTCGCGCCTTCTTGCTTCTCGCGAGCTCCATCGCCGCCTCGCTCGGCTTTAAATTCTTTTACCCCAGCAAAGTGATGCAGAGTGTTTACATTTTTAGTTCCCTTGAGATAGACATTTCCGCCATCCCCACCGTTGCCACCATCAGGACCACCTTTAGGCACATACTTTTCTCGGCGAAATGAAACACGACCATTCCCACCATCACCCGCGAAAAATTGCAGCTTAACTAAATCAATCATGCCCTCATTTTACCACCTAATCTGGTATAATATCCGGATGTCTGAATCCCGCTTCGATATTCGTAATATTGCTATTATTGCTCACGTTGACCATGGTAAGACGACTCTCGTCGACTGGATGCTCAAACAGACTCACACTTTTCGCGAGAACCAAGCGGAAATGAACCAAAGTACTATCTTGGATAGTAACGATCTGGAGCGCGAAAAAGGAATTACCATTCTCGCCAAGAACACTTCAGTTCGCTATTTTTCCAAACCTCGTCAACAGAACTTTAAGATTAACATTATTGATACGCCAGGCCACGCTGACTTTGCAGGTGAAGTTGAACGCGTCTTAGGTATGGCTGACGGCGCAGTCCTCCTGGTCGACGCTGCTGAGGGACCACTTCCACAAACAAAGTTTGTACTCAAGAGGGCCCTCGAGTTGAAGCTGAAAATCATGGTCTTAATTAACAAGATTGACAAACCTCATGCAGATGTAGACGCAACTCTGACTCAAATCGAAGACCTTTTCCTCAATAACACTGAGGATCCGAGTGCTCTCGACTTTCCAATTATCTACGCAGTCGGTCTCCAAGGCAAAGCTTGGGATCACTTGCCAACTCCAGAGGAAATTGCCCAGCCTACTAACCTTGATTCTTTATTCGAGAAAATTCTGGACTTTGTTCCTTCCGCCCGTGGTGACGATTCTGCGCCTTTCCAAATGTTAATCTCTACTCTCGAAGCAGATACCTACTTAGGCAAGATGTGTAATGGTCGCGTCCGCCGAGGAAAGTTGAAGATTGGTGATCAAGTTGCCATCGTCACTCAAGATGAAGGCACTATTGGTACCTACAAAGTAGAAAAGCTCTTCATCTCGACTGGCTTAAGTCGAGAACCCATCGATGAAGTCATTAGTGGAGATATCGTTTCCATTGCGGGAATTAAAGAATTGACCATTGGTCAAACCGTTTGTCAGCCAAGCACTCCAGAAGCACTCCCTTCTGCACAGATCACAGATCCTACCTTAAAGATCACAATTGGACCCAACACCTCACCACTAGCAGGTCGAGAAGGCAGGTTCTTAACTTCTCGTCAGATCTATGATCGCCTAATGCGCGAAAAAGAAACCAACTTAGGACTCAAGATTGAGCAGCAACCAGATTCATTTGGCTTTGAAGTCTCTGGTCGTGGTGAGCTGCACTTGGCAGTACTCATCGAGACCATGCGACGGGAAGGCTATGAAATTGAAGTTAGTAAGCCTCAAGTCATTTATAAAGACATCGACGGGGTGAAGCACGAACCATTCAGTGAAGTAATTGTCGATATCCCAGATGAATTTGTCGGGACAGTCAACTCTGAGTTCTCTCGTCGCCGCGCCATGTTGATGGATCACAAATCCAACGGCAAGGGTGAGACTCGCCTCACTTTTGAGATTAGTGACAACAATCTGCTGGGTACCAGAACTATTTTAATGACTGATACTCGAGGAACTCTGTTGATGAGCAGTATTTCTCTTGGCTACCGACCAGCGACCAGCACCTACCAACAACTTCGCAATGGTGTACTCATCTCTTCAGATAGTGGCAAGTCAGCTACGTATGGCTTAGATAATGCACAGCAACGAGGTAGTCTGTTCATCGGTGTCGGAGAAGATACGTACGAAGGCATGATCGTCGGTCTCAATTCTCGAGATCAAGACATGGAAGTCAGCGTCACCAAAATCAAGAAAAGCACCAACGTTCGTTCTGCCACCAAAGACATGGGCGTCCAGCTTACTCCTCCAGTCCGCTACTCACTTGAACAATCACTAGACTTTCTCGAAGATGATGAGCTCCTTGAAGTTGTTCCCTCCAGCCTGCGCTTGCGTAAACTGTGGCTGAATAAATCTGAGCGAGAGAAGCACGCCAAGAAGAGTCAGTAATTTGTTCCCCTATCTTAAGAGTGTTGACCCATCGACGCTGCCTAAAACCCCCTTAAAGTTCGACGGGGAAAAGCACCTCTACCTCAAGTAGTTCCCTGGATTTTCCAGAATTCCACCCTTCCGAACTTCAAAGTGTAAGTGAGTACCTGTTGACCGGCCGGTACTTCCCATCTGGCCTATCACACTTCCACGAGCAATCTTCTGCCCTGTCTGCACCTGCAAGACACTCATATGACCATATAGCGTCACAAAGCCATTCCCATGATCAATCATGACCCGGTTTCCATAGCCTGAGTTATCCGGCCAGCCAGCTAAGACGACGGTACCACTGTCAGCTGCTAAGATTGGACCAGCACCTCTATTCGCGATGTCAAATGCCTTATGATAGAAGCTGTAGCGCTGAGTAATCATTCCTGAGGCAGGCCAGACAAAAGAGCCAGAGGCAGTCACGGCACCGGCATCAGGAGTCAAGCGAGCAGCAAAGCGCGAGCTTGGCGCAACTGGCACCGCGGCCGGCCTCACACCTTCAGGAACCATCAAGGTTTGACCAATCGCCAACTCAAAAGTCTCAGCATTTTTAAACTCATTAAAAGGATAGTTAACAATTTTCTGGGCTTCAGCTTCTTCAGTTAAGCCATATTTCCGAGCAATCGTGAAGATCGTTTCTCCTCGAGCAACTTTGTGCCGAAGTCCATCGACAGGAAGAATTCGCAGCTCTTGACCAGGCTTAATCTTGGCATTTTTTTCCAAGTTGTTTTCCCACAAGACCGTCTCGACCTGCTCCAAGTTATACAGCTTGGCAATACTCGAGAGCGTTTCTCCATCTTGAACTCGGTGGGTGTAGACCTCTCCACCCCGATACTGTCGGACCTCTTCAGATTCATTCGTCGAGAGATCTGCACCGTAAGCCTGGAGAGTATTGATCACCCCAGAGGACGACTCTTGTTGGGATTCTTGGCGTTGGGTTTGCTCACGAATAAATGGCCCCAAAGTGATGACCAGGAAAATTAAGGCGATCATCCCGAAGTGCAAAAATGGCCGACTGTACTTGCCTCGGCGTTTATAGAGAAGATCGACCAGCACATCCTTCATCAGCTCAAACTTAGAAAACCACTTATAGCCACGACGACGAATGTATTTATAGATAAAGTCAAAGAAACTCTGCGTTTCTTTTAAAGCAGCCCCAAGTGGTAAACGGGGAAGATATTTAATAGTCATAAGCGGGAATGACAAGTATAGCAAAAAAGACTGGGTAGAGACAGGGTCGGAGCTACTGTGCTCAACCATCCTTTAGGGAAGCCAAAAACTCTTTGTTGGTGGAAGTACGCCTCATTCGGTCAATCAGGGTTTGGGTGCGTTGGTCTTTATCAACCATATCCAGCATGCGCTGTAGGGTCAGCACTGATTGGTAGGTCATCGGGTCAATTAAGAGATCATCTTTGCGAGTACCTGAGCGTTGAACATCGATCGCCGGGTAAATGCGACGCTCAGCCAAGCGTCGATCCAGATGAACCTCTTGGTTCCCAGTTCCCTTGAACTCTTCGTAGACCAAGTCATCCATGCGCGAACCAGTGTCTACCAGGGCAGTCCCAATAATTGTCAGCGAGCCTGGAGTCTCAAAGTTTCTGGCCGCACCAAAGAACTTCTTTGGTGGGAACAAGGCTGCAGGGTCAAATCCACCAGACAAAGTTCTTCCAGAGGTTGGGATGGATAAGTTATAGGCACGAGCTAGGCGAGTAATTGAGTCAAGCAAGATCACCACATCTTGACCTGCTTCTACTAGTCTCTTGGCACGCTCGAGAGCAATCTCAGCAACGCGGCACTGATCTTCAGCACTTTCATCAAAGTTACTGGCAGCGACTTCACCCTTGCCCTTAGTAATCTTGTCGATGTGACGACGGAAATCAGTCACCTCTTCTGGTCTCTCACCAACTAACACTGCAATCAAGTGAACTTCTGGATAGTTCGCCGCAATACCTGTGGCAATCTGCATCAGCAAGGTGGTTTTTCCTGCCTTGGGAGGAGAAATAATTAAACTTCTTTGCCCTTTCCCAATTGGCGCCACCATATCGACAATACGCATAGAAAGTGGCTCCTCACCAGTTTCCAACTTAAACTGCTTATCTGGATAGACTGGAGTCAGACTTTGAAACTTAACTCGATCGCCCATTTCCTCTGGAGGAACACCATTGACGGTATCTACCTTGAGCAAACCCCAATATCGTTCATTCTCCTTGGGAGCTCGAGCCGGGCCAGTGATCACATCACCTGGACGCAAACGGAAACGACGAATTTGAGAAGTGGAAATATAGGCATCGCGCTCAGAAGGCGCAAAGTTGGCCCGCAGCACACCATGACCCTCGAGAGAGGTATCTAAGAATCCGGTTATCACTTCAGTCACTGCATCGGCATCATTGATCATCATTCGATCATCTTGGGGTGGTAAGAAGCGACTACGCTTGTTGCGAACTCCCCCATTATTCATGCCATTATTCATACTGTTAGATCGACCCATTGAGTCTGATCGACCATTACTCACATTTAAGGAGTAGGTTTTGCGTGGCCGGACTGGTTCTACCGGAATATCTCTGGAGGGAATTCTAGACTGCTCAGCAATAACTGGCGCAGCCTCTGGAGCTGGCTCAGCAGCAACTTCTTTAGATTCAGTCTTTTCAACTGCTTTTTCAGTATATTCAGTAGAGAGGGGTTCTTTCGCATCGACCTCTTTTGCAGAGGCCTTCGCTTCTTTCTTTTCTTCTTTTACTTCTTTGGTGGGAGTTGAGACTTCCTCTACTTTTTCTGCTGGAGGGTTACCGATGATATCGGTTGCGGAGAGCTGTGTGGACATAAATAGATTTTTCTTCTTCAAGGTAATAAATACTAAAAATAATCCTGCTTAGATGAAAGACTGATATAAATTGTGGGAAGATAAAATAGTATTCGCTGCACCTATGTGCTTTTGAAGTTCCTCTATTATCCTCCATTTTAGATGGATGTCAAATCCTGGTTATCAAACTTGGCCGGGTCAATCAGGCGAGCATAGCGGAAATGGCGAATTTCGGAGGTTAAGTACTTACAGGTATAGAGAATCAAGTGCGCATCATAGTCGCTAATCTCAGTTCCCTCTTCACCAGAGTAAATTTCATACACATACTTGCGCTTCTCTGAGATCACCTCAACTAAGTCTCCAGGCTCCAAATCCGGCAGCAAGTAAAATGAGTGGTATCTCCAGTATTCACCCTTCCACCACCAGGTATAACCAAAGCGGTGGGCAGCCATAATCATCGGTTGAGCAAGCTCACCAGGCTTGCCAAACTCAGGCACGCGCCAAACACCCTTAACTAGTGACTGTTCTGGATTCGCGCTTTCGAGTATCTCAGTCCGGACTCCAATTCTAGGAATAATCAGCCAACTCCCCTCTGGCAATGACTCATCATACTCAGGCAGAGCAATTTTTGGAGCTTCTGGCTGGGGCTGCTCAAACTCCCCTCCCAGAGGAGTGCCGACGTCAGTGGTTTTGACAGGGACGGTCTCGTGGTTAAAAAAACGGAAATAGGCGACCGGTGCAAACAATACCAAAAGGATAAGCATGCTTAAACTAACAAAACCGCCAAAAGCAATGCTACGCAGCGAACGAGCGCGGCGAGTTTTTGGCCTACTATTTACATTCAACATCTTTGACTGAGGTGCTTGAGTTTTTACAACCGGCTTTGGCGGATGAGCTTCTTTTTCAGGAGAAGCAGTCGGAGTAATCTTTTTTACATCTTTTTGTGTCGTAAGGTCTTTATTTATAATCTTCTGATACAAGATCTTTGATTTAGAAAGCGGAGTGACCTGTACTGGAATTTCGACTGGCTCTATAACTGGGGCAACAATCTTCCCCACCCAAAGGGGCCGCAAGAACCGTAGCTTCTTCTGAACAAAAGGTCGATTGATAATGAGAGGTATCTTCATGTAGTTAACTATCACCTCGATAAGTAGGCTTATATTATACTACATATATTGTTATAGGACAATGTTTGGAGGCAAAAAAAGAGGCTTTTTGGAAGTTCGGATGCCTGCCCATTCGCCCGAACCTCCAAAAAAACCCCAAACTGACCCAATTCTTTACTCTTCTTCCACTTAAGATCTATTTTACTTTTTGCTTTTAATTGTTACCATTATTGACGTTATGCGTTTGTCTCTGTAAAAGGAGGCAAGATATTCTCAAAAAAGCATTGTTATTCGTGTTTATCGGTAATAATGCTTTTTTTGTGTCTATTTTACTTCTTCTGAACTCCCACACTCTTATTTTTTTAACTGCTACCCCATGCTTGACCTGCTATTTGTTAGAAATATAACTGAGCTAGACATTTTTGTCAACCTATAACATGAATGAGGAGAGAATAATAGGGGCCTATATTTTTATTTATTAGCAACTTAGTCATGATGAATTTAATTTACTAACATTTGTTTTACGATCAGTCGGGTTGTGAATATCTGTGAGTTAGCACCCTCCTGAAGAGAAACACCTGCCTGAGAAGCTGCGCCAAAAGCGTCGTCCCGGCACTCCCATATATTCTTTGGGTGGATCTGAGCAGACTCTAGTGAAGCTTGAGCCGCTTCATTAGCGCTTGGACTGAAGAGTCAGTCTGGTAAGAAATGACTTGGGAAAAGCCCAGCCGCTTGGCTTCTTTTACTCGCCTGTCACCATATGCGACTCGGCGAATCTCCCCCAGTAGGCCAACTTCTCCGATAAAGACCATCTTCTCTGGTAACGGCACATTCTTGTGCGAGCTAATAATTGCCATACACAAGGCTAGATCAATTGCCGGCTCGGTGATCGTAAATCCACCCGCGACATTTAGGAAAATATCAGCCATACCCAGCGGTAAACGACCATGCTTCTGCAAGACCGCAGCCAGCACCTGAAGTCGAGAAAGCTGAACGCCTCTACCCACCCGTCGAGGCATCGCCAGCTGGGACTCCACCACTAAGGCTTGGACCTCGATCAGTAATGGTCGAGTGCCTTCCATCACACACGCAGTAGCAGTACCAGGCGCCGGTTCGGGATGCGCCTCCAAAAAAATCTCGCTAGGATTCTCTACCTCGGCTAGACCATACTCGTTCACCTGAAAAATACCGACCTCGTCAGTCGCCCCAAATCGGTTTTTTATAGCGCGTAGCAAACGTAGTTGCCCAGTTCGCTCCCCACTCAACTCTAGAACTGCATCTACGATATGCTCAAGTACTTTCGGTCCAGCAATCGTGCCCTCCTTGGTGACGTGCCCAACCAGAAAAGTAGGAATGTCGTTTCTTTTAACAACTGCGGTAATTCTCTCAGTCGCTTCTCGCAACTGACCCACCGACCCCGAGCTGCCCAACAGATCTTCAGTCGTCAACGTCTGAATACTATCAATGATCACTAAAAACGGGTTCTCTGCAACTATTAAGGTGGTAATTTCATCCACATCTGTACTCGTTACAAATTTTAGCCTGGAACTAATTTTTTTTGGAGATAGTTTTAAATGTTCGTTCTCTAAAATTCGCTTGATTCTAAGGGCGATTTGACTTGGACTTTCTTCGCCAGCTATATAGAGGATTGGGCCAGAAGTTGCAGACTTTTTATCCTCAGCTGGTATGTCACTCAGTAACTGCACCACCAACTGAGTAAGCAGGGTCGACTTCCCTATTCCGGGCTCACCCCCGATTAACATAACTGCACCTGGGACCATCCCCTTCCCGGCTCTATCTGCCCCCAGTACTCGATCAAACTCGCCAATTCCAGTTGAGATCCGATTTTTAGAGGGACTAATCTTTTCTACTTCAGAGAAACTAATAACGTTCCTCTGATCAATGACTTTCTGTCTGCCACCTGATGCGGATTTTGAGCTTGACTGCTCTTTGACAGTCTCTACCAATGTATTCCACTCACCACAGTTAGAACACTGGCCAGACCACTTAGGGAAAGCTTCCCCACAGTTTTGACAAACATAGACAGAACTAGACTTTGACATAGGCGACCTCGTATCAGCACCATACTATGGGAGCAACAAAGCGACAAGACTGGATTCATCTCATTGTGAACTGAATTTTAAGAAATTCTTTCTGTTTTGACTATTGAATGATCCGCACCCCACCTAAGTCCTCGAAGGAAAATGAGTGCGTCTCATGGATTGAGCCAACAAAGACGTTATTCAGGGACAAATGAAAATGATGCGCGTAGTGACGGACAGTCTCCGGCCCAAAAGGAAGTTCTTCATCAGCTATCAGCTCAACATTAAGCAACGGTAAAACACCGGCTTGCTTAAATAGGGTAATATACTCCTGAAACCTTACGAGAATGGCCTGACTCTCTTTCGGATCGTCACAACTACTACAATGAATAACCAAAACATTCCGACTCGTCTCATTCTTATAGACATACTGCAAAGACTTGTATAGTTTTTCTGGAGAGTTAGAGAAGATAATAATTTTTGGCCTGGTGACATGGGCAAACATACTCAACATCCTCTTATGCAGAAAAGGTGTTCCTTTTGTCAGATGTAGCAACCACTCTAATATGTAGTCTCGATAGACCATGGCAAGAACCATTCCAGCGGCTGGAAAGAAGTAAAAGGAGAAAAAAACAATATTCTTATGATCTATAAAGATGTTTCCAATCACACCAATAAGAGTTGCTAAACCAGCCAAAATTACATAGATTATGGGTCCCTGGTATGTTCGCTTTAGGTCTGGTCTGTTCACTCTTAAGATCATGTTTCCTACTGCAAAGAGCGTCATTACACCCAAAAAACTAATTGTGTATACACCTGCCAGTGATAGCAAATCGCCCTGAGTAATGATCAAAATTGAAAGACACAACAATGAGAAGGCAACCACAATTCTAGAGATGTGCGTGTTGCGATTCTTCATCCTAGGCAGCAAGATTGAGGAAGGCAGACAGTGATCCAAGGTCATCCGATACATCAGGCCAGAAACACCCACAAAACTGGTGAGGACTGCGCCCGACAGGACCAAGAAGGCATCGATCACCATGATGTACTTGAAGGCATTTCCCCCCAAATTTTGAGCTACATCTGCCAAGATAAAGTCCTTTGCAGCTGCAATATCAGACAAGCCCATGGTGTGAAGAACTACCAGTGCGATCAGCGGATTGAGCACGATCACTCCGATCAACATGTTTCGTAGCGTTTTTCTAAACACACCTTTTTTCTGTTCTTCCACAAAGTCAGCCGAGGACTCAAAGCCAGAGACACCCAACAGAGAAGCAGCAAAAGCCAAAACCAACATCTTGATTGCACCTGGCCCCACCCCAAAACTGATCCCTCCCGGAGAAGTAACCGCACCCTTAAAAAGCTGAATTGTCTGTTCAAAATTCTCGGGCAACATCCCCCACCCGGAGTTCAAGATCCGAAGTAAGCCAAGTCCAATAAAGAGCAAGAGTGTCAATAGATGAAAAGAGAAGATTGCCATTGCAACTTTGGAGCTTTCTTTCACTCCCGCAATCACTAACCCTGCAAAAAAAATGATGATTGCTCCCGTCGCAATTAAAACCGGAAAGTTATGAAAAATAGTCCCAATGTAGGACGATGCGGTCTTAGCACTGATGACGGAAGTCACCACATACGACAAAATAGTCATCACTCCAGCAACTGAAGCAAAGGTTTTGCTCGTCGCATTCAGCAAGCAGTTGTATGTCCCTCCATTCAGAGGCAACGCCTCAACGACTTCCGTATACACATGCTTATACAACCACAACACTACGCCAATCAGAATGAAAATTAAAGGCGCATAGACTCCAGCAAATAAGATGGCGATTCCAGACACATACAGCGATGAGCTAAGAATATCGTTTCCTGCAATTGCAGTCGAGGCAAACTCACCCAGTCGAGGATGGGCACCCTTCTCTTTATCAGGCATGACAATCATTGTACTGAAAAGAGCACACGGACCTCAAGGGGTGGAAATAGGGTGAGAGAATGTTTACGCTATGCTGCTGCTAAAGTAATCCCAAAACTCTCAAGTACTGCGCGATTTTTTGCTGCAACTTCTTCGCCCAACAAACCCTTTTCCTCAAACACAATCTGCAAAGGTTTTTTTGCGAGGACAGTATAAAAATCAACTTGGCTCTGAATAACTTCTTTAGCAATCTTTGGGTCTGCGACAGCTAACCACTCAGCAGAAATAACATAGCAACCAAGATTATACTTTTGCTCACCACCGCCTAGAGTAAAACAAATTTTATTCGCCACATGCACTCCATGTGGGCGAACCATATGCCCTTTGACACCATGTTTGAGTGGCTTTGGATCTGTAAAAGGTAAGTGACCAGCGAAAAGTAATCCCTCGCGATCAGCTAAAGCTTCAATATGTTGCTGCATACTGGCATTCACCTGATCCCACTCTTGAAGATCGAGAGATTTTTTCACCCAGTCGTTTTCATCATTCGACGCGATGACGATATCCTCATTAAAGGTTTTCTTCAAGGCCTGAACAACTTCAGTAAAATGCTCCAAACGGAAGCCCGCCCCAACAAAACCCAAACGAGTTCCTTGGTTCAGCTGAACACCCTCATCACCGCAGGCAATGACATATGGCATGTGTTTTCTTTACTCCGTTGGTGTGGTTTGGCCAACCATACTTTGAACGGCATTTAGGTAAGACTGCATGTCCTGTTGGACTTTGCGCCAATCCCCTTTTGCTTCCTCAATCGCATTAAAGAGGAGATCCATATCAATTAATATTTGATCATCGGTGACAATCATTCGTTGCTTAGCCATAGGATTCCTTTTTTCCAATTTACTTATATCCCATTGGTACTTCAGTTAAGACTGCGCTCAAGCTCATGCGACGTTGACCTGGATCAACGCTTTCCACTGAAACAGTCACACTATCACCCGACTCATAGCTCTGATCTGGGGTTAATTTACTGGTATGGATCAAGCCATCAATGCCTGGTTCAATTTTGACAAAGACACCAAACGGCACAACTCGAGAAACCTTACCCGTCAAGGTGGTTCCGACTGGATAGCGTCCTTCGACCTCAACCCATGGATCTGGTAGTAACTGCTTCAAAGAAAGATTGAGCTTACCAGCAGTTTCATCAACTCCAAGCACCTTGACTTTGAGTTGCTGACCAGCGGTAAATAACTCTCGAGGATCATTCACTTTCTCCCAACTAATTTCTGAGATATGCACTAAACCTTCTACGTGACCAGCCTGGTCTGAGTCTGCTTCTCCAAGCGGGACATTCACGGTCACAAAAAGACCAAATGGCATAATTCCAGAGATAACACCTGCGTAGGTCTCACCCACTTTGACTGAACCCAAAGCTTGGGCGCGTTGCGCCAGCTCACTGGCTTCAGAAACATGCTTCTCTGAGAAAATCAAACGGTTTTTTTCTTTATCCACTTCAATCACCTTGACTTCAATCTTGCGATTCTTCAACTTCATTAAGTTGCCAATGTACTCTTTCCCAAACTGACTAGAAGGAATAAAGCCGCGCACACCATCAACAGCTACGATCAAACCACCCTTGTTAATCTCGATACCTTTGACTTCGACAGTTGCACCAGTCTTCAGCGCATCCGTAAACTCATCCCACTTAGTGTCTAAGGCTGCTTTTTTCAAGGAAAGGAGAATCTGGCCACGATCATTCTCAGAAGAGAGAACGTAGGCTTCAATTGGATCACCAATATTGAGCTGATCAATGTAGTCACGAGCCGCTTCAAATTCTTTGTCGGTCACAATACCTTCAGTTTTACCGCCAATATCAATCATTAACATCTTGCGAGTCTTGTCAGTAATGATGCCAGTCACCGTCTCACCTTTTTTTGGTGTGTTTACGGCATACTCGGGGTTGCTGAGTAGCTCTTCCATGGTTTTTGGGGCTTTTGCGGTTGATTTAGCGGACTCTGACTTGGCTTCGCCTGATTTGGCAGCTTTTTTAGGTGCGGCTTCTTTGGCTTCTGGAGTTGTAGCTGGTGCTGCAACAGTTTCTGTTTCTGAAGTTTGAGTGACTACGGGAGAAGTTTCCTGAGGTGTAGTATCTTGAATAGGATTTGTGGTATCTGTTACCACGGCTTTTTTCTTAGCCATAAAGGAATAATCCCCTTTCTATTTGGAATAGGGTATTATATCACGCTTGAGGTGGGATGAGAGAATGGATCTGAGTAGTCCCGAAAGGTTTTGGAATTACTTTCCAAGTTTCAATTTTTTAAGCGCAGTATCTGAAAATTCCCACAAAAAAAACGTTTCGTTCTGGCCTCGAGCTATCTTCACACCCAGTTACCCGAGCATTATTGTCACCGCTGAGGCGTTTCAAGACTCTGTTCGAGAAGGGAAGAGTTGGTTCCACCTCGCTCAAGAGACCAGAACGAAACGTTCTAATATAGCTAAGCATACACTTTTCAGCGCACACTCAGCTTCTTAAGTTATTCACTTAAAAGGTGAAGAGAAGAATGAAGAACAACGGATGGCATTTCTTCCGAAATGTCCGCATTTTTGAGACACCTTACGATGTATCAAAAAGCATTTCATGTTCAATTGACACTTAGTACAGTTAGGCTCACTCTGTTGCCAGAGGTACACCGACTGCCTATCAACCTGGTAGTCTCCCAGGGGTCTATAGGGATGTTTCATCTTGAGATTGGCTTCCCGCTTAGATGCTTTCAGCGGTTATCCGATACTAATGTGGCTACCCTGCAATGCGCTTGACAGCGACAACAGGAACACCAGGGATTACCTCACCCCGGTCCTCTCGTCATGATCTCCTCTGTTACCAGAGGCATAGACTATACCTTCACCATAGCATATCTGCCGGCCAGGCATATATACGACAGGTGCTTGCCGTGTTATAGAACCGAATTGGTTCTATCTTCATTCCCGGTATAAGCGGGAAATCCAGTCGTTACGGGGAGCAAATGGCGATTCCTCAACTCTGAAATAACGTATTCACTGGAATAGATTCTTCTTTTACTGCTGTAGTTACAGGCAGAAATTGCATCGGATATCATGCACACTTTTATGAACTCGGTTATTGAGGATGGCTTTTTTTTCGAGCAGATCTATCGCCTCAATCATTAGCCCTACCTGTTTCTTTTTCAAACAAATATGCTTTTGAATAAGGCTCAAGAAGTGCTTTACTTACTTAAAGCCTTCAATCCTGATTTCACTAATGTGATCATTCCGATGATAGAAGTATCCCACTCCAATTAACTTCCACAGTTGTTCAACAATGTCTTTTTGCTTTGTATCTTGATAGATCACTACAACCGCTTTGACTCTGAAAAGAAACTTCATTTCAGATCGAGGGAGTAGTTGCAGCATTATGCTGCCATCACCATCAAGTAGTCCAGCAAAGTAGGCACATTGCTGAGGATTCATCATTGCTCTTCCCTCGGTATTGTCCTTTATAACCATGGGACCACGGTTTTAAAAATATAAAGGATTTCACCGAATTGAGCAAGTGTTTCGTTCTCTTATTTCTAAGAGATTGTAGCAATTTTTACTAGGGGCAAATTCTCTCAAACATCCAACGCTGACGGCGGATAGAGGCCGACCTGTCTCACGACGGTCTGAACCCAGCTCGCGTACCGCTTTAATAGGCGAACAGACTAACCCTTGGGACCTTCTTCAGCCCCAGGATGCGATGAGCCGACATCG
>CAZMXT010000008.1:0-47482 GCA_964570365.1 uncultured Pseudomonadales bacterium | reverse complement strand
TCAAGCTAAAACAAGCGGTAACACTGACTCAGGAATATACCAATGAAATTATCAGAGAGTTGAATGTTATCAATGAAGAGGTAACCATCACCCGTGATTATGCGGATGCGATTATTCGAACAGTGCGCGGGCCACTGTTGGTTCTGAATAAGGACTTGCGAATCATTTCAGCAAATGAAGCATTCTATACTGCCTTCAGGGTAGCACCAAGTGATACAGAAAATAGATTGCTTTATGACCTGGGGAATAGACAGTGGAACATTCCAAAGCTTCGTCTACTCCTAGAGGAAATTCTTCCTGAGAAGAATACAATTGAGGACTTTGTGGTGGAGCATGACTTCAAGGACATTGGCCAAAAGACCATGCTTTTAAATGCGCGAACCCTGCAACAAGGACCGGACAAGACTTCGCTTATTCTGCTTGCCATCGAAGATATTACCCAGACAAAACAGGCCTCCCAATACGCTAGAAGTCTGATTGAAGCATCACTAGATCCTTTGGTCACCATCAGTCCCGACGGAAAGATAACAGACGTTAATGAGGCTACTATAAAAGTGACCGGAATGCTCAGGCAACGACTAATTGGCACTGACTTTTCCAATTACTTCACTGAACCGGAAAAGGCAAGTGAGGGGTATCAGCAAGTGTTCAAGAAAGGTTTTGTAACCGACTATCCACTCACCATACGTCACGCCGACGGCAAAAGATTGACCGATGTTTTGTATAACGCCTCCCTCTATAAAGATGACAAGAATACTGTTCTTGGTATATTTGCTGCTGCTCGAGATATTACCGAACGAAAACAATTTGAACAGCAAAAGGATGAGTTTGTCAGCATTGCCAGTCATGAACTCAAAACACCAGTAACAAGTATTAAGGGATATGCGCAGGTGCTACAAAACAGATTTAAAAAAGAAGGAAATACCGAAGCAGTTCGGCTCCTTGTACGAATGGATGGACAGCTTAACAAACTTACCAGCCTTATTGCCGATTTACTTGATGCAACAAAAATAGAAGGCGGAAAACTCCAATTTCACGAGGGATATTTTGACTTTAAGGAACTGGTGGTGGAAATTGTTGAGGAGATGCAGCAGACAACCACAAAACATGAATTGACTAAAAAACTTGCACCACCAAAAACAGTCTATGGGGATAGGGATAGAATCGGTCAAGTTATTACCAACTTTATTTCAAATGCGATAAAGTACTCTCCTCATACAAAAGAGATTATGATTACCACCTCAGAACACACAGACAGTGTCACGCTCTCTGTGCAGGATTTTGGTATTGGTATACCCAAAGAAAAACAAGGAAGAGTATTTGACCGCTTTTTTCGGGTTAGTGGTTTGAAGCAGGATACATATGCTGGTCTGGGGTTAGGTTTGTATATTGCAGGAGAAATAGTCAAACGTCACTCTGGCAATATTTGGGTTGAAAGTAATGGAAAAAGAGGCGCAACCTTCTGTTTTAGATTGCCAATCAAAAAAGGTAAAAGAAAGAATCAGACCAACACTCTTGTGGAGGAGGAAAAAACATGAGTAAAAAGACAATTATGATTGCCGATAATGACCCAGGAATTGTCGATGTGCTTACGTTGATCCTTCCTACATAATTTTTATTTTCAGTTTCAGCATTCGCACCCTAGTCCTAGCTGCGAAACTAGACAATGGTATTAAAGAAACTTCATCGGCAATATCGGCATCATTGAATTCAAAAGGATCATCAAGATCCTTAATCAGGGAAACGAGAAAAATAGTAATAAAAACAATTACTAATATATAGAACACATGCTCATAAAATGGATTAGCACTTAATAATGTAAGTAGTGTGAGCAAGAAGAATACAGAAATCCTCGCGATACTATAGGATGCTTCATAAAATGGTGTGTCTCTCAAAATATTTGCCTGAATGAGATTCTTTCTCAAACTATTCTGCTCATTTTTCATTCTTACTATAAAATTAGCTTGTGTAAGTGGTTCTAATTTTTGTAAATATCTGTTGAAATCACTAATATGCATGAGTGCTTCTTCCGTGTGCGCTTTTTTATAAAACCATGCAGTACAAAGTTTTTCAGTGTTAAGCAGATGTTGAACAGCTTCAATTACTATTGGCTCTTTTTTTTTGCTTAACATTATTTCACACTCATCAAATATTGTTTCAAGGGAAGTAGCCATTCCAGCTGGTATTTTCTCAGCTTCCTTGTAATCTCTAAGAGTGGAATTCAATAGAAAACCAAGAATAAATATATTACTGCTTATAATAGCTGCGAGCAGTGAATTTATTTGCAAAAATTCAACTCCTAAATATTGGAGTATAACTTTAAATAATCCCACTATAATAGCTGCGACTAAAGCATTTCTTAGATGAGAAAGTTTGCCAACAAGAAGTTGCGCGTATAATGATTTAAATTTAAGCATAACTTTTTCTAAGACTTTACTTCTAATTAGTAAAGAGTCGTAGCTATTTTAATCTTAGCCAAGAGGACACATCCAATCAATCCTGGTATCCACAATTCTTCAAACACACATACTGCTGTCCAAAAAATCAGCATTGCGATAAAACTCGAGTGCATTGAAGGAAGAACACGAGCATCTTCGATGCCTTTTATCTTAAGGAACATGTCTACCACAGCAGCCGCACACGCGCTACTCAGTAGCCAGCCAAAAAAATTAGTCCAGGGTACGCCATAGAATCCCACAGAGTGTTCCCAAACCCAAAAACCCAGCGACACAGCTCCAGGATCAAGTACCAAATCAAACAAAGTCATGATCACCGCAGTGGACACAATGCTCATTATACATGAGGAAGATCTAAGATAGCTTCTTGTCAGACTTATTGCTCCAAAGAGTATTGGGGTCCATGCAAATCCAACTGTCCACGGAACTAGACCAATACTTTGACCAATAAATGACCTGTACTCAAACTTACCATAAGGAACTCCAGTCGAAACTGCAATGTTTTCTAACACCAGTGCGAAAATACACATTAAAAGAATAATTTGGAAACCATTCCATTTTCCAAAGCTTTTCATAATACCTACATAACAAGGTAGCGCGAAGAGTACTACCATTAACGAGGATGCAAATGAGAACTTCGGCTCCATTGGGAATGATGAGGCAAAGAATGCCATCAGCACTAATACTCCTACAGTGCCAACTTTCACTAAGATTGTAGTTTTGCCTTTCATAAGAAACGCTGAACAATAATTATCCAAAAAGAAACGAATCCAATACCTGAATTAAGGTATGCAAAGAGAGGATATATCTTTGCTACCGACCACCCCTTACGCAAACAAAGGAGGGGGATAAGCACATAAATTCCCAGAATTAGCGAGAACGGAGAAGACGTCTGAATGAATAGACCAACCATAGCAAAAAACCATAAAGCACTGCACAGTAGTAAACTTTTGTGCTTCCCGAGTAGCACTGCAGTCGTACTGAGACCAGAGCCTGAATCAGCCTTGATATCTGGAATTGCTGAGAATAAGTGCATTGCAGCAGTCCAGAAACCCACTGCAAAAATAATCATCACTGAAGGCAGTCTGCCTGTGAGCAGGTGATATCCAAAAATTCCCGGTATTATGTAGAGAATATTTGATGCAGAATCAATAAAGGGACGTGCTTTCCAACGAAAAGGTGGAAAACTATATGCAAAACTTAGCCCCATCAGTAAGAACAAGAGTAGTTGTCCGGTGAGATCAGCCGTCAGAAGTGAAGTGATGCACATGATTACAACGCATCCGATGAGCGCGAGTATCAACGGTCGCTGCTGAGATGAGTTCAGTGAGTGCTCGTACTTATCTTTTCTGGTGTTAAATTGATCAGTATCGGTGTCAGCAAGGTCATTGATCCCGTATAGAAATACGTTTGCAGGAACTAAAAAGTAAATGAAGTACAGCAAGAATTGAAGCGAAAAGAATTGTGACTCACTTGATGCACCCAGGGCGTAGGCAATAATAAATGGTCCTGCCAAATACATCCAAAATCGAGGTCTAGAAATCTCGAGTAATGTTTTGAGGCTCATCTGCATAGAGACCAGAGAGAGTTTTTTAGTAAAGTGTAAAGAATTCTCAAGATCGTTGGCTTCAGTTTCCGTTCATACACCACCATTGGGCGCTTAGCTATCTCAAGTGCTGTCCATTTGTACAAATCACTCGCAGTCTTAATTGGAATCAGGTATCTGAGCGGAATGAATGCAAAGCCTTGCTCTCCTTCGTTACACCACATCTGATATTGTGTAATTTGTGCCTGTATAAATTTGTTAAATTGAGAGGGGTGACTTTCTGCAACTTTTTTTTCCAAAGAAACTAGACCGTGCTTCTTCAGCTCATGCTGAGGAAAATACACTCTGCCAAGCTCATTATCCTCCTGAATATCACGAATAAAGTTGACATACTGCATTGACCTTCCTAAAGATTGTGCTGCGGAATACGAGTGCTGAGGAAGATCTAGGATCTTACTCATCATCAGGCCAATCACCTCAGCAGAGCCGTACATATATTGAACAGTATCTTTTAGTTCTGTATAAGACTTCTGTTTGAGATCAAGCTCCATCGCATCCAAGAAACTCCGCACCCACTGCGAGTCAAAATCACGTCTTCTTTGTAATTCAATAAAACTGTCTATTACTACTCCCCTAGATGATTTCCCAGCGATTGCCTGTTCGTAGTCTAATCGAAATTTTCTGAACTGCCTGGTCTGTGGTGGGGATTGATCAACAAAGTCATCCGCAGTCCGTACAAAACTGTACAGAGCAAAGACATCCGCTTTGACCTCATTTGGGAAAAAAAGGCTACTATAGAAGTATGTTTTGCTGCCGTTCTTGAAAATTGTAAAAATTTGTCGGGGTATAGTTTTGAACATTATATCTAGTTATCCAAGTATTTTTTTCAATCGATCCCGTACTAGGTGAGCAGAGATAAATGCAGGAGGTACTCCAATTCCTGGCATTGTATTTGCACCAACAAAGAATAGGTTTGGTATTTTTTTGCTAAAGTTGTTGGGTCGCCAAATTGCACTTTGGAATAATGTGTGAGCAAGACCACCTAACGCATTTCCTTTATAGCTGTTGTACCGCTGTGCAAAATCTGTCACTGAGAAAACCTTTTGGTAGACAATTCGTTTCTTTATCTTAATCTCTAACTTTTCTTCTATGAAGTCGATGATGTAGTCAGCATAGTGTGACCGCCAGCTACTCGTTTCTTCTAAGCCAGCAGCAATAGGTACTAACACCATGAGATTCTCATGACCCTTCGGAGCTACTGTTTTATCAGTTTGACTCGCCTTGTTGATATAAATTGACGGGTCAATTGGCCAGCGAGGATTGGTGAACACATCATCAAAGTGCTTGCTCCAATCATCACCAAAGTAGAGATTATGATGTTCTAGCTTTGGCAGCTTTCCTTTCACTCCCAGATAGAGCAAAAAAGCAGAAGGCGTCATCACTTTCTTGGTCCAGTATTTATCAGAGTACGTTCTCATCGTCTGATCCGACAAGATACTCTCGGTAAACTGATAGTCCGCATTAGAAATGACCAGATCCGGCATATATGTTTTTGTTGATGTCACCACTTGGGTAATCTTGCCATCAATTACTACTAATCTCTGGACCGGTGTATTGTAGATATACTTCACTCCGAGTTCTTTTCCAATCAACTCAACGGCATTTACTAAACTCGTTATCCCCCCCTCTGGATACCAAACCCCCAAATTAAAGTCGACGTGTGTCATTAAACTAAACAGCGAAGGCGCGTTTTTGGGAGAGCACCCGAGGAAAACCAAGTTGTATTCTAGTATCTGCTGAATTTTGGGATGGCGAAAAAACTTTGAGATGTAGCTATGCATTGGTTGAAAGATCGCCAATCTGGTACCCAGCTTCATCATATCTACATTGATCAGATCAAAGAGCGAACTCATATTCTTATACAGTACTGACCTCATTGAGATCTCATACTTCAACTTACTTTCAGCTAGGTACTGCTCAAACTTTTCGCTAAAACCAGGCTCAATCTTCTCAAATGTTTGCTTGTCTTGCTGAAGATCACCCGTGATATCTAGCTGTGTCTTATCCCCAAAGAACACACGATACTGTGGCTTGAGTCGAAGTAGCTTGAAGTAGTCACTAGTCTTTTTACCAAACTCTCCAAAGAACTTCTCAAAAACCTCTGGCATCATGTACCAAGAAGGTCCCATATCAAAACGAAATCCTTTAGCTGATAGGCTGCTTGCGCGACCACCTGGCTGCTCATTCTTCTCTAGTACTGTTACTTGATAGCCATCTTTTGCTAGTAATGCTGCGGCTGCCAGTCCTCCAAATCCTGCCCCAATAATTACTATGTTTTTCTTTTCCATATTCAAGACTTTCTTATGCGATAGATCTCTAAAGCTCTCAATACAAAATCAGCAATGCTATTCACCAATTCTGATCTTTCTGCTGACGAAAGAGTAGCGGGAAAGTATTCCAAGATAAAACCATTGATGGCATGCACAATAACTTTGGCTTCTTTTTCTAAGTCAGGGAAGTGATACTTTCCCTGCATTTCGCCGAGGTGCAAAACTTCTTCAATGTGAAGATACGTTTTTTCTGGTAAATGTCCGCGATCATTTTTTTTGAAGTCTAATCTAAAGTGCAAGTAGTATTTAAGAACAGCCACAATGCTTTCTGCATGTTGGAATTGAAATACAATTCTGCTTTTTAGTATTTTCTCAAAAGATTCTTTATGCGCTAGAGTGGCTCTTTTTTTACCCAGTTCTTGGCTTGCAGCTAGATAAACAGACCTGAGCAACTCGTCTTTATTGGCAAAGTAGTGATAGAGAACAGAAGGAGCAACGCCTGCTAAAGCAGCTATTGGGCGCATTTTAATACCCTCATAACCACTGATGGAAAATTGGAGTGTAGTGACCCGTAGAATCTTTTGCTGAGTAGTTAGTAACATTGTAATAGAACAGATGTTCTATTACAATATCTTGTATCTACTACAAAAACAAGTTGTACTTATGCGCCTATGGAGTCTGCACCCATCATATCTTGATCAAAAAGGATTAGTAGCTGTCTGGCGCGAAGGCTTACTAGCACTGAAAGTTTTATCAGGTAAAACTCATGGATATACCAGGCATCCGCAATTAATTCGGTTTGCAAACCATTCCCAACCGCTATTAGCAATAAATGCATATCTTCATGGAATTGTGGATGAAGCTGACAAGCGAAATTATCGTTTTAATCGAGAAAAGCTGCAGGTTTTAGATGGCATCACTCACATATCTGTAACAACCGGCCAAGTATTATATGAATCACAACATTTGAAAAAGAAGTTACAAACTAGGGATCCTGCAAGATTGGAGATCTTTGAAAGTCAGACAATCATTAACCCCCACCCGCTATTTACCATTGTCGAAGGAAAGATTGAAGAATGGGAACGGGTCAATTATAAAGAAGAGTAACTAGAAAGTGTGAAGGTGTTGTACTCAAAGACAACTATTTTTGAAAACTGATTGAGACAGTGATCAGATCATCCTTCTCATTTTCGAACTCTATTTTCCCTTTATAGCCTTCTACAACTGCTTTGGAGATTGATAAGCCCAATCCTGATCCTTCAGCAGTATTCAGCGAACTTTTCCCGCGATAAAAACGATCAAAAACATGTTTAATTTCATCTTTAGAAAGATGCTCCCCTGAATTAGTAATGCGGAGAAGAATGAGTTGATCGCTCTCTTTTAGAGACACATGTATCGTTCCACCGTGATTGACATACACAACTGCATTATGTATGACGTTGCCCAGTGCCTTTTTAATAAGCCTCTCATCTGCCTTCAAGACCACCTCTCTTTTTATATCACTGGTCACTATTACCTTTTTGTCTTCAGCTAGATTTTTAGCGATCTCTACTAGATCTCGGACTGTTTCACTGATCTTCACTTTCTTCAAAGGTTCTACAACACCAGTCTCAATTCTTGAAATAAACAAAAGATCTTGGACTGTATCAACCGCAGAATCTATGACTTTCAAGATTTCTTGCTTTTTCGAGTCACTCTCTTTTGTCAAACCTTCAACTTTTGCCCGCAGCACGGCCAAGGGTGTTTTCAATGTATGGGCAGCATCAGAAAAGAACTCATGCTCAGTCTTAAAAATATTTTCTAATCTTCCCAGCATCGCATTAAACGATGACACAATCGTGGCGACTTCTTTTGTCAGAGAAAGTTCAGTTACTCGGCTCGAAAGCTTTTTTGGATGGTTGATTTGTTTCGCGGTATCAGCGACCACCTCTAGTGGATGGAGATATTTTCGAAGTAAGCGATGTCCTAAGTATGCCAAAGGTAGTAAGGTTAAAACAATGATCCCAGTTACCATGATGATCATTCGAGTGAAAGTTTCTTTCAGGATTCCAGTAGAGTAGCCAATTGCTAAGAGTGCTGAGTCACCATTTTGCTCAACAGTAGCAGAACCGAAACGTTGGTTGTGTATAGTGAAATGTATGGGGTGGTAGCCGAGCTGAGCACTTTCAGAAAGAACTGCTTGAACCTCATCGTTATTCAAGGGCAAAATATCCACACTATTCTTTTGCATGATCACTTGGCCATCTGGTGCGATCATGACCACTGACATCCCCCCCATTTGAACGAGATTATTCAAAAGCAATTCTCGTTGCTCACCATCAAAGTTATTTACGACTTGCTCTGCTTGGGTGGTAACTATATGAATATGATGATCAATTTGATTGTGAAGAGCGACCCACAGCAGCACGCTAAATAAGCCGCTCAACAATAAAAACACTATGGTGGTAGAAACTATATATAAAATGGTTAGGCGACTGCGTAGAGTAGGTAAAAGATTGGGGATCATCTGGCTATATTGTACTCTGACTACCTTTTGCCTGAGAGACTGTATCCACCACCACGAATAGTATGAATAAGTTTCTTTGAGCCAGGCATATCGATTTTCCTACGCAAGTTTCTGATATAGACATCAACCACATTGGAAAATGTTTCAAAATCACTACCCCAAATATGTTCCATGAGCATTGATCTAGTAACAACTTCGTCACTGTGCCGAGCGAGCAGTTCTAAGACAGCAAATTCTTTTGAAGGAAGTTCTATTTCTAACCCACCACGAGTGACGCGTCTCGCTTGAGTATCAATCTGTAAATTTATAATAGTAAGCAAGGGCAAGGGATTTTTACTATTTCTGCGAATCAAGGCTTTAACCCGGGCAATTAGCTCCTGTGAATCGACGGGCTTTAACACGTAGTCGTCAGCCCCCAAATCCAAACCTTTAATTTTGTCCGAGATAGCATCACGGGCAGTCACGATAATGATGGGTGTCGTATTTTCTTGTTTTCTAATTTTGTCACAAATTTCAAAGCCATTGCCATCAGGCAAGTTGATATCAAGGACAACTGAGTCGTACTCATTTATCTCCAACAGGTTTAATCCTTCTTCAGCAGTAGGCGCAACATCTACACCAAACCCAGCTCTCTCAAACTGGGTTTTCGTGTTTTCGCGCAAATTACGATCGTCTTCAATAATTAAGATCTTCATAGGGGCTATTTTACTGCGAAACCTGACTTTACGAAATGGAAAGTATCGAGTGGGCTATTGGTTTTTGGCAAGATACCTGACACGATTACATCATTTCCAAAGAAACCGTTGATGAGGTCGCCCTCCTTTTTAAAGATCTTCTCTTTTTGCATCATTACTGCTTCTTCAGCACCAATGTAGATTGGCTGATATGTTTTTCCGGCGATATTCACTGAATGATCAAATGAATCCTCAGGCAGTGATGGCACTAGTTGTGGTGGTATATTGCTGCTTACTTCATAAAATACTTTGCTCGAGCCATCAGGAGCAGCTGTTGTGCGAATGTTTGCTGCGCCATGAATTTTTTCCAAAGTATCAGATGAGACCAGATGGTACATATCAAGTTCAGTGCCTGTTTTAGCAAGTATGCCAATCACTTTCATCTCTCGAATTCCAAAAAAGTTAGGGAGAATATCGCCCGCGCCTTGAATCAATTTTTCTTCCTTCATCATCTGAGCCTCGTCATACCCAACAATCATTTCATTGGGCCCAATCAATGCACGTCCCTCGCTTAAAGTAATGCCGAGGATTTCGTACGGCTCAACTTCAAGAAACAGTTTGGGTGTGTTCTGCGCAAAAGTAACTTTGCCTCTACTCTCAATAAAGAGTTCTTTGGCTTGCTGAACTGCTTCCTGACTGACATTGATTTGTGGCTTATTGGCCATAACTACAGTACTTGCTTCAGTACCCATTGCAGAGCTGAAACGGGCAAACTCAAAGAACATTAGACTAAATGCCAACACCATGAATACAGGTGCATACGCAGAAACATAGTTCTTATGCCCAGGTCTGAATAACTTCAGCAATAGTGAATTGGCTACCACCGAGATCGAGCTCAAAGCCATCGCCAAACCTGCCAATTCTGGCTTAAGAACCAGCCCAAGCCCAAAGAAGAGCCTCGCAGCAATTGGGATGCCCATCACGTTATAGAAAAGAGCAAAGAACATATTCTGCTTAATCTTCCACATAGTTTCTTTTGAGAGCTCGATGGCGTGAACAACGTCACGTAAGTCATTTTTAATGATGACAATACCACCTGTTTCCATGGCGACATCAGTACCTGAACCCATAGCAATGCCTAGATCAGCTTGAGCTAGTGCAGGAGCGTCATTGATGCCATCACCAACCATGGCTACTTTTTTGCCCATTTCTTGAAGTTTCTTCACTTCATTGGCTTTGTCTTCTGGTAGGACTTCAGCTAAGACATAAGTGATGCCAACTTGTTTGGCAATGGCTTCTGCAGTACGACGGTTATCACCGGTGATCATGTAGACTTCGATCCCCATTTTCCGCAGCATTGATACCGCCTGCTGTGAAGTTTCTTTGACCGTATCGGCAACTGCAACCACTCCGACAATAGTTTCTTTAGAAGCAAGAATCATGGCCGTTTTGCCTTGCTCCTCAAGTCGAGACATTTGAGCATTAATCGAATCCACTGATAAACCAAGTACGTCAGTTATTAATTTTCTGTTACCTAAATAGTAGGTCACATCATTAATTACCCCTTGCACTCCATGGCCAGGAACAGCCGAGAAGTTACTCACTTCGTACAACCCCAGATTTTTGTTTTCAGCAGCTTTATAGATTGCTTCAGCTAACGGATGCTCTGATTGTTTTTCCAAACTGGCGGCAACTGTGAGTAACGTGTCTTTATCAAAGTTGCTAACACTTTCGATATCAGTCACTTCGGGCTTCCCTTTGGTCAGGGTGCCGGTCTTATCAAAGACGATGGTGTTAATTTTACTCGCTTGTTCGAGTGGTTCACCACCTTTCACCAAGATACCATTCTCAGCACCTTTACCAGTGCCAACCATAATGGCAGTTGGCGTAGCCAACCCAAGAGCACATGGACAGGCAATCACAATCACTGCCGTAAATGCCATCAGTGCGAATGATAGAGTTGCGCCCAAGACGAAGTACCAAACGGCAAATGTGAGTATCGCTAATGCAATAACTGCAGGTACAAACCAAGCAGAGATGCGATCAGCAACTGCTTGAATGGGTGCCTTTGAACCTTGGGCATCCTCAACCAAACGAATGATTTGGGAGAGGGTTGTTTCAGAACCAACCCTGGTGGCCACAAACTCAAAGCTACCTGTTTTATTAATCGTTCCACCAATCACACTGTCACCCTCATGCTTTTCGACAGGCAAGCTTTCGCCTGTGATCATCGATTCATCCAGAGCCGAAGAGCCTTTATTGATTTGACCATCAACTGGCACTTTCTCCCCGGGACGAACCAGAACTACTTCACCATTTAAGACCTCTTCAATGGGAATATCTTGCGTCATGCCGTTTCGGATCACTCGCGCGGTCTTCGCTTGCAGTCCCATCAGTTTCTTGATTGCTTCAGAAGTCTGACCTTTGGCCTTCGCTTCCAGCCATTTGCCTAGAATCACAAACGTGATTAAAAAGGCGGCAGTCTCAAAGTACAGCTCAGGAATCTTTGCGCCATTCACTCCAATCAACGAATTTGTGTTCAAGAAATAACTAGCAAAGTTAACTAAACTGTAAAAATACGCCACTGATGTCCCAATTGCAATCAAGCTATCCATATTGAACGTTTTCATTCGCAAGGCCGACCACATTCCTTTATAGAAACTCGCTCCAATAATCAATTGAATTGGCGTAGTCAGAATTAATGAGACTATACCTACGTACGGGAAGATCGTTGCAGCACCTGGAACTATCGGAAAGAAGTCCATGATCATAAAATAAAACATCGGCAAACTAAGAACGAAACTTACTGCGAATTTGATGAACAACTTCTTAATCTCTAGCTTCTTCTTTTTGCTCTCCTCTCCCGTATTATTTTGATCTGCGAATGAAGCAGAGTAGCCTGTCTTCTTGACAGCTTCTATCAATTTTTCTTTAGGAGACTGTGATTGATCGAGTAATATTGAGGCCTTTTCAGCTGCAAAGTTGACATTCGCTTCTTTGACACCAGGAACCTTCTTTAATGATCGCTCAATCAGACCTGCGCAGGATGAACAGTGCATGCCAGAAAGTGAAAGTTGAATTCTCTGATTTGTCGCTTCTGGTAGCGAATTTGCAGGCTTACTTACAAGTGGCTTGTTTGATGAATTTAACTCCATCTTAGATTCTTGTGACTGTGGTACTGGATTAAAAATACTTCCTGCTAGATTATTTTTTGTGACTTTGATTTCTTTGAAAGCTTTAGATTTTGAAATAGGTTTTGCTGCATCAATGGTTGCTGCGTAGCCAGCATCTTTAATGGCAGCAATGACAGCATCTTTAGTAGACAGTGACTCTTCTAAACTCAAGCTGCCTTCACCAGTTGAGTAACTAACTAGTACGTCCTTTATACCTGGCAACTCACTCAGCTCTTCTTTGATCAGAATCTCACAAGATTCACAGTGCATGCCTTTGACATTAAATTTGTAGGTATTCATATAGTTCTTTAAATGACTTGGTAGTCGGTTCCTTCCAATGCTGTAACTACTTCTTGTTTCGTAACGGCACGTTCAGCAGTGATAGTGAGCTCGCCTGTCTCAAGATTTGTTGCTGCTTCAGTTACACCTGCTATTTTCTTAACTCTCTTTTCAGAGATTTTTTTACAACTTTCGCAGTGTAAACCTGAGAGTTGAAAGCTAGTGGTAGTGCTTGACATAAAAATCCTTTTAAATATTTTGTTATTCATTTACGACGTTGAAACTCCCTGAGTACATGCCCATACTACAGCTGAAAGCAATTTTTCCTGTTTCTGTCGGAGTGAACTCAATAATGTTCTCACCATTCTTCAGAGCCTGGCGGATATTGAGCTTCTTGGAAACTAGACTACTGGCACAGTTATATGGATCAGTTGAAGTCACAATCCACCTTACCTTGACTCCTTTTTTGATAGTAAAAGTATTGGGTGCATACCCTCTAGCATCTTGGGTCATCCGCACAACCTGTACGTCATTATTTGCCTGAGCAGAAGGCACATTTAAAGTTTTCCCTTGCACGCCTGTTGAGATGCCCAGCACACTCCCATCAAAACCCACTAATCGTAAACCGTTTGAAATATTAAAGACTGCTAGGGCGAGTACCACTACACCCGCAAACTTAAAAAAGTACTTTGCTTGATTGCCTTTAATAACAGCAGTCAGGCCACCCACACTCAGTAACCCTGGTGCTGTTCCCAAAGCGAAAACGCCCATCGTCAAGGCCCCTGCGGTAGGGCTGCCACTACTCATCGCAAAAAGCTGCATGGCTTGAGTGAAACCACAGGGTAGGAAAAACGTTAGCCCACCCAAGATCATAGAACTCTTATGGCTATATTCGGCTTGCTTATGTGTATCGATACCCAAAAAGCGACTAACACCCTTGGGTAAAGTGAGCTGCCAACCACTTAAACGTGGGAATACATCAGTCAATTGTGCTCCAATAATGAACATGCTCAAGCCTACCAGCACAGTCAGTAATCCAGTCATGGTCAAAGAAAGTTCCAGAATTGACCCCACCCAACCAATCACTCCTCCAAGAATAAAGAAAGCAATGATTCGGCCAATATTAAAAAAAACGTGAGGAGTAAATTTTTCTAATGGAGTAGCAAAAGGTTTTTGTTTCGCAAAACGAGCTGAGGCTCCCAAAACTAAACCGCCCACCAGCGCCATGCACGTAGAAATTCCTGCTGTTAAACCCACCAGAAACACCACGGGCAAACTTGAATAATTGCTTGAAGCAAAACCACCGATGTTAAAAATACCTAGCCAACGACCAATAAAGTACACGCCCGCTAAAACCATCGCTACCATAGCCAATTGGTTCCAATCTTCTGTGCGGGTAGAAATTAATGGAGCCTTTTTGCCTACTCCACATGAGTATCCACACCTAACCACCACGGCTTGCACTTTATTAGTATCTAAGTGACCTTTGTAGTTCACTTCAGCAGTGCCTTTGGTGTGACTAACATTGACTTCTCTGACCCCATGGATTTCTTTGATGCCGTCTTCAATTAAAATTTCACAAGATCGGCAATGCATTCCGTCAATGTGAATCGTCTGTTTTTTCATACTGAAGTTCCAATTTTTTATCTCTTATGAATCTTATCAATACGCAGATGAAGTAAAGATGAAGGATTTAATGACCCATCATCTCACCATCACTATGACCATCTTCTTCATTCATCATGGTGCTAGCTGGTGAAGGAACAAACACCCCGTCGTACTTACTTTGTAACCAAGCTGCCAATAAAGATACTTCTTTGGTTTGAATATCAATAATAGCTTGCGCCATTGTGTTAATTTCAGAACGGCTGGTTTTGCTGATAATTTGATTCGCCATATCAATGGCTCCCTTATGATGTGCAATCATACCTTGAATGTAGGCCTTTTCTAACTCTTTTCCTTGCAACTTAGTCAGCTCACCCATCATTGGCATGTATTTACCATCAGATTGATACTCACTATTAAACCAAGTCCTGTGCCAAACTTTCATTTGACCAACCTCAGCGGACTGGACATCAATTACACCCTTTAAGAATTGCTGTAAATCGGGATCTGTCGTGCGAGTTAGCAAATATGCAGAGCTCTCTACTGCCTCCTGGTGATGAGGGATCATGCCCATTAAGAAATCACTATCGTTCTCAACTTTCATGGTCATATGGGAACCCATCTTTCCGCAGCCATCTTCTGTACAACCTTCCATCTGAGCATTAGTGCTTGTCTGATTGTGACCGTGAGATTCAACATTCATGGTTTTGGCATACGCATTTAAGCCTAGACCCAGTGGTGTGATGACGAGGAGTGTTCCTAGTGTTAGCTTAATAACTTGATGTTGGAATAAATGGATATTGCTTTTAAAGATGTAGGCAACAATGGAAAGCAGAATACCAAAAGGGATGAGGTAACTCCCATAAATTGGGAACTCATCAAAATGTTGAGCTCCACCACTGATCATACCGATTCCAATCGAAAGTAAAAGTGAAAAAAGAACAATCTTGACAACACCTTCGTCTTTAAATGTTTTTTTGTTAAAAAGTGCTTCATTGATTGTTGAAGCTACGGTAAAGATGATAGCCCCAAGCGCAGCAATAATTGCGTATCTAGCTGGGCTCATTGGATAGTGAACAATGGCGCCAGACAGGAATCCTGTTCCAATAAACAGCGAAACATAAACCATAAAGGATGAGAGGACGTTTTTTAAGCGCATATTGCGTGATTCTTGAGGTAAATGAGCATTCATAGTGACTTTTCCTAGCTTGTTAATTGAATTGTAAAAGATACCAGGACAAAGATGAAGAGAACATGAAGAAAAAGAGTCGCGTACTTCATCCCAGCTTCATATTTAGAAGCATAAACTATTGAAGAAGAGGATATACTTTATCCGTAAAAGGCACTAGTTTTCATCTACCATGGATCACTCAACTCATTCTCGCCACCTTAGCCAACCTTCAGTTCAAGCTGTCAAGCGCGATGACTATGACCTGAGCTCAATGAGCCATGCAGACCATCATAAAGCCATGATAGATCCGAGTATGGCTGCCTTCATGGAAAAGGACATGCGGAATCGCTTTTTCTGGTCATTGGTTTTCACCTTCCCCATCATTGCCTACTCAGCTATATTCACTGGCTTCTTAGGGATTACGCTTCCCACTCCAATACCCAATAATTGGCTGTTATTCCTGCTAACCACCCCGGTGGTGTTTAAGTTTGGCTCCATCTTCATTACTGGTGCCTACCAAGCCCTTAAAAATAAAACACTCAACATGATGGTGCTGATCGCCACCGGCGTTCTAGCTGCCTATGTTTTTAGCGTAGTTATCACTTTGTTCATGGGGGGAGAAACGTTCTTTGATGCTGCTGCAATGTTGGTGACTTTCGTCCTTTTTGGTCATTGGATGGAGATGAAGTCACGCAGAGGTACCTCCGATGCACTGCGTGCATTATTTAACTTGGTTCCACCACAAACTAGAGTGTTAAAAGATGGCCAAGAAGTTCTAGTGCCTACTGCAGAAGTTCAGGTCGGTGATCTGATTATTCTCAAGCCTGGTGACAAAGTGCCCGTAGATGGAGAAGTGACCGAAGGTGAAACAGCAATTGATGAATCATTAGTAACAGGTGAATCTTTACCCGTGACTAAAAAGATTGGGGATGAGGTTATAGGCGGTTCTATTAATCAGTCAGGATCTATTACATTCAAAGCCATGAAGGTAGGGAGTGATACCGCCTTAGCTCAAATCGTTAAGCTTGTAGAAACAGCTCAGAATTCTAAAGCTCCAGGCCAACGACTAGCGGATAAAGCAGCTCAATACTTAGTGATTTTGGCAATTGGTTCAGGACTCATTACTTTTGGTATCTGGTATTTTTGGGCTGGAGAAAGCTTGCTGACAGCATTGATGTTTGCCGTTTCTGCCATTGTCATTGCCTGCCCCGATGCCCTTGGTCTGGCTACTCCCACTGCAGTTGCGGTGGGAACAGGCATAGGAGCCAAACATAACATTCTTATCAAAGATGCCTCAACTTTAGAACAGACTTCGAAGATTCAAGTCGTGGTACTTGATAAAACTGGCACACTCACCGAAGGCAAGCCAAGAGTTACAGAAGTGATTGCGCTTAAACCATTCACTCAAGAAGATGTCGTGCGTCTAGCGGCTGCGGTAGAAGCCAAATCTAGTCACCCATTAAGTAAGGCTGTCCTACAAGAACTGGAGAAACGAAAGCTTCAAGTATCCACTTCGGTTAAAAACTTTCGCTCGATTGCTGGTCATGGCATTGAGGCGGTTGTTGATGGTAAGCATGTACTAGTTGGAACTCTAAGATTAATGGTGGCTCAAAATGTCGATGTTGCACTTATTCAACGACAAGTGGATCAGCTACTCACTGAAGGGAAAACACTGATGGTAGTTGCAGTCGAAAATAAAATTGCAGGCATAGTTGCAGCTGCAGATAATATCAAGGATAGCGCTCCACTGGCAATTCAACGAATGAAGGAGCTTGGCTTAGAACCGGTGATGATCACCGGGGACAACAAAGGTACCGCTGAAATTGTAAGTAAAAAATTAGGCATCGAGCGGTACTTTGCGGAAGTCCTACCGCAAGATAAAGCCAGTTATGTCAAGAAGCTTCAAGATGAAGGCAGGTTTGTGGCGATGGTGGGAGATGGAGTGAACGACGCTCCAGCTTTAGCCCAGGCTGATATTGGAATAGCGATTGGTGCCGGAACCGATGTGGCGATTGAAACAGCAAACATTGTCTTAATGAAATCAGACGTGGCAGATGTGCTTCGAGCCATTAAACTCAGTAAGGCGACCGTGCGCAAAATGAAGGAGAACCTAGCCTGGGCAACTGTCTACAACGTGCTAGCCATCCCAATTGCTGCTGGCATTTTGTATCCTTCATTTGGAATTACCCTTCGTCCAGAAATCTCAGCCCTGCTGATGTCGGCATCGTCCATAATTGTGGCTGTTAATGCTGTCTTACTGAAGCGAACTGAAAAAGAACTTATAACTTTATGAGAGAGAAAATAGGAAACTTAGGTTTTTTTATTTATAGCAAAAAGTAATCTCTTGGTAGATCAGCTGCTTCATTCCTGATACTGACAAACCCCTCTAGGGAGTGTTTTTTGCTCCCCTAAAAAGAACCCAGAGCATGAAGGCTACTTCCCCCAAAGTCATAACCAAAACTAAACGCGTGAGTAGTGGCTCAAACACTGAATAGTTGGGTAAAATAAAATGTGTTACTGAATCTAAGACATAGCCACAGCCCAATAATAGCATGAGCAGCTGAGTAATTTAGTTATAACTAATCCAGCTTCTTGCTATACTAAGTAGAGTTCATGTCTATCTCCTACTCTGCAAGTCAATATAAACAACTCTACCAAGAGTCTGTAACAGATCCCCAAACTTTTTGGTCCACTCAAGCTCTGAAAGAACTTGAGTGGTTCTCGCCTTTTACCCAAACGTTTGTGTGGAACAAGCCGAATTACCAGTGGTTTGTTGGGGGGAAACTGAATATTAGTCATAACTGTCTAGACAGACACGTGCTTAATGGTAACGGCCAAAAATTGGCGTACATTTACAATAATGAGCTCAATGAAGAGGTCAGTATTACGTACACTCAACTTCTTACCCTGGTCAATAAATCTGCGAATGTCCTAATATCGCTGGGCATTCAACAGGGTGACCGAGTGGTGATTTATATGCCACTCACTATTGAGCAAATTGCGCTGATGCTGGCATGTGCCAGGATTGGTGCAATCCACTCAGTGGTCTACGCGGGGTTTAGTGCAGAATCATTAGCAGTACGAATTCGAGATGCAGGAGCGAAGCTGATTTGCACAGCCACCTCCACTCGAAAGAATGGAAAATTGCATGATTTATTGAGTGTCGTCCGTGCTGCCGTGGTAGAGTCACCAAGTATAAATCATGTAATTGTGTTCAAACGCACATGGGACACCACTACGCTGCAAAAGAATGAACTTGATTTGCACCAGCTTCAGGCGAGTGCCTCTGAAGAGTGTGATCCTGCACAACTTGAAAGCTCCACTCCGCTTTTCATCCTCTACACATCTGGAACTACTGGAACACCCAAAGGTATTGTTCATGGTCACGGTGGATATGGTCTCTTTGCACATATCAGCATGAAGTACAACTTTGATGTCCAGCTAGACCAAGTTCACTGGACAGCCGCAGATACGGGTTGGGTGACTGGCCATAGCTATATTGTGTATGGACCCCTTTCCAATGGTCTCACCTCAATCCTCTATGAGGGCTCGCCCGTCTACCCAGCACCAGATCGCTACTGGGAATTGGTAGAAAAGTACCAGGTTCAAAGTTTTTACACAGCACCTACTGTTATTCGGTTACTGATGCGCGAGGGCAGTAGTTTCCCTGAAAAACATAATCTCTCCAGTCTGCGAATTATCGGCAGTGTGGGTGAGCCAATCAATCCAGCTGCCTGGGAGTGGTACTCTCGCCACATCGGCAAAAATTCAGCCAGCGTGATTGACACCTGGTGGCAAACAGAAACTGGCGGTCACATGCTCGTCACTCCGCCCAGTATGAAGCAGAAACCTGGCAGTGCTGGTCTACCTTTTTTTGGCGTTCAACCTGCACTCCTTGATGAAGATGGAAATGAAATCTCCAAGCCAGGAGTGGTTGGACATTTGGTAATCAAAGATCCCTGGCCTGGTGCCTTATTGACCTGTTGGAATAATCCCGACCGTTTCACCCAGTATTGGAGTGAGTTTCCAAATAAAGACTATTTCTATACTGGTGATGTAGCTCAGTGCGATGAGGAGGGCTACTTTACCGTGCTTGGCAGGTCAGATGATGTCATCAATGTAGCCGGAGTCCGAATTGGTACGGCTGAAGTGGAGAGTGCATTGGTGGCTCACCACGCAGTCGCAGAAGCCGCCGTGATTGGAATCAGTGATGAAGTGAAAGGAGAAATAATCAAAGCATTTGTATTACTAAACCCAAGTATTGAAATGACTGATTCGTTACAGCAGGAACTAAAAACTTGGGTTCGCCAGAAGATTGGCTATATTGCGGAGCCAGCAGAAATTGAGAGTGTCAGCAAGCTCCCGAAAACACGCAGCGGGAAAATTATGCGACGAGTGTTGAAAGCTCGTCAAATGGGAATAGAAGTCGGAGATACCTCAACATTGGAAGATGAAGACTGAGCATCTCACTTAAAAACTCCTTGCCTTGTGCTAAAATAGGATCATATGTTAATTTTCCTCTCCATCATTGCTGTCTTAGCTTTTATCACCTTCTTGCAAGGATGGTTTACTGTTGAGCAGCAAACTGTAGCCATTATCGAAACCTTTGGTAAGTTCTCTAGAGTGGCTCACGCTGGATTACACTTTAAGTTGCCATTTATTCAAACCGTTTCGGGACGATTATCTCTGAGAGTCCAACAACTAGATGTCAAAGCTGAAACAAAAACCTTAGACAACGTCTTTGTTCATGTCTTAGTTTCTGTCCAGTATATGGTGAGAGATAAGAATATTTATGAGGCTTTTTATAAGCTCCAAGATCCAGTCACCCAAATTAATGCCTATGTCTTCGACGTGGTCCGCGCCCGCGTACCTACTATTAAATTAGATGATTTGTTTATTAAAAAAGATGACATTGCGATCGCTGTCAAAGAAGAGCTGAGCGAAACTATGGGCGGCTTTGGCTTTGATATTGTAAATGTTTTAGTAACTGACATTGAGCCAGACGCTAAAGTCAAAGAGGCCATGAATGAAATCAATGCGGCAGAGCGAATGAGAGTCGTAGCGTCAGAAAAAGGAGAGGCTGAGAGAATCCTGAAAGTAAAGTCTGCCCAAGCAGATGCAGAATCTAAAGCACTTCAAGGCAAAGGGATTGCTGATCAGCGCAAAGCGATTATCGAAGGACTGAGCGTGTCGGTAGATGAGTTCCAAACTCGGATTACTAGTTCTAGCGCTCAAGAGGTGATGAACCTAGTGTTACTGACGCAGTACTTGGACACGCTTAAAGAAATTGGCCAAAGTTCTAACACCAACACGATTTTATTGCCACACGGACCAGGTGCGGTCAGTGAACTAGCTCAGCAAATTCAGCAAGCGATTATTGTTGGCAATGCCGTTGGTAAAGAAGCTCCTACCAAGAGAAAAGCCTAGCATTAGTACGAGAGTTCCAACTTCCTGCGAAGAGACATCACGCAACTGCGTGCTATAATTTTTTTTGATCATGTTTCCCCTTCATTCTCTCAAAAAATTTGTACCGGGAACTCAGCTCAAAATCTCCACTCATCTTCTTGTACTTGGACTTTCCATACTACTAGGTTTGGGACTTTTCACTCGTCTGTATAAACTCAACTCAGTTCCGATTTCGTTGTACTTCGACGAAATGGATTACGTGGTAACAGGTGAGTCTATCGTGCACTGGGGCAGTGACTTAAGTGGCAATTGGCAACCTCTACAATTACGGCCAGTCCACACGATGAACTACACCGCAGAGTTAGCTGCTGTGTTTCACGCTTTTTTTCAAGGCATCTTTGGCACTGGGCCGGCGACAGCGCATATTCCAGCAGCAGTCTTTGGCCTACTCAGCATCGTGGCTCTCTGTGGACTTATTTGGCGGCAAACACGAAGCTCAGTATTTGTTCTGGTGGTTGCAGCCATGATGACTGTAAATCCCTGGCACACACACATTTCACGTATGGGGTATGAAGCAGTGATTAGTGTATTTTTTCAGATTGCTTTTCTTTTTTCACTCTGGTTGATTTCTCAGAAAAAAGTTTCTGATCGGGAAAAAGCGCTCGGGCTAGCAGGACTACTCATCTCGCTGTTCTTCAGTTTCTACACCTATCATGGGGCAAAGTTTACCATGCTTATCTTAAGTGCTGCCGCAATCATCTGGCTGTGGTGGCAACCACTTTCCCGCCGTTGGAAAATGACCACAAGTGTTGTACTTACTGTGACGCTACTAATTCTGCTCGGTCGAACTGCGCAACTTCAACGGGCAGGGGCATTCGGCGATCGATCAGGAGAAATCATCACGAGCCAATTTATTACGCCTTTGGTAGATGAGCAGCGACGCCTCTCACTCAACTTCCCTGGGATGCAGCTGATCACCAATAAGTACACCGTAGGATTAAAGGAAATTGGCCTACGATACATCTCTGTTTTTGACACCTATCGATTGCTCGGTACTGGCAACGAGTCAGGATATCAATTTTCCTTGTCTGTGTATGGATTTTTCCATCTGAGTACTTTTCCATTTCTATTGTTTGGATTTCATTGGTGGTTTAGACGATACCCAACAGCCGCACGTTTTCTGATGCTCTTCCTCATCGTGTCACCATTTACGAGCGCAGTTACGACTAGCTTTCAAGCCATCTTCAGAAGCGCCCTGACCTATGTCCTAATTATTGCCTTTGCGAGTGGCGGGGTAATGAGTACTTGGGAGTGGCTGGCAAAGCAATCAAAGAAAAAAGCTCTGCTGGGATTTGGACTAGGCACTGCACTGTTTGTGCTTCTCGTGGCAGAGGCAGCTATTTTTAGTCTGAACTATTTTACTCGTTATCCCATCCTCACAGCTGACAAACATTACTTTCTGGAAAGATTACTGGCTGGATATGTGGGGAGAGTTCAGCAGCCAATCTTGGTGGTGACCAATAGCTCGGCCTATAATCGATCAAGATCTATCCTGGCCTATACCCAAACACTCTCTACATTAACTCCAGCTGAACGGCAGCAGTTTGCAAACGCAGAAGAGCCAGAGTATCACTTTGGCTCAGTCACGGTTACTGTTAGGTGCCCAAACTTTAGTGATTTCCCAAATACAATTCAGGTGGTCGAAGCAGACATGTTTGAAAACTGCCACTATCGTGAATTCTTAGCTACTTCCTCTGCCCAACCGAAAAATGCAGCTCATCAAATTGAACTAAAATCAATTAGCTCACCCAGTGACAGCGGGACGTACTTCCATCTCTTCAATGACCCCATTTGTGAGTACGAAAAGTTGCAGCCCTACGTGTATACCAATAACATAGATGACTTTGATCCCTTATCACTTACAGATGAAAAATTCTGCCAAACCTGGGTGAAAAGAGAAGTGAAGTAGTAGTCTAATAGTTTTTACCACCATTAGTGATAACTAGACCATGTGGGTGACTCTCTTTTAACGACGCATCAGTAATTCGTAGAAACTCTGCTACTTGTTGCAGCTCTGAAATCGTCCGACCACCTACATAGTACATACCTGATTTAATTCCACCGATTGCCTGATCTACTACCTCTGACACAGTGCCTTTAATTGGCACCAGCGCTTCGACACCTTCTGCCACCAGCGTTCGCCCTTTTAGATAGCTCTTCCCGTGGAACTCATCTTCAGACAGGACCTGAGCTCCCTTCTTCATAGCTGCTTCCGAGCCCATCCCTCTGTATGTCTTAAACTGATACTCTTTTTGATCCCTCCTCACTAAATGACGAAATTGAGCCGGAAGTTGATCGGCTGTCAAGGTTACTACATCTCCTGGCGACTCGATACATGAGGCAAAGTAGCTGCCCATCATGATGGTCTCTGCTCCAATCGCTAACGCCTTGACCATATCTCCAGAGTACTTAACGCCACCGTCAGCAATAATCGGCACATTTGCTTCCCGACCTGCCCGAACAGTATCAACTAGCGCGGTAAATTGAGGCACTCCCATACCTGAGATAATTCTGGTTGTACAAATTGCACCTGGACCCATACCCACCCGGATACTATCAGCTCCTGCAGCAATTAAGACTCTTGCACCCTCATACGTCGCAACATTCCCGGCTATTAAGTCAAGCTTGGGAAAAGCTTTTTTGAGAGTAGTGATTGCCTCAACCATAGGCGTACACGAGCCATGAGCTGAATCAATCAACAAGATTGTGACCCCTGCTGCGACCAATTTTTGACTACGCTCAAGGTAACCCTGGCTATAACCGATAGCAGCACCCACCTGAAGTTTTTTAGATACTACTTGAGCTACATGATCTGCCTGATCATTTATAGACATGTTCCGGTGAATAATGCCGATCCCACCTTTATAGGCAAGCGCGATCGCGAGTTCGGCCTCCACTACAGTATCCATAGGAGCTGCAACTAGTGGCACATCAATGCTGATGCGTCGAGAAAGTCGAGTTGAGGTAGTAATATCATCTCGAGAAAAGTCAGAGAAACCAGGCTTTAAGAGAATGTCATCATAGGTGAGATATGTTGGAATGTTGGCGAGATCATCAAGAGAGTTGAGCATTATAGTAAAATACCTCAGTAAAATGTTAGTAATCGATTACACACTTCTTTTACATACTTTTCAAGCAGAAATTTTCGCTAGACTTCATCACCAGTTTTAGCCATACTACGACAATGCCAAATAATTCCCAGCCCTACCTACTCGAGCAGCGTGAGTTTCTGAAACAGTCAGGACTAGATTTTCAGAGTGGGCTTTCAGCTCATGAAGTGTCTGCACGTCGTCAGCAGTTTGGTACTAATACTCTACCTCGCGAACACCAGGTCAACACCTGGCTGATTCTGCTCCGACAATTCCGGAGCCTCATGGCAGGACTGTTGCTCATTGCGGCTACACTATCTTGGTTACTTGGTCATGAACTCGATGCAGCAATTATCATCGGAATGGTAATTCTGAACGTTGTACTTGGCTTCTATCAGGAATTGAAAGCTGAAAAAGCGGTCAAGGCGCTCCAAAAGATGGTTGAGACAAAAGTCTTGGTTCGCCGTAATGGCCAGGTCACTGCTCTTCTTGCCAGTCAGCTCGTACCCGGAGATGTACTGTTGCTGGAAGCGGGTAACAAAGTTGCCGCCGATGCCCGGCTCATTACTGTCGAGAACTTGCAGGTTGTTGAGTCCACCTTGACTGGCGAGTCCCAACCTGTCGAAAAAAATAGTCAGGCTCTTACTCAGGCAGCTTCAGTCGGTGATCAACTCAACATGGTTTTTATGGGCACACTGATTAGCCGGGGAACTGCAGAGGCAGTTGTGACGGCGATTGGAAAAGAAACAGAGTTAGGAAAAATTGCTGAAGAGTTGAAAGAAATTAAAGAACCGCCATCTCACTTTGAGCAAAAAACTCAGATTCTCACAAAGGTCATGGTCGGTATCGCTGTTTTTTCAGCCACCCTCACATTTATGGTTGGGTACTTTATTCGCGGCTTTGATTTGTGGGAGATGGTAATCTACACCACTGCCACCTTGATTTCTGCACTGCCAGCAAGTCTGCCTGTTATCTTAACTATTGTGCTGGCTTTGGGTGCACAACGCATGGCAAAGAAACAAGCTATTGTTCGACGTTTAGCAGCTGTGGAGACGCTCGGCATCGTCTCCACTATTATGACTGATAAAACTGGCACCCTGACGTTGAATCAAATGACCGCTAGAAACTTATGGCTTTGTAATCAGGAACCGATGGATGCAGCTGCTCTTGATCTGATTAAGCACCAAAGCAAGCAGCTTTTAAAAGCTGTTACCATCGCAGGTATTTGTAATAACGTCAAGGTTGATGGAGATGGGAAGAAAATGGGAGACCCAACTGAGATTGCACTTCATGACCTCGGGAAGCACTCCCATCTTTTTGATCAACAGAACTTGCCTATCAAAATTATTGACCTTCCATTTGTCCAAGAAAGTCGGCTTCGCGCTTGCTTAGTCAGCACCCCAAACAATGAAGCTCGATACATTTATGTGGTCGGAGCTCCCGAAGCCATCTTAACCAGAAGTGTCCACTCCTGTGATGAGGCAAGTAGTAAAAAGAAGTTAGACTTGAAAGAAGTTACTGAAAAGATTCACTACTTTTCTAATCAGGGACAAAGGGTGCTGGGGCTAGCACAAAAAGAAGTTCCTGTCTCGCACCACTCATTAACTATTGAAGACCTAACGGAGTTAGAGTTCGTGGGTATGGTTGGCTTAATTGATCCACCTAGACCTGAAGTTAAAGACGCAATTGCCACTGCCAAAACTGCAGGTATCAGGGTGATTATGGCTACCGGAGACCACCCTGTCACCGCTAAGGCAATTGCCAAAGAGATTGGTTTGAGTGAGCTGGATTTAGCAATGACTGATGATGAAATAGTACAGCTCAGTGATGACGAGCTAAAGAAGGCACTCACCACCTGTCAGGTTTTTGCTCGTCTGAGTCCCAGTACCAAGTTGCGAATTGCTCAGCTGCTTCAGCAACAGGGCCAGGTCGTGGCCATGACCGGGGATGGAGTCAATGACTCACCTGCGCTGAAACAAGCTGATGTGGGGATTGCGATGGGGAAAGTTGGCACAGACGTGGCCCGTGAAGCGAGTGACATTGTGCTGACTGATGACAACTTTGCCTCGATCATTAATGCAGTTAAAGAAGGTAGGACATTATTCAGTAATATCCGGAGAACGAGCTCATTTTTAATTGTTACCAATGTGACGGAGAGCGTGGCATTATTACTCGCATTATTACTGGGTTTTCCATTGCCGCTTTTGCCCTTACAAATCCTTTGGCTAAATATTGTCACGGGCGGAATTACTGACTTCGCACTAGCTAATGAACCCAGTCATGATCAGGTAATGAAGGTAGGGCCACGTGACGCGAATGAACAGATTATTACGCGAAACTTGCTCCCCCTTTTAAGTGCGATTGTGATCGTTATGGTAGGGCTAGTTATTGGTGTATTCTGGTACTTCTTGTCACAGGGAGAAGCTGTCGCGAGAACAGCTGCCTTTACGATGCTGTCTCTATCTCAACTGCTCAACATGTTTAACTTTAGATCCTTAAATAGATCGGCATTCCAAATAGGCTTACTCAGCAATAAGATGGTCAACTTTGCTTTTATAGTTTCATTGTTACTATTATTTGTCGCATTATTTGTAGGACCAGTCAGAGAAGTCTTTTCATTCACCTTGCTACAACCATTAGAATTTGTTTTCCTCATTATTCTATCTTTAGGAATTTTTGCAGTTGCAGAAGTGGTAAAAAAATTCTTTCCAGCCGGGACAGTGCGTTTAGACTCAGCCCGCAATTAACTTACGTAAAACAGGTTCTAGCTTGTTAACCAGTTCGGGTCTGCCAAAAACAAAGGTGTGCTTATACGTATTTCCATCAGTTTTTAAGGCGTCGGGCTCAGGACTCACATATCTCCAGCTTGCTCCTGCCTCTTGAGCTATTACTACTGCAGCACCCATATCCCATAAGGAAAGATTTAATCCCACCATAACATCTGCCCTACCTAGTAACGTTTGTACTACCTGAAATACACAGCAGCCAAAGTCGCGAGGATGAGCCACAGCCTCGCCAATAGCCTCAACCGCTTGTCCCATCAACGCTGGCCCTGCTACTGGAGCAATCAAAACATAGGCACTTTTTATCTCCTTTTGATCCTCAAAGTGAAGATCCTGATCATTTTGCCATGCTCCTCTTCCTTTAATTGCATAGACTGTGGTAGAAAGCCTCGGTAAATAGATGCAGCCATAAATTGGCTCATTTCCTTCCCACAAGGCAACTGATATTCCAAAAAAAGGAAAGCCGTGACTGAAGTTTCCGGTTCCATCTATCGGGTCAATCACCCAATTCACTTCTTTGACTTCTGCATCACCTTCTTCTGTAATAAAGCCAATTGCAGGAAATGATTTACTTAAATTTTCTCGAAAATATTGGTCTATACGAATATCAACGTCCGTAACTATAGATGACTGTGAAGGGAGATCTGCTTTAAAACTTACAAGTACTTCTTGGTCATTTCCCAAAAAGTTTTTTGAAATACTCTGCAGGTGTTCTAAAACTTGAACATGAATAGACTGCAGCTCTTCTGTCGTGTGCATAGGTTGCCTTATGTTATATTCATCAAGCTCTTGTTTTAGCGTAATTATTTGAGAAAGTCTATGACCACACCTCGCCTTACCTACTGCTCAGTGACTGTCTTTTTGCATAGTGGAGACGAGTATCTTTTACTACACCGTTTACCAACCAAAAAGATTGATCCAAATCGACTCAATGGCATCGGTGGTAAGCTTGAGCCAAGTGAAGATTACCTAACTGCGGCAATTCGGGAAACAGAAGAAGAAACAGGATATAAGATTCAGGCTTCAGACTTTCATTTGGCTGGAATTGCTCGCTTAGAAGGGGGTTATCAACAAGATTGGATTGTGGCCTTCTTTAAAGTGGAGGTACGTGACAAAAAAATTCCTGTAGGCAACCACACTTCGGATGGTGAGCTGCTCTGGATGGATAAAACCGCTGTGCTACAAAGTGGATACGAACTTGTAGATGATCTAAAAATTTGCTTCCCTATTTTGGTTCAGGGAAAAGAAATGTTTTTCCTAGCTGCAAAGTTGAATGAGCGCGAAAAAGTTGAGTCTTATTCTCTACAAACTGTTCCTTTTCATGCCTAGTTTCTGCTTGATGTCTTCCGATTCACCAGTTTAGTGAGCTCTTCGGCAACAGGCAGTATCAGCGCTAGGACAAACAACTCAGCTAGCACTAAAGCCTCACCAGTTGTTCCGGAAACGACCGCAGTTCCAAGTAATAATAGAACTATGGGGTGAGTTAACTGCTCAATTATTTGTTTCAGGATAGATGGGGCCGCAGTGACCAATAAGGTATTCGGTCCATACTCTTGAAGTCTTTGTTGTCGATTTTTGGCAGAAAGTCACTTTTCTTCGTCTACTTTAAACTCTTTTAAGAGCTGCTTAATGATAAATGGCGGGGGATTTTCATTCCAAAATTATGCTATTCAGTGGCCAGAGTTGGAGTTGCAGAGTAAAATACACCATGAGATAGTACGAATCAGCAAAGTTGGTCGAAAAAGAGGAAGTGTCGCCTAGTGGCCTATGGCAGCGGATTGCTAATCCGCGACCCGCAAGGGTCTCGTGGGTTCAAATCCCACCACTTCCGCTTACAAAAGATTTCGCCTTTGGCCGGATTTTTGTAGCTGGGTTTAGAGATAAGATTGTGCTAGGATGCTCCTCGAGTGCTACAAGAGCCTGTGCTAGTTGGGGTGGGTACCCCTTCGTGATACCGGTATCACTGGTCTCACACTGCCAATCTGGATGTGCGAAAGTATTTAGGCAACTAAGTGCACCGTTCTACCATCCTGTAGAGTAGCCTCTGAGACTATGGTGAGTTCGACGCTCATCCACAGGCATTAATCGAAAACAATCAGCTCTCTCTTGACATCTGTTCCAGAAAAATGAAATACTGTTCTTCATGGACCAAATTTCTCCTGATATAACAGTTCCAACTCCCTCTGCTCCCCCCGCCACTGCCCCAACTGTAGAACTTAGGACTCCTAAAAAATTCGACCCTTTCAATCTTGCGCTCATAGTAATGGGTATCGGAGTGATTGCAGTGGTAGGGCTTATTATTTATTTGTTGACTCAAAGACAAAAGACTCAACTCATTGCGACTCCTACTCCATCGCCAGTTATATCTGAGACTATGGGAGCATCTCCCAGCCCATATGAAAACCCTTTTACAGAAGATGCATCCTCTCCCTCTGCCATTGAAGTTACCCAAGATGCGAGTGTAAGTTCAAACCCCTTCGAGACACCTCCTGTTAATCCATTTGAAGGAATAGAATGAAAAGAATAGCATTTTTTCTAGTTAGCTTTGGGCTAGTCAGTTCGGGATTATTCTTTTCTAGTCGTGTGAATGCACTAACCTCAGAGTCACAAGTAGCTCAAAAATACCAGATATCTTTTCCTGTTGCTGAATTAGGTAGCTGTAACAGCATCTCAGAGTGCAAATCCTATTGCAGTGATAGCGCCCATAGCGCAGCTTGTATTTCCTTTGCTAAAAGAAAGGGCTTTTATAAGCAAGCTGCCGGAGATGCTCGCAAAGTAGAGTTGCTTCAGGCAGCGAAAACAGAGCTCGGATGCACCACGGAAGCCACATGTAAAGTTATCTGCCGAGATGAAAATAACTTTGAAAAATGCCGTGACTTAGGAAAAAGAATTTTAAGTCCGCAGCCAATTAACTCTGGCAAAGATGAACTTATACGAAAAGCCAAGGAGCTACTCGGCTGCGAAGATGCAGAACAGTGCCGCACCTTTTGTGAACAAGAAGCGAATCGTGAGGCGTGCAGAAATGTAGGTGGCACTATAAAGAATCAAATTGAAGAGCAACGGAATGAAACTGGCGGAAGAGCGAGGGATCCAGTATTTAAAGATTCAGAGCTACTGAAAGACAATATCCGGAAAAGAGAGTTTCAAGCAACTCCGGCTGCTCAACAACGTGAAGAATTCTGCAAGCGCTATCCACGACAATGCCCAAAAGTCATTCCTTCTAATTCTGCAACTGGAGACCAAATAATCGAGAAGAGAGTAAATAAGCAGCTTCCAGTTACTCCCATCATAAAAGAAAGAAGCCTTAATACTCTCCCCACAAAGCCACTACCCGAGCTTCAACAAAAACAAGATGCTGTTAGTTCTGGTGAGGTTAGAGGTGCTACCACAGAACTATCTTTCTTAAACTTTGCTCAAGAAGTTCTTATCCAGATGGGCTTTTAACCCAACTCCCTCGACAGCTTTGTAGTAGAATAGTGCTTCACTTTACCGACTTGCAATGATTACTTTTTTGGTCGAATTAGGAGGGATCGCATAGTGGCCTAGTGCAGCGGTTTACTAAACCGCCGTGTCGCAAGATACCGAGAGTTCGAATCTCTCTCCCTCCGCAACAACTGAAAAGTTCTGGTAGACCCGTCTAATATGGTCAAATGAGTTGATGGGGCTTGCTAAATTTTCTTGTTTTGAACATATTGCAGTTCAACAGCCGTGTAATTATTAAATTGGTTGAGCTATTTTCCATCTTCGATTGAAGACTTCTGACATACTAGATCTAATATCTTCACCTAGTGAGACAATAAAGCTTTCTTTATTCCCTAAAAAATTTAAACTATTGCCAGAAAGCCAGAAGTTGGAATCATCCATGATATATCTATCATGCAAGTCTGAGCTTGTATAAACTCTGACTTCAAGTTTACAGCCTTCATTCTGCAGATCGCTAATTTGACGTTTAAAACTTCCCTGAACTTTTTCAACAATTTTTGATGTGAGAAGAAAAACCGTAGTATCTTTTTCAATACTATTTAATATCACATCAAGTGTACTTAAATCAGCATAAGGATCACAAATATTAATTGTACTTTTGAGTTGTTTGAAAATTTTTGAAAGATCCACATTTTTGGCTGTAAATGGTTTGCCTGACTCGATCATGAAAACTTTTCTTCTAACAGAATGCTTTTCAAGTTCCTCAGTACCACTTTTCATCAATTTGAACCCATTTTTACCTCTATGAAATAGCTTTTTGTGTCTGGTTAAAGAAGCATTGACGGCTTGTCTGGATGTATTTATCCCTTTTGTCTCAACTAAAAAATTAGCAATTTCTGAAGAAGTAAATCTGTCTTTACTTTCGTCTGAGAGATTGTCAATCACCCAGCACACTTTCAGTTGCAAAGTGGATAAGGAATAAACGTCAATTTCAGCTGATACTTTATTTGGATTCATCATTTTTCACCAAAGTTTTTAAAAAATCTATTCCAATTTGCTCAACAGAGAATTTATTTCCAGTCTTTGAAATAACATATCCAGCTTTAATGTTAGGTTTGTTGTGGGCAGTAAAACCACTCCTTACTATCCGCCCTTTAATTTTCCCCGATAAATGCTCAACTTCAGAAGGAGACAATGCTTCAATCCCATTTTCTCCAGCGAACACTAAAAGCCAGATAATCTTTTTCCATTTGGTGTCAAGATTATGATAGTTTGGGAACCCATCTAAGTTGGCAGTAATTGACAATTTCTCAATCTCAGGACTGACAGTAACAGGGGTGGACGGTTTGTTTGCCGATGATTTCTTTTTTTGCTTGCTCGGTACAACCTTTTCAGAAAATTTATTGCTTATACTTGCAATTCCTTTATCTGTCACAGAAAACACGCCCTCACTATTATTTTGGCAGTAAATGTACTGAGATTTTTCTGCTGCTTTGAGATCTCTTAGAAAGTTCCCAGGTTGTTCTCCCATTTTCTGCAAAACTGATTTAACCTTTTCTGCCGCAAAAGACTGTCCTCCATCTCTCTCCTGAAGATATTTACCTATAGCAGTAATTTTTTCAGAATTTGTTTTTGCTCCAGAAGCCGCAATTGCATCATTAGGTGAAGACGAAGTCGAACCATTTCTTTCAGGTAATGACTGCTCAAGCAACGTCATACCATCTTGTGATGAAGTAATGAGCTGTTGCTTAGTCCCCAGGTAGGTAATGATTTGACCCGCCTCATGCAATGATATCTCCTTCTCGAGAGATAATCCTTCTCCGGATATTATTATCTTTACTGCCATGTTGATCCTTATTTGTATTTAGCTTTATCTCAAAGTAATACAAATAAGACCAATTATCAATAAGCAATGTATTATTTGTCTTTATAATACAGATAAATGTCTTTTGGCTAGAAAGAATTTGGTTTTTATCATCTGCAGGACTTCTTGTCGTTCTTCACCAGTTCCGGTTTTTAATATGTGCCTGAGATAATCTTTTCCCATTTCTTCATCATTTGGCTTAACTGCTAAATTCTCAAGCTCTCCTAAGTTCCCTGAGAGATATTCTTGATGAAGCACCTGCTCACGCAACTTGTGAAACCGTTCAATATCTGCAGTGAGTTTCTTGGCAATCTTAGACTTATTGATTTGAATATTTCCGTTGTTTAAGTGTGAGAGTAGCTGAGCGATTAGATCAGCCTCAGTGATGTAGGGCTCGTTGCAATCGTAATCAACAGATCTAGCACAGTGGTAGTACACATGTTTTGCAAATCCACCGTACTTTAGTTTTTTATACTTTTCCTCGGCGGTCACTCCGCCACCACAGCTTCCGCATTTACAGAGTGTCTTGAACGGAAATTGTTTCTTATGCCAATTCTTTGGTGGGACAATAAGTTGTATCTGCACTTTTTCAAAAAGTTCTTTAGTTATTAGAGGTTCATGTGTTCCTTTGTACCAATCATCTCCATACTGAAATTCACCATAATAAAATGGGTTGTTTAAAGTTGCATAAATACGGCTAAGCGAAAGTTGTTTTCCTATCTTTGTAGTAAAGCCAATACTGTCGAGCCACCTTTTAATAGTTCTTCCGCTGTGACCTTGTTCACCGACTCGTTCAAACATTTGTTTGATAACCCAGCTCCGCTCTGAATCAGGAGCCACTGTGCTAATTCTATTTTCTCGAAGAATGTTAATGTATCCAATAGGTGCAACCCCTGGTCCGCTTAAGCTTGGTTGGACTTGTTGGAGGAATAAGTCAACCTAGCCTTGGGCTAAACCTTTGGCTGTTTGTCCATCAATGCTTCTCTCGAATGTTCTACCTTGGCTATCTCGAAGTTTAATCATTGAAGAGTCAATGGTTTTGGTTTCTTTGCCAGTATTCTCGATCTTGAGAGTTACGACCTTGAATACTCCTTGTGCCTCTTTGCGAGTGTATGAGTTTCCCAGACTTTGAGAGTCTTTGACTCCAGTAGCGGTGAAGGCCAAGTCACTACTCTGAGCTACTTCACCAATTTTGGCGATGACCTTTTCATCTTTTTTACCTTGTTCTTGGCTAGTTGAGGAGCTAGAGCTACTACTGTTTCCTGATTTGTCACTACCTGATGAACCAATAACTACAATGAATACGATAAAGACTAAGATTCCGGTCAGCACTTTGTGCCTCATGAACCAATTGCTTTTTTTCTCCTTTTGATCAGACGTATGTCTCCTTTTATTTTGTAACTATCAGGACTATACCGCTGCACTAATTATAAAGCTACAAGGAGAAGCTGTATAGACTGGAGTTTTCCCTAGACAATTTGGGAATGGGAACTGCACTTAAAACGACTGAATTACATGAGAAATTTGGCAAACGAATCCAAGAACTTCGTAAAGATCGTGGCATGACGCAAGAAGATCTAGCTGGTGAAGTCGGTGTTGACCGCAGTTACATGGGATTCCTTGAGAGAGGCGAAAAGAATGCCACCCTTGATAAAATTGGGAAGATCGCCAAAGCACTCCACATTAAGCTCAAAGAGCTGTTTGATTTTTAATCATTTCAACTACCTCTCATAAATTTTCCCAGATTGAGTTATAATATTCGGATATTTTTCGCTCTTTAACAATTTTGCAGAGAGTTATTTTGGTGTGACAAAATGACTTGGAGCTCTTTAACGCAAAATGCTTGCGCAAGAAAGGACTTCATTAGTTTTATTGCTCGTGCCAAAATCATCTCTCTGCTTCAGATACTCGCTAAGTGTTTTCAGATAAAGGAGCTTAGAAAGTGCTATCAAAAGATGGCTGGTTCACTATGTCAATCAAGTCGGGTGGTGATATTCTTTCCGAGTATTACCATAAAGGTGATGTATTTGTCCTCGGTGCAAAGGGCGACTACTATGAAATAGCTTTGTGGAATACTAGTCCCCGGAGGGCGATTGCCGTTGTTAACGTGGATGGACTCTGTGCAGTTGATGGTCGAGAACTCCTTGGAAATGGTTTGGGATACATTCTTGAACCTGGGGTTTTGGTAACCGTCGATTGTTGGCGATTCCAGAACAGTCAATGTCCCCAATTGCAATTTGGCTATCTACCAAGCGGCTTTGAGAAGGTAATGGATGAACCAGGAAATCCTGGTGTTATCGAAGCCATTTTCTTCTTTGAGCAAACGAAACCGTACTATAGCTCCAACTGGTTAGCTCAGTCCGGCTACAATAAGCGAACTGTTCAACGGCGTGGCTGGGGAACTAAAGATGAGGAGCGTGTTATCCGTGAGCAATTCGCCAAAGAACACTCACCAATTTCCACCATCGTTATTCAGTATGAGGAGAGAAGCGCCCTTGAGAAAATGGGAGTTTTCAACCTGCCAAGTGAATAGGAGCTGCCTTTGGCTGCTCGCCGCTAAGTGATAAAACAGAGTATCAAGAAGCAGAGATGACATGATAAGACCAGTCTGTAACACGGCTGGTCTTTTTTTGCAAGAAAAAAGGCACACCTGGATAGATGTGCCTTTTAAGGGGTAGCTTTAAAGCTCGGACACTTCGGCATTCGAAGGCCGCTCTTTTGGAGCTAATGTTGCGATAGGTAAAACCGGTGAATTTTTTATGGGATGACCAACGCCATCTTCTCACGAACTGCTTCCACCACAGGAATGCAAGCTTCACGAGCAGCGTGGGAGCCATCAAACAGGATACCACCGATGTCGGTGTTTTCATATTGCGAGCGACGTTCACGAATGGGCTCGAGAAAGTTGTTGAGAACATCAACGAGGCGGCGTTTCAAAGCCACATCACCAAGTCCGCCACGACGATAGTGTGCGGCAAGCTCTTCAACTTCATCCTGATTTGGATCGAACGCCCGCAGGTACATGAAGACGGGATTGTTTTCTGAATCACCCGGATCCTGGACTCGCAGGTGATTTTTATCAGTAAACATTCCCATGACTTTCTGTTTGACGGTTTCGGGATCGTCGCTGAGGTCAATGGCGTTGCCCATGCTTTTTGACATTTTGGCATCACCATCAATTCCCACCAAACGACCAATCTCGCCGACCAGCGGACTGCACGGTGTAAAGATCTGCCCATAGTCACGATTGAAGCGAACGGCGAGGTCACGAGCATACTCCAGGTGAGGCACCTGGTCTGCACCAACTGGGACAAGAACTTCGTCGCCAGGTTGGGCAGGATACGGGTTGACCATATAGATGTCCGCTACCTGATCGACTGGGTATGCCATGAAACCCATCGAAGCGTTCGGCTGGCGTTCCAGTTCCGTCTTTAAAGTCGGATTACGCATGACCTCGCTGTAACGCGCGATCATCATGAAGAGTGCCGAAAGCTCGTAACGCTCCGGTACCTGCGATTGCAGGACGAAGTGAACATTTGGCAATGTCGGATCGAGCCCAACCGCCAGCCAGTCCAGCGTAACTTCACGCACTGAGCGGGTCAACAGAGCTGGGTTATCGGCATGAGTTGTGAGTGCCTGTACGTCGGCAAGGAGGAAATAACACTCATGCTGCCCTGTATTTTGAATTTCCAACCATTGCTTGAGGGCACCAACATAGTGTCCTAAGTGGAGGGAACCGGTGGTACGCATACCAGTGAGTACAACTTTCGTAGCCATTTCTTTTCTCCTTAGATTTCGAAATTGAACAATTCAATTCACGGTTTGTTGCCTATCGGCAACACATTATATCCCATGGTAGAGGTACAATGTGTTACCGATAAAGCTATTTACTTGTTAAAGAGCAACTACTTGAGTAGGCTATTATATCAATTCATATCAGAAAGTAGGGCGCACCTTGCGATGCGCCCCACAAAAAGCTACCGATTGGTCTCATTTCGCTTTTTTGTTCTGCAACAGAACGGTAGCGAAAATCAGACCGGCAACACCGAGTAAGCGGATGAGTCGAGTTGACCATTCGGTCGGCACCTCCCCGACAAAACCGGGTGCTAATGCATCAATCACGAGCGCAGCTACGAATCCCAGCCCCACACTCATCCCGATGACGATTACGACGCTGGAAACGTCAACGTTTTGCCGCTTCGCCCACAGTTCGAGAACTTGACCGAGGAACACAGCGGCAAACAACAAAAACAGGAACATGTATGCTCCCGGCGAGGACAGAATGTTCCCGCAGGCGTTAACAAATTCCTGCCATTGCCCGTTGGCAATTGCTAGCCCTATCGAGATAATTGTTCCCGTGATAGCCAGCGCGATAAAACGAACAATCTGAACGTTGACTGGATCACTTTGATCTACAGCCGGCTTGGTGATTAAGCTGCCAAATGCCACCAAGATGTTGTATCCCAGTAACACGACAAGCAGCTTGCCAGCCTGATCCTGAAGGACGGTACTTTCTTGCCATGCAGGAGTATAAGCAACCAGCACAGTGCTGATTGTCACAATTACTCCAGGGAGCAAGAAAGTTTTGGCAGATACTTTGCCACGCAGCCATTCATAGATGACTACGAACAGCACGAAAACATTTGAGATAGCCACGATGATGCTCAAGTCGAACAACTGATTGCCCCATAGGATAATCAGTGTAGACAAAGCCGCAGTGATGCCTGCCAAGATCGCCAGAATCGTTGGGCGCCGTGTTGGCAATTCAATACGCGTGTGACCAGGGATGTGTTTCCCCAGTACTTTGCCAAGAAACAACGATACCAGCACACCGAACCAACCACCTACCAGAAGGTAAGCAGAGGCTGCAGTGATGGGGTTGCTGGCAATGGCGTAGTTATTGCTGATGACGCTATCCACGATCTTTTCGACGGTCAGGAAAAACGCTGACCCCAATGCTATCACGAAAACCGATGCCCATAAGGGCTTTCCTTTACTTTGCGTGTCCATTTTTTCTCCTTTTTGGACTTGGCGCACATTGTTTTGGTGTTGCCAATCGGCAACAGGAAAAGGTCATTTTTAACCACTTCCCGTTGCCGACTGATACGAATTTTTAAAGAGCAATTTTACTCAAGAGTAAAGTGAGTTATTGTATCATTTAATATCAAAATGATCTTTACTAAAACCTAAAGTCAATTACAATATGCTCATGACTGAATCTCCACTTAAATTTGAAGTATTGAAAAACGTCACCGAAAGATCTCAACTTGGTACTCTCTCACACGCAATTGTTGCTTGTATCACTGAATCGTTTGGTCATGAAATGCCAGAGGACGAGGTTGATGATGCCTTAAAAGGAGAGCTTATTGTTGTAGCAAAGACAAGTGAGGATCAGGTACTTGGTTTTGCTACTCTCGAGAGGCATTCAGTTGAGGATTTTCAGCGTGGTCAGCTTGAAGGATATACACCAGAAACACTTAGATTTTCCTTGGGGGCTGGGACAGTTGACCAGCATTACCAAGGACAGGGCGTTTATCAAGAGCTCAATAGACAAAGACTTGGGTATGCTGTTGAAAATAAGGCTCCACTTATTTCCACAACAACTCAAAATCCCAGAGTTGAGAATGGGGTTTCGCGAGTTTTGGACGAATTTGTGCAATCAGGGAAGCTAAAAGGTTATAGAGTAGAGAGAGTGCTCCTGCCAGAGTTTTATGGGAGACGATTGACAAAATACTCACTAGATACGAAAGAAACTCCATTTGCCAGCTTAGATATCGATGCAGGAGATGCCTTTTCTCTAGTATTTCATTTAGAGTATATTCATAGTGCTAATAAAGAAATGGCTGTTTTGAATTTGGTTCGACACGTCTATTCTGTTGTTGGCTTAGGTGCAAACGAAGTATCTGTTCAGATTCAAAACCAAGAGTTAACATTAGTCCCATCAAATGAAATTGTTAAGACTGTAATCGGGGCGGTTTCAGGAGCAACAGTAGATATAAAGATGAGCATGCTCCTGGCTGAAGAGGTTGAGAAACCTTTACCGCCAAGCTATCACCAGCTACTGAATAGAAAATTAGAAGAAGGAGTTAAAATTCACAGATTAGGTTTCGGAAGTGCACAAGATTTTGATGCTGTGAAGCAGACACTGGCAATCAATTCAAATAATTTTACCTTTACACAACATTATGACGTTCAAAGCTATCAAAGATTTATCTTGATTGATAATAGTCAACTCTTTTTCTTTATTGAGGGGAATTTTTTTACTACAGATAACGCCTCTTTAATTGAGTTACTGACGGTTTATTTTAATCATTTCCACAGCTAAAGTATCACCGTACTAGTTTGCTAGTTTACATTTAAACAGACCTAGTCTAAACTAACACCCTATTATGAATAAAGTGTGTAAGACATACCAATTTGCTTGGTGGCAATTCCTTCAGTAAAAAAGGGGTTAGTTTATTGTATAATAACGAAAATCTGCCCCAGGCAGATTTTTTTATACTCAGTCAAAATAATAATTGAAAGGATTTATGTCAAAAATTGAAAGAGCAAGCCAAGTATCATTCATTCAGTTAAAAGGAGAACCCTATCAAAGAATGTTAGGTAACGGTAACCCTGAATTAGTTGATTGTAACCTCAGCTTAGACGCATTAGCGCAAAATTCAGGATATATCACCGAATTGCCTAATAAAATTGATCAGTCATCTGAACACCTGCAACCATTATTTAATGAAGGCGGTTATTATGGTCTGGATGACAAACTAAAGCACGGTCAGGATTTGACATTTTCTGAAGCGTTTAGCCTTATTGCTTTTGTTACAAGTGCCTTAAATAAACCACTGCTGGATGTCATGGTAGATAGAATACAAAATCTTGGTCCACATGAAACTCACCTTTTACAAGCTGTTGCGTTACTGTCAAGCATGTCAACAAAAGAAGGTTTTGCTACTCTAACTGCCGAAGAAATTGCTGGAATGGTTGCGGCTACCTTACATCTAGATACTGTAGCCAGAGCTTATTTTCCTCAATCCACTTTAGCATTTGGCGGTATGGGTGGTGACAAAGGCTATCCATTGGGTGAAGGCAGATCGAAGCTCTTTAGCTTATCTACTTTGTCATCAGTTGCTTCAGCAATTGTAGGGCCAACACACAAACACCATTCTTATCCAAATACTTCAAAAGTAGCAGGGCAAAGTGCCATTGAAGCTTACAAAGCAAGATCAGATTTCCATTCTCTTGCAGCATTTGAAGCAGTTTTTAGAGAAGCAAATTTGCTTATGACCAGTTGCCATAATACTCGAACTCTTCACACCTTATCACACCTCCTTAAGGGTGAAACCATCAACCATGTTATTGGCCCATTAGCCTTCACCCTATCTGAAGATACTGCTACTCACGGTTTCATTGGTGTAAACGAGAAAATTCATCCTGAAACTATTATTCAAGCACTACAGATACTAAATGAAACTGGATACCAGACATATGATAACAGTGCTGTCTACTGCGGAACTGATCTTCAGACTGCCCACAAAGATATGCTTGATCCTGACAGTTACTATTCATCTAGAGAAGCAAAGGAACATATCCGTTTGGACGAAATAGCCCCTCCTCCTTATGTTTCGTTAGTATCATTTTCAGTGAAAGGCGAGTCAGCTGGTACCTTCGTGATTCGGCCAGAAGATTTTTATCTGAGATACGAACTGGAGCAAATTAGATTTGATCAATTAATTATTCCTAATACTGCAGAAGCGATCTTGCATTTCAATACAGAAGCTTTAAGTGGAAAAGATGAGGCAAAATCAAGGTATTTAGCTATGACTATAGGTTTAGGAATATTTACTCGAAACTATTTGGATCAAGCTGATGCTTTAGATGTTAGAAACCATCGAGTTAATGCACGATATTTACAGAGAGCAACACAAGAAGGCTATGAACTACTAAAATCTGGTCAAGCGATGGATAAATTGAACGAATATGTCAAAGTAACTCAAAAACATGCTGGGTATAGAGGTGAGGTATGAGTGAGAGACTAAAGCTATCGCCAGAAAATAAAAGCGCTTTGAGCAGAGTTAAAGCAGTGATTTTTGATGTCGATCATACCCTAGCTTTTGCAAAAGATGCCAGTTTTTTTTCACAGTTTGATGAGATGGTTGAAAAAGCAGTTAGAGACTATTTCGACATTACCCCTGAACAAACAGGAGAGGTTATCCAGTTTTATAGGGATCAATATGGCGGTGGTGAGCAAGCTCTATTTATGGGCAATATTCACCTTCATTTCCCTGAACTGGGATTGAAAGAGCCGAATTGGGAAATTCTCTATGATCTACTTGTTCAGATAAATCCTGAGGGTGCATTTGAACAGCAAGAGCAGCTTCAGAAACTTATCGCTAGACTTAGATCTCTGCGAATTAAAGTAGTCGCACTAACAAGCAGCCCAGATCAACTATCAAAGAAAATTTTGAAAGAGTCTGGCTATGATCCAGAAAAAGATTTCGACCTTTTCATTGCTTACACCAGGTTGGGTGGGCCTCCAAAAAAATTAAAACATCTAAAAATCTTTAACCAAGTTGCTGAAGATCTGAACACAAATCCTGATGAAATAATCGCAATCGGAGATTCCTTGAGTCAGGATGTAATGCCTGCTATTGAGTTGGGCATGATGGGATGCCTATTAACTGATTCTGACATTGATGATTTTACAGGAATCATTGCAACACGAACCGCTCAAATTATTATGGAAATTATTGACTCAAAAACTGGAGAAAATCATGAATAATACCCTACCCACTCTTATTATTGATACTGATGCTGGTCATGATGATGCCTTGGCATTAATGTTGCTGGTTAAATCAAGGGAATTTAATATCGAAGCTATTACCACTGTGGCTGGCAATTCTACTATAGAAAAAGTCACACGTAATGCACAAGCAGTTTTAGATCTTCTACAAACAAACATTCCGCTTTACTCAGGGGCAGAAGCTCCTCTAGAGAGAAATCTTATTACAGCAGTTGTCCATGGTGATAGCGGCCTTGATGGTTTAGAGATGTCATCTACACAGTACAATCTGACTAAAGATGCTGTGTTGCGAATGAAAGAAATTTTGGAAAATATGCCTCATCAAGTTACTATTTTGACATTGGGTCCGCTAACCAACATTGCCCAGCTCTTTAGAGAGTACCCTCATGTTATTCCCTTGACTAAGGAAGTGGTCATTATGGGCGGAGCGATTAATGTAGCGGGCAATAAGAACCGAGTTGCTGAATTTAATATATTTGTTGATCCTGAAGCTGCCGACGTTGTTTTCAGAGCTGATGTAAAAAAAGTGTTAGTTCCTCTTGATCCCTGTAATGATGTAGTACTGGGGCTTGATACCTTCGACTCCTTAAAAGGAAGTCCTCTGTACCAACCACTTACTTCTATGATGAAACACTTCATTGCTGGCATTGAGGTGGAAGAAGGAGTAAATGGAGCTTTAGTCTATGATGCATTAGCCGCATATTATTTATTAAATCAAGAGGCTTTTACTCTTCAAGGGATGGATATTGTGATTGAAACTAAAGGTGAGCATACTTCGGGTATGACAGTGGCTGAGAGGCGTCTAGCAAAGCAAAAAATAGTAAACACCGATGTAGCAACAAGCATTGATAAAGATGCTTTTGTTACAGATTTAATTAAATTCCTTAATAAGGACCCGAAATGAAAGAAGTATTGTTTATTTGTCAAGGGAACGTGGGTAGAAGCCAAATGGCTGAAGGTTTTTACAACCATCATAGAGGTGAGAATCAGGCGATTAGTGCTGGGTATATTACAAGAAAAGACTAAGAATTCATAACAATAAAATGACTCAAAACTATCTTGACGAGTTTGTTTCAGTCTTAGGTTCCTACAAAACGGAAAAGGAGCTGAAGTCTTTCGTTCAATCAATTTTAACACCTAAAGAATTGGAAGAAATTCCAAAGCGGTTACAGATAGTAAAACTGCTTAAAAAGCAAATACCTCAAAGAGAAATTGCTGCAAAATTGAAGGTAGGAGTTGCCACGGTCACCAGAGGATCAAGAGAAATTCATAAGGGCGGTTTCAAAGATATTAAATAATAGGAATTGTCTATGCCAAAAAAAGAAACTGAAAATCAGCAACGAATTATTACCTTTGAAGGTATCCAATACATTGTGTTAAAGCTAGGCGGTTTTGGCGTTTCGAGAGGCATGAATAGTGTAAATGGTGTAGATCGTATTAAGTCAGAGATTAAGGAAGCCAATGAATAAGGATATATTTGTTCATGATCTTGAAAAACTAGTAGGTTTTCCCACTCTTACTGGGCAACCAGAGGGTTTTCAGGAAGCTATGTCTTTCATTCAAAAGCAGATATCTCCTGAGGCGTATGTCCAATTGCTTGCCAACAATGGTGAGCCTATTTTACTCGCTTGTAATAAGCCCACTAAAAGTCCTGATGTTTGCTATCTAGTTCATGTTGACGTAGTTACAGCGCAACCACATCAATTTTCAATGCAAGTCCGGGATGGTGTTGCATATGGCAGGGGTGTCAGTGACATGAAGTATTCCATTCCTGTTGGATATGCTTTGCTTAATGACTTGATAGAAGGCAATTCAGACCTCTCCTTTATGTTAGCGATTACCAGTGATGAGGAGCGAGGTGGATTTAAAGGTGCTGGATATCTTGCCGATGAATATCAACTTTCACCAAAGCTACTGATTGTACCTGATGGTGGCGATAACTTTGTACTCATTAATAAATCTAAGGGCGTCTGTCACCTACGGGTTGGCATGCAAGGTAAGCCGGCTCATTCTTCAAGACCTTGGCTGGGAGAAAATGCATTGGTTCCTATAGTGAAATTAGCTAATCAACTGCTGGGAGAATATGAAGAGGCTAATAATACCGAAGGGTGGCACACAACCATGAATATGGGGAAGTTAGAAGGAGGCGCTTCAATTAATCAAGTCGCTGCCGAGGCCCACCTTGATTTAGATTTTCGGTTTCCACCAGAGCACGATTCCATTGACTCTTTGACTGAAAAGATAACCTCTATTGCTCATGAGGTCGATAAAAGGTTAAGTGTTGAAGTATTAGCAACAGGAATTGCCCCGTTCACCGATTTAAATCACCCCGCTTTACAACTGTTTGTTCAAACACTATCGCAGAAACTTGGCAGAGATATAGAAACCGAAGGTGGCCATGGCTCACACGATGGTCGTCATTTCAATAAATATGGAGTGCCATTCATTATGACAAAACCGGAAGGTGGAGATATTCATGGTGATAACGAACACATACACATCGATTCAGTCATTCATTTTTATGAAGCATTACTAGAATTTTTAAATAAGTACACATTATTGGCAAAACAAATCTCTAGCAGTTAAAGTTATATAGTACGCACATGATTTTCCGAACGTCAAACTGAAGAATGTTTATCTAATGTAGTTTTCGAAGGCTTCCTGGATCAGTGAAAAGCAACTGAATCATTAGCATTGGGATCTACTAAAAACTCAAGTCGTAAAGCTATTAGCCTGAACGTTTCAGCATTGTTGGTTAGATTACATACCCCAAACAAAATATTCTTTTGCGTGAGAGAAAACGGATCAATAAGTGTTCCTGAATTGAGGACTGAACTGATTGATAGCAATGCGCCATGTAAGTCAGTGTATAGATCTCCATACCAAATATTGTTTACTGCATGGTGAGTCACCATCAGTTCAATGGCGAATGATGAAAAATCCATGGAATAGCTGTCTTTGATCAGCTTACAAATTCTGATGATGTTCTTAAAATCATCTCTTCCTTGGGAAACTTGATCAATCACGACTAAATCTTGATGTGGAAGAGTTGTTATCCACCCATTTTTTCGATCAGATGTCCCAATATTGAAAAAGATGTCATTGGTTTGTGGGCTTTTAAAGATGCCTGCTGGGACTAAGTCAATCTTCAGATTTTTGGATTGAATGTGCGCCGAAATTGCCTGTCCATCACGCTCGGGTGCATCACCACCAAATGGTCTTACTACGTCACTGACAATCTTTTTTAGCCACCACAGCATCTTGTTTGGGCTAATGCCACTTTGATCATCTTTGTGATAACCACCACTGTATTTAGGGTTTGGGTTCAGCATTCCTAGTCCAGTTCCAAGAATCTGACCGTTTTGTGAGAACTGGCCATTATAGGAATCAATTATCACGAGAATATCGTACTCATCAATATCAGCTACTTTGGTACCCTTAAAATAACTACCAAATTTTAAAAAAGGCTGATGCTTATAAAGCTTTGGCCCATTACTTGCGTTGATTTTAGCTGCAATGTGCTCTAGCAACCACTCTCGGCTTTTTGCAGCCGCAATGATGTCCTTTTGGTCAAGGCGGATGTAGTTGTCAATATATCTTTGAATCAGGGCAGAAACATTTGCCATACTATTTACCTTTGTAAGCCTTATCTAGTGCATCTCGAAAGTACCGATACAGGAGGAATGGTAAGGGAGGACTGCTTGCGAGTAGAGTTGTATACTCTTCGCATTTTTGCAGAGCTTCCTCTGGTTTTAAGTTTTTCTTGCTCGCAAGTGTGCTTGCCTCACGATAAATAACTCCCGACTCATTTGCCAGCCTGCGAAAAGCTAAATAGTGCTCAAAAACGTCTTCTGATAGTAAGAAAGTAGCAACTACCAAAATTAATTTATTGAGTTGAAACAGCTGAGATTGGGTAAAGTTGAAGCTTGTAGCGAGGTAAATGCTCGAAACTGTAATTAATACTATCAATAACAGGGCAACGGATAGAATACTTTCTACTTTACTCGCCAGAAAATTTGTAAAATAAGTTGACTCTGCCAAGTTGTCCATCAGCCGCACAGGTCCAGCCTTCTTTTTGGAGTCAAAGTATGGCGGATTGAACGGAGCTTTGTTTAGCTCGGTTTGTACAACCCACGATCGAATTAATTTAGCCTGAAACTCAGGAATAGAAATGCCTAGACCATCGGCATACATGATGGTTCTTCTGCAAACATCACCTTTTTCTGAAAAGGATCTTGATGTACGTCTTAGAAATAGTCTGAGTATTGGAGTTATAAGGATGTATAACCCCGACAGAGCCACAATTGAGCTTGGAAAGTTTAAAAGGATTGATAAAACAGATAAAATGAGCAGTGATACTGAAATTCCTATGGAACCCCACCAAAATTGTTCCGCTGAATCAAACATTTTGTTACGAATATCGGCATAATCCATAACTCCGAATATATACCAAAACTAGATATAGGAAAAGCATGAGACAGTCCTTTTTTATAGTGTCTCATTTGTCTCATTTTTGATACAATTAGCCTGGAGTTGCCTACTGGAATGAGACAGCGTTATAAGGACAGTTGGGTTCCAGACCCGGGAGCTCCGCCTGCACAACAATATTGCTTTAAGCAAGATTTGGTGGGCAGATGGGATAGAGTTGAGTTTAGCCGTAGGCTTGATCCTGCAGGCAAGCGCTAAAGCGCCTGCCTAATGCACACACGAAGTGTAGGCCACCGCTTCCGCAGAAGGTCTTCGGTTGCGCTTCGGGCACGATCGCGGACTCGCGTGGGCGAAACTTGGCTTGACCCAAGACGATTTAGTGAGGAAGTCGGGAGTGAAGCACACTACTCTTACCAAAGTGGAAAGTGGCTCTGTTCTTAAGCCAAGTGTTCAAACAATGGCAAAAATCGCTAAGGCGCTTAGTGTTTCCATTGAGGATTTATTGAAATAAAAAATTATGAAAACAATTGGAATTATTGGTGGATTAGGGCCAGAGACAACTTCCGAGTTTTACCTCGATATTGTTTTTTCGTGTGCCAAAAAAGACAAAACTGCTCGTCCGGCAATTCTTATTTCAAGTGTTCCATTACCTTACCAAATTGAGGAAGATTTAATTTTGAGAAGTGAGGGTATGGAGCGATACATTCCATTTCTCACCGCAGAAGCACAACGACTAGAAAAATCAGGTGCAGATTTTATTGTTTTGCCATGCAATTCTCTCCATGTGTTTATTGAGAACATAAGAAGTGCGGTCAAAATTCCAGTATTAAGTATTGTTGAGGAAACTGTTAAATTTCTCAAGCAAGAAAAAATGGGCAAAGTTGGTATTGTTTCTACTTCTGCGACAATAAAAAATAAACTTTACGAAAATGCTTTTGTTGAAAACGGAATTGAGTATGTCGCTCCAAACGAACTTCAACAGGCAAGAATGGGAAAGTTTATTTTAAATCTTGTCGTTGGACAACAGAAACATAGAGATCGTGAGGAACTCATTAGCATTATCAATGACTTTGAAGATAAAGGTTTAGATTGTGTAATTTTGGCGTGTACGGACTTACAACTCCTTATCCCGAGTCATAAAAACCTCAAAATATTCGATACGATGAAAATTTTTGCTGATGCTTCGGTTGAAGAAATTTTAAAATAACTTTATGAAATATTACCTATCATCTTACGAAATCGGGAACGAGACAGAAAAACTGAAAAATCTCGTTCCGAAAGGCAAAATTGGCTACATCCCGAACGCAGGGGATTTTACTGGCGCTGACCCAGAACGCCGCGCAAAACGAAACGAAAAAGATATGGGTTCGCTTCGCGAACTTGGGCTTGAAGTTGAAATGGTGAACTTGCAGAACTATTTCGGAAAGACGGACGAGCTAAAAAAGAAGCTCGATGAAATCGGCGCAATTTTCATCAGCGGCGGCAATGTTTTTGTTCTGCGGCAAGCAATGAAGTTGAGCGGACTAGACGATATTTTGAAAGAACTTCGCGACCAAAAAGATTTTCTCTATGCTGGTTATAGTGCCGCCGGATGTGTTCTCACGCCAAACCTCAAAGCGTATGAAATCGTAGATAAAGTTGACACGCCTTATCCCGAAGAGACAGAAGTTATTTGGGACGGGTTGAATTTCGTCGACTTCGCCTTTATGCCGCACTGGGATTCTGACCATCCCGAATCCGCAGATATTGAAAAAGAAATTGCATATTGCAAGGATAATAATATTCCATATAAGGCAATAAGGGACGGCGAAGTCATCATTATTGAGTAAGGCGTTTCAAGGGAGCAATCCCCGCCGTTTTATAATGTTTCTTCAAAACGGCGGGGATTTGTG
>CAZMXT010000007.1:0-48963 GCA_964570365.1 uncultured Pseudomonadales bacterium | reverse complement strand
TAAAGTAAAAGTCCGACCCCAAGAACAGACGCTCCGATAGCTAGTCCACACCTCACTCTATTTTCTTTTGAAAGTATGCCCATACAATTTCTACTAAATCGAGTTCCCTCAATGAGTCTATACTCATTTGTTACTCAAATTCAGTATTGTAGTACTAAATCTTTAAGATGCAAATAGTATCGATAGCAAAATGAATATTTGCAGTTCAGAAAAAGTTTAGCGCTTCGCTTTTTTGGTACTTTTCCAAGTCGCAGGCTTTTTAGCAAAAGAGCGAACAGATTGTGGTTCTAAAATTGCCGAATCCTTTATTTCTCGCACCACCCCTGCAGCAAAGCGTGTATTGGCTTGTGTGGCCCGAGAAATTATAAATAGCGTCCAAATCAAGTAGAGTAGAAAGTACCATAGGCCCCCAAGCCTGAAGCCAAAGTTGGCGAGGTCTAAAGCGTATGAAAGCAGAATTACTAAAGTTAAGCTGTGAAATGAAACTTGAATGCTTTTTTTATAAGAAATGCGTTGACCATGTGCAAACTGGGTTGGGAAAAACTTAACCAGCAAATACACTATCAAGCTATAGATGGATGCCACAATCAATCGAGCAACAAACAAAAGCGGCCAGGTCAAAAGTGCGACACCTATTCCTACAACTGGAACATAAATCTTTTGCTTAATAAAAGCAGAGTTCAGAAATTGGTTCTTGGCTGTTTCTAAGTCATTGGTCTTGAAAAAAATTGCTTCTTCCTCTTTAGGAATTTCATAAACATTTACAGAAGAAATTCCATCCTCTTCTCTGACATAGAACTGGGTTTCGGTGACCAATGCAAATGTTCGGTACTGGAGAAAGTCACTTACTCCTTGAACCTTTTGATCACTTTCAAAGACTACTAAACTCTCTAGATCTGCATAATCACCCTCATCTGCCTGACGAAGTTCTGAGGGCGCCGGTATGGCGTAGGGAAGTGGCTTATTAATGGACAAGCGACCATCTGTAATAGAAACTTCAAGGTCCTTGGGAACAGCTTGGAAAAAGCGACTCACTTCGGCAGGCACATCAGTCAAATTCGCTAAGACTCCGGCCTGCACACCAAACATTAGAGCTAAGAGCAAGTGCAAAAAAGCAAAGTACTTGAGAGAGAAAGAAAAGCGCGTCCGCAAAACATCAGCATAATAGGATGGTTGAGTCAGCGAAAGCTGTAAACTTCTGAAGAAAGTGCGGAGTTGTCTCATACTCAGAATATATCACAAGATTTTGAGCGAACCCAGAGCTATCCGCAAAAAACGCAGGACTTTGTTAGAATGGATTCATGTTGATCTACTTTATCCGTCACGGTCGAACGACTCATCTTGAAGAACACCGCTATCAAACTCCCGAATCTTCTCTTTCGGCAAACGGTGAAGTTCAGGCAAGCAAAGTTGCAGAGCGTTTAAAAGATTTAGCAATTCAAGAAATTTGGACTAGTCCTATGGCTCGAGCTAAAGAAACTACAACGTTCATTAATCAATCTCATCACGTTCCTGTAGTTGAGTACCCGCAGCTCTCAGAAATCCGTCGTGCCAGCATAATTACCGGAAAAATTCATACTGACCCTGAAATTCAAGCTGCGCTTAAAGTTATTCACGATGAGAGAGACAAACGGAACCCCTATTTTCGTTATGAAGATGGAGAGTCGCTAGCAGATGTGATTGAGAGAGCAAAAGAGTTCTTACAAATTTTGGAAGATCATAGTCAAGGAAAAGACAATTCGTATCTTTTATGTGTCACTTCGCATGGAATTTCACTTTCTATTATACTGCTTTGTGTGCTACTAGGAAGAGAAGCCACCCCCGAGTTGATCATGAGTACACTGTATCAAACCGGAATTGAAAATACCGGCATCTCAGTCGTTTCGGTGAACGATAAAAAATGGAAACTCATCACTCTGAATGATTTTGCACATCTCTAAACTAGAAAAGTTGTTAAAATAGGTATCTGACTGTGTTGAGGAAGAAAATTGTGGCGCGGTACCAGAGCGGTCCAATGGCGAGGTCTGCAAAACCTTCGTTCGCGGGTTCGAATCCCGCCCGTGCCTCATAATTAAATTAAATACAACCTATTTATTAGGGGCGTTTTTCTTAATTCTAAAACATAGATAGTAACCTGTTTGCACTATTCCAAGCAGCTTGCTCAATACTTCTTGAAACATTTCTAATGAACCCTGGAGGTTTAACAAGAGGCATTTTCCCACCTGAAAAAGCTTCTGCTTCAAACTCTGCATAATCAGTTGCAGCGTATCGTAGGTTTAAAGAATCAACTCTCTCTGGAGCTGCCGCGCCCATGAGTTTCCATGCCTCCATGTTTGCAGCAAAAACCCCAGGACCAGCTCCAAGATCCATTACAGTTCTATTCTCTAATAGTCTTTGAAGGTCTTTTATTTTGAGTCCAAGTATTTCCGCATATTGTTCAGCATTTCTGTCAGTTTCGGTTGCTTTAACATCATCTGCAGATTGGATTTCTGTCTCAGGTATCATAAAAAGCCTTTATTTCTACATTTTTATTCTATCGACGTTATAATACACAAAACAGAGCACCATTTCTTTGCATATCTATTGCTCTACAAGTGAGGATTCCTGACCTGCGCCAGGCCATTGCAGAAAAGTTGCAGAAAAGATACTCAACCAGAGTATGCTCCAGGTGATATTGTAGTTGGCTAGGGACGAGAAACAAGTTGCTCCATCAAGTGAATTCTTCAATTAAACCCGAAATATGAGACTGACGAGGGTAAATCCAGCCCAATCCTCCAAAAATAAGAATTCAAATCTGCCTTCCCATACTCTTTAATAAAGTTCTCTGCATAAGCTATTAATTCGCTGCCACCAATCCTTGCCTACAATTTTTAAAAAAGATTTTGAACAATCTATTCTAGTTTTCATCATTCTTTTGCTTGCACTAGCATTACGATTAACTAACTTGAGCTCAAATGTCCATTTTAGCGTTGATGGAGATCGGGACCTTATCGTTGGAAAGCATTTGGCTCACGATAAGATTTTCACTAGAGATATCCGACCATATGCAAATGCAGGTATGGGGTTGCTACAGAACTCTTCAATATATTTTTATACTGTTGGTATTCTGTATGTTATTGGCCAATCACCAGAAAATGTAGCTTTTTTATTAGTGTGCGTTTCATTAATTGGAATACTGGGATCATATAAGTTAGGCACTTTAATACGCAGCCGAACTCTAGGGTTAGTTTTTGCAAGCACATTAGCGATACATCCGTACTTTATTTCTTCTAGTCAAAGACTATTTCAGCCTGTTTTTGTTGACGCACTTTTCCCTCTAGTACTACTGCTTTCTTTTCATTCATTTACTAAAAAATCTGCCATCTCGCTTTTTCTATCAACAGTCGTTCTTTTTTTTCTATTACACATGCATCTAATGCTGCTTTTGTTTTTGATTCCCTACTTGGTAATTTTTATTTGGACACTTATTAAAATAAGTTCTTTGCTAAAAAAAATACTTTTAGGATTAACACTATACTTTTGTGTTCTATCACTTTTAATTCTGACTGGATTTAACATTCCCAACTTCCAATCTTGGATAGGTAAATCTAGTTCTCAAGTTAATATTCTTGAAACTACATCTGCTGGCTTCAAGACGGTATTTTCAAATATTTCTTTTCATGAACAAACATCTCATACAGTTGTCTTAACGCTCTGCTTTCTCACACTACTGATATTTTCAGCTACAAGACTTCGTTTGGGGATAGCTAATCCGTACGTCTTCTTTTCTTTGTTTGCTTTTTTCATTTTTTTCATGTTTCCTCAGCTAAAGTTTGGGTGGTGGTATATAGGACCTTCCTTAATCGTAATTACTTTCATGATGTTACTTTCCTTTTTTGACATCGCTCAGAGCTTAAAAATACCCTCTCCAGGGATTGCAGTGGTCTGCATCTTTTTTTCTCTGTATCTCTTCTATCCTAGATTAGTGAATTTTATTGTTTATCCTGGTAATTCCCCTCAGCAATTAAAAAGAGAGGCTAGTTTAGCAATCATTGAGTACTTAAAAAGTACCTACGGAGTAAACAATTACAAAATAAAGTTACTTGAGTCTTCTATTGTCTCCAAAAACTTTATCTATGAAGAACAGTTCATGAACTGGACCGTAAGCGGGTATTGGTATTACCTAGAAAAGGAAAGTGGCCTTTCGTTGGTGCATCCATGTCCAGGAGAATATAATTTATGTATAGATCCAAATAAAAAAATAGTATTCTTAATTTGTCTTAAATCAGATGATTGTTTGAAATTAATTATTAAAGATATTGGTGAAGACTCAGACTATTACAGGGAAAGATTAAGCATAGATCCAAGCCTTCTCAATGATGAAAGAAAAAGACATACAGTGCCTCTTTATTCAGATAAGATTCGCAATGATTTTCAAATTTATGCACTACATGATGAGTTGTAAAACTTAGCTAGCCTAGGCTTTTTGCAACAACATTACAGATCTTTTAACAGAATCATCGTGCCATTCCGTCTCACCTCGTTGTGGCTGCCATGAGGTTTGGGAGAGCAGAATCAGACCCGCATTCTTAGCATTTTGAGTGACTAGAAACGGGGTAGTTGTATAATAGGGCGGACCAATCTCAGAAATTCGCGGATCAGATTCTTTTTCTGATTTCGAGCGTAAGTATTGTTTTTTATTAAGGATCAGTTTCATCCGAAGGTTATCGCCGCCGTCTACACAGTAGGTATAAAACCCTGGGAAAATTCTTTGTGTAACAACTAACAGAATACCACCAGGGGCGAGAACTCTTCCAAACTCTTCAAATAAATGATTTCGCTCTTCCTTTGGAATGTGAACCATTGCATCTTTAAAGAGTAAAGCCCGAAACCCCTCCTTCTTGAAAGGAAGCTCTTGAGCAAGTGCTCTCGCTCTTTCACCTTTAGAGAGTGAAAGTCCTAATTCCGAAATATCTGTCTCAATTATACGATAATCTGTTCCCAGACGTTCAAATTCAAGCCTCATTAATCCTGCAGCTAAACCGGCTCCAGATGCTATATCTCCAACTGCTTGCGCACCACAGTTGAGGTTCGCAACTTCTTCACAAAAAGGAAATAAAACTTCCTTACGGAAGCCCATACTCATCGAGTTTCCCACTATATACTTATGCTCCTGTGTACCGTACTGATCAACTATCTGAGACTCTGAACTTGCCATAAAAAAAACCCCAAATAGAATAGTCACTAATTCTAACATCCCTCAATATGTTAGTATAATACCTGTCTAAAAAAAGTCAGGAGAGCGGTATGCTAGCACGCCGAATTCAAGTTCTATCTCCTTCTCCTACAGTGAGTCTGGATGCCAAAGTAAAAGAACTCCAGGGTCAGGGTGCCTCAATCATCAATTTGACCGTTGGAGAACCTGACTTCAGAACTCCAGAAAATATCTCTCACGCAGCAATAACTGCTATTCATGATGGCTTTACTCACTATGCACCAGCCGCAGGGATTCCTGACCTGCGCCAGGCCATTGCAGAAAAGTTGAAGAAGGATAATCAACTAGAGTATGCTCCAGGTGATATCGTCGTAGGAGTAGGGACGAAGCAACTTTTGTTTAGTATTTTTCAAGTCATCTGCGAAGAAGGCGACGAGGTCTTGATTTCGACCCCAACCTGGGCGACCTACGCAGAACAAGTGAGGTTGGCAGGAGCCACCCCGATCACATTTCCACTTCAACCACCGTTTATCTTGACTGCCACTGATCTTGAAAATCATATTACGAAAAAAACCAAAGCAGTAATTCTGAATAGTCCCTGTAATCCAACCGGTGCGGTCATTCCAAAAAACGAGTTAGGAAGAATTGCCGCGCTGTGCGTAAAACACCAACTTTATGCCATCTCAGATGAGATTTACGAAAAAATTATTTACGAAGGTGAGCATTGCTCCATCGCTTCCTTTGGTCAGGAAATAAAAGACCTCACCATTACCGTGAATGGTTTTTCCAAAGCTTATGCTATGACCGGTTGGCGAGTTGGATATGCTGCTGGACCAAAAGATGTGGTGGCAGGACTCATTTCACTCGCGGGTCAGACCACTTCTGGAACTTCATCCGTTAGTCAAAAGGCAGCAGTTGCAGCACTAACCGGGGATCAGCTACAAGTGTCACAAATGACCAATGAATTTAAGAAGCGACGTGATTTTTTATTAAATGAGTTTAGAGCAATCATGGGCATTCAAGTCAGTGCGCCCACCGGAGCGTTTTATCTTTTTCTTGATGTCAGTCAGTTATTAAAAGGAAAGTATACGAGCACAACAGAGTGGACCCAAGCACTTCTCACTCAAGCAGGAGTGGCGGTTGTTCCTGGCGAAGCGTTTCTGAGTCCCGGATATGTTCGCTTGAGCTATGCGGCTTCTTTTGAAACTTTGCAAGAGGGTGTCAGCAGATTAAAAAAATTTATAGGAACTCAATGAACCATTTACGCACGATTCCCAGCGTCATGTTCTCTCAACATCCAGATAATGCAAAGCCTCCGTACTGGCAAGATAATCCGCTGATTAAAACGCATGATGAAATTAAAGAAGCACACCTGATGTTCTCAGAGTTAGAAGCTGATGAGCTGATGTGGGACTGGGAGGGGAAGCTCGTCGACGAGGCTGTAATTGAACGATTTCTCGGAGAGTATTCACACTATTTTAGTGACAAACAGTTGGGAAAAGATATTTTTCTGACTTTTAGAATTCCTAATCCACGGATAGAGTCTGGATATCGCTTAGCCCGCGCTTTTATGGTGATGTTATCGGGGCAACACACTGCTCAGAGCTCTGGTTTTTCACATTCGCCACTTTTTGAAATTATTTTGCCAATGACTGAAACGGCCAAAGAGCTCATCTCACTTCACAAAAAGTTCGCGCGATTAAGTCAGCATGTAAAGAAAAATTTCGGCGCTGATGAATATGCAGAAGTGTCTCTAGAAGTCATCCCACTTTTTGAAAGTGTACAAGTGATGATGAATGTCAAAAAAATTCTCAAACAATACATTACTTTGTACCAAAAAATGTTTCCTGCACCTATCTATTTACGTCCTTTTTTTGCCCGTTCAGATCCTGCGATGAACTCCGGAATTGTGCCCACTACTTTGGCAATTAAATGTGCGCTGGCAGCATGTCGTGAACTTTCTGAAGAAACTGGCATTGCGCTCTATCCGATTATTGCACCAGGATCCTTACCATTCCGCGGAGGCCTAACCCCAGAGAGTTATGCGGATTTTATTAAAGAATTTGCTGGCGTCAAAACGCTGGTAATTCAATCTGCCTTTCGTTATGACCACCCCCGCGAAACAGTCCTTCAAGCGATTCAGCAGATGAAGTCTTTGCTCGCTCAAACGAAAGCCCCAAAGCTCACGTCAGCAGCCTTAGCCACCATTAAGAAGCTGATTAAAGTATTTGAAGCACCGTATAAAGTAGCTCTGACCGAAATGGCACCATGGATACAACAAATAGCACCATCCATTCCCAAACGCCGCGAGCGCGTCCAGCACATTGGCCTATTTGGGTATTCCCGCGAGGTGGGGAAACTCAAAATGCCTCGCGCGATTGGCTTCACTGGGGCATGTTACTCACTAGGAATTCCCCCTGAATTTTTTGGGACTGGAATAGGACTTTCTCTAGCCAAGAAAAAGAAACTTTTAAAACCCTTAGGTGAGATCTACCAAACATTAAGAACTTCATTAGAGTTTGCTGGCGGTTTTGTTCGCAAAGAAAGTCTAGCCGAGCTGGGGTTGAACCACCTTGCTAAAGAAATTGCCGCAGTCGAGGAGTACCTCGGCCACAAAGTTGGCCCGATCACCAAAGAGCAAGTGCTTCATGCGGAGGTGGTAGGAAAAATTATTGCCCAACTAAAAAAAGGTGAAAACCCACACGACTTGATTAATGAAGCGGCAGTTCTGAGAAAAAGTATTGGCTAGCTACATCCCTCGCTCAATCACTTACTGGGCCAGCTCAGTAAGGAACTGCTTCTTCTATAAAGCCTGACTAAGCCACATTCCCTGAGGTATAACCTTGAAAAGGTTTCTGCACTTCCTGAATCTGAGTATGGGCAGCTTCAGGATTGAGAGTTACAGCTGCCGCAATACTCGCTGTTAAGGATTGAGCCCATTTCTTTCTAAAAATCTGATATATATCAGACTGTGACCCTTCGTGATCCTCAAGTAATGCTTCAATCTCATCCAATCTACCTCCCCAGACATGTGTGGGCGTAAAAATAAAGTCCTCTATTTCTCCTTTATTGTTTTCACCTTGCCTAGCAAATATTCCCTCGTAAAGCACTTTTAACGTTAAGTAGTTAATGACCTCGGAGTGTAAACTAAGTAAGAGCGTTGCCAAATTAACCTTGTTTTCAAGGGAAGCTGGGATTCTAGAAAAAAATGAGATCCACTGAACTAGGTTTGACCTAAGCGTTCCTACTTTAAAGTCTACGGCTTCTTGGCACCTTTCTAGTCTTAATACATCCTCAGGGCCTACTTCTCTTAAAGTACGGTATCTCGTAAGCATGTTGTTTAGAATGATGACTAAGCCACAGAATAACTCTTCATACTCAATACTCCCTTTCAGTAAGCTTTCATGCATCATAGCAATTTTTTCAAAGTCAACATTGCGCAGATGGGCTCGGCTCTTGATCGGGGGAAGTCATAACTCAATATACATGAGCCGCTTACCAAAGCGCAACTTGAGAACTTACTTTTTACGCTCAATAACGTGCTCCGACAGATCGCCCAGCACTGCTTTTTCTTCAGAGATATGAAGAGGGGAGATCGCCAGGAGCCCTTCACGTACTAGTTGAGCTGCCATTTCTTGCGAATATTGCAAAGCGCCCGTTTGCTTCATCAGCTGCCGGACTTTTTCTAGTTGTTCTTGATCTAAAGGTTGACCACAGACCGCCACTAAAAATTTCTTGTCTTCGGGAGAAGCATTCTGGAACGCTCGTTGCAGCAGTAAGGTTTTCTTGCCTTCACGAATATCATTACCAACAGGCTTACCTGTTTCTTCTGTATCTCCAAACACTCCTAAAATGTCATCTTGAATCTGAAACGCTCTGCCTACTTTTTGCGCATACGTCATGAGTGCAGATTTCAGTACTTCATCCTCAGACTTGCCAGCTAAGATTAAACCAATTTTTAAAGGTGCTACAAAAGTGTACTCAGAGCTCACTAAGTCCATCCCACGCAAAAACTCTTCTTCATTTGCCTCAACGAGAGGCTGATAATTTTGAAAATAGTGAATTTGCCAACCCATGACCGTCCTCCAGTACATAGTTCTATTCATCACTTCCATCACCGCCAAGATTTTTTCAGGAGAGAACTGAGATGTGCGTACTAATTCAAACGCAAATGAACCAAGCAACGTCCCATCAATCTCCGCAAAAGAACGACCATGATGAGCGGCATCTTGCCAAGTGTTAAACTCTTGCTCATATTTTTTTTGTAAAGTCGGCCCACCATATCGTTGTTCGTCTCGATCAGCCATGTCATCAATATTGAGAATATGCTTGTGGAAAAGTTCAACTCCAGCCGCAGCTTGATAGATGGCTGCATCAGTTTGACCTCCTAGGCGAAAAGCCAAAATTGTCAGTAACGAGCGAACATTCTTACCACCACGCAACACAAACTCTTCAATATTTTCCAATGAATGGAGAAAATGGGGAGCCAGATCAGAAGCAGTTTTCTGTTCAGTAAAAAAATTGCGAATTTCCTCAAGCACCAACGGCGTGTGAGCCGCCACAAATGCTTTCAGTTGAGGGGTCATATTACTCTAATGGCTTAATTTCTAACTCAGTGCCACCTTCTGGGTAGTCAAAACGCACAGCTGCGGTTTTCTCTCTCATGTGGTGGACGCGTAGAAAAAGCTCAATGAAGGGGTTCTCAAATCCTGAGGAACCAGCATTCACAGCTAGCACACCACGATCAACTGAGAAGCCACCTTCAGCAATAATTCCCAGCATGCTAACGCCATTTAAGATCACTTGTACTTTTTGGCCGTTTTTTAAGCCAAGTGCATCCAAGTCAGAACGACGCATGGTGGTCTTGATATTGCCAAAGCCATCAGTCCAGGACACTAAATTATTGGGGATCTCGGGAATGTCGTTGATATCCAACTCTTTGGTCAAGATTGAACGATCACCATTTACCAGCTGGGCAACTCGCTCAGGGAAGAAATCGCGAGAACGAAACTGTGAGCCACCATTTGGACAATCAATATCTCGGTACTCAACAATGTGATCTTTGACGAAACCAAACGCATACTCAGAGTACACATTGATAATCTCTACACCATTATCGAGGCGGGCGTACTTAATTCCGTTATCGCTGTTGTCTTTTTTGGCTTTACTTTTATCGCGCCGCGGTGCAGCATTGCCATAAATGACCATCTTGCCATTATGAGGTGCAAAAGCGTACTGCGCGGTGACAAAGCCAATTGCCATGGTATCTAAAGAGGGGACTGAGGTAGGGTGAATTCGGACACCATGAGGATCTGCTAAGTGAAGGTGGAGACGACTACTAATTTCCCCAAACTCCATTCCGTTGGGTGCATAATCACAAATCACGTGTAGTAAGGTAGGGGTAGACATAGTTTCTCCTTAAGTGCTCGAGTGAACGACAACAGCTGTTGAGTATACACGCTCGACGTATTGTTGTCAGGCAGAAATAGTCCAAGTGAATCTCATTCTATCTTCTGGAAGGGAAGGCTGTATAATTGCGGAAGTTATTTAATATAGTGTTCAGCCTATCAGGTCCGTTCGTAAGAATGAAATGTCATGAAGGTGTAGAACAAGGCAATGGAGCAGGTTTGTTACCTTCGCCACGTTCTGGTCGATGTGTTTCCTCAAGCTCACTCGCGATTTGCCTCTTTTTAGAAAAGAGGTGAATATTTAATGGATCAAAACAATACAGATGCTCAGATGGATCAATCAAATGACCAATCTGGATCATCTCAATCAGGTTTTTCTCGTCCCCCAAGTAACCAAAGTAATGGTCAAACTAACCCTCGCAAAATGTTTGTAGGGAACTTAAGTTGGAACCTAACCTCTGAAGATCTCCGTCAATTATTTGCGGAGTTCGGAAATGTCGAGGATGCAGTTGTCTTAACAGACAAATTCTCCGGACGTTCTAAAGGTTTCGGTTTCGTGACCATGTCAACCGAAGAGGAAGCGCAAGCTGCAATCGAAGGTTTACATCAAAAAGACATCGATGGCCGCCAATTGGCAGTCAACGTAGCTCAACCCCCACGCCCACGCGAGGATCGCGGTGGCAGTCGAGGTGGATTTGGTGGAGGTGACAGAGGAGGTCGAAGTAGTTTCGGTGGCGGAAGTCGCGGCGGTTATAACAACCGTGGCGGTAACGACCGAGGCGGTCAACGAGGATACTAAAAATCTTTGTTGGTAAAAAACTTCGGTACCTAGTACCTTAGAAAAGACTACCCACTCACCTGAAAAGGTGGGTGGGTTTTTTTATGGAAGAATAAGGTATAATTCGCGCCATGACTAAAAAGCCAACCACCCCAACAACCTCGAACCAAACCCCAAAAGCTGATGCTGACCAAAAGTCGTTACCAATTGCCCCAAATAGCCAAGTAACTCTCACTATTCCTTGGGCAACAGTTGAACCAGCATATACCAATGCTGTCAAAGCCTTGGCCCAGCGGATTAAAGTCGATGGCTTCCGCCAGGGAAAACTGCCTTTTGCTATGGCTGAAGAGCGAGTAGACCAGAGTGCAGTCTTGGAACGCACTTTGCAAAAAGTTCTCCCTCCTGTTTACACTGCTGAGCTTGAGAAAACCAAGCAGCTCCCACTCACTCAACCAGAGATTGAGCCCGTAAAAGCTGAAAAGGGGCAAGATTGGGAAATCACGGTCTACTTCGCCGTTCGCCCCAGTATTACCTTAGGTCAATACCGACCAGTCGTCATCGAAGCGATTCAAGCGTCCCAAAAAGATATCGTTGAGGAAGAAAAGAAGCTGGCTGAAAAGGTAGGCGAGGAAAAAGTCCCAGCGATATCAGAAAAAAAAGAAACTTCAGAAATCCCTGCAACTCCGATAACTTTAACTGATCAGCAAAAAGAAGACTTTACTACTCGATATATATTTAAGGCTCTCGTAGAAGAGATTAATCCTCAGATTCCTGAGCTACTCGTCCGCCGAGAGGCCAATCGAGACCTAGATAGATTACTCAATCAACTTACTCAATTAAAGCTCTCAGTTGATGATTACTTAAAATCTCGTCAGCTCACGCCAGACCAACTTCGTCAAGAATACATGGCCGTTGGTGTTTCTGCTTTGCAGATCGAGTTCATCTTGGCTGAAATAGCCAAGGCAGAAAAGTTTACTGTGGAAGACAAAGAAATAGACAAAACACTCACCACCATGGCCGGCGGAAAAATTACTGATGAGCTGCTTCAAAATCCTGATTACCGAACTGCAGTGTTTAGCACTCTACTAAAGCAAAAAGTAGCAAAGTTTCTTCTTTCACTTTCGAAAAATTGATATATACTTGATTTATTGACATCTTGAGTATTTAGGCCTATAATCGGAAGATTATTCTCATTGAAAATACACCACTGGTGTGTGTAATCTAGAAAAATAATTTCCTAGCTTATATCAAGGTGTCTTTTGCATACCATGTCTACTGGAACTTCATCAGCTAATCGTACTTCTTCAGTAGGGGAAAATCTTTTTGCGAAAGCACTGGATAACGCTCGGGGTAGTACACAACCTAATTCTGATGATCCCCTTTCCCAGCCATACCCAGATTCGAAGCCTCTGACTGTCACTGAGCAAGCTGAAAAAGCTAAAAGACAAAGAGAAGCTTTAACCCAACACTTAAGAGTTGCACCTGTAAACGAGCATCATGTTTTTAGTCTAAAAGAGCAAAAGGTTAAACAAGATCTTGAGAGAACTCGTAAAATGTTGTACGCTCAGATGCAACAGGAACATCTCCAGCGTCAAGAACTGGAAATTCCTGTAATGGGTGAGATTACCAGTCAAGGTACTGAGGGAAAAGGCCTGAAACACTACTTTATAAAACTGCTTAAGGAATGGAAGCTTGTTGTAAAATCTGAGCTACGTAATAATGAATCTTGGGATTTTGCAGCAAAAGGGAAACGAGAAAAAGGCCCACCAGGCAATCCTCAAATAAAACTGAAGAGCCACCACAGGACAAGAGCAGTCCATGCAGGAGCTGATAATCTAGATTCTGCTGTTAGTAACTCCGGCGGTTAAATTTCTTCAGTTAGCATATGGCAACCTCCCTTTCACTTATCTCCCTCAATTGTGAAGGCAGCAAACATTTAGACTTAATCTTTCCTTTTTTGAAAGCTCGTCAGCCAGATGTTATTTGCTTGCAGGAGTTTTTTGCTCGAGATATTCCTCAGTTTGAAGATCAGCTCGGTGTAAAAGTCGCTTTTGCCCCTTTTTGCAATGTCGTCACCGCTAATCAGTATGGTATTGAGCCTGCTGGTTTATGGGGGGTAGCACTTTTAACACGGCTACCGATCCCCAATATTACAGCAAATTACTACGTTGGTACTGCGAATCAAATTCCCGAGTTTGTAGATGGACACCCCAACTCAGTGAATAGAGCCGTACTATCTGGTGTAATCACCAAAGATGAGCAAACATACCAAATTGCCACCACCCACTTCACCTGGACTCCTGATGGAAAAACCAATGACCAACAGCGGACCGATTTACCCAAACTTGTCAGCGCTTTAGACGAACTAGATGAGTTTGTGCTGTGTGGTGATCTGAATGCGCCAAGGGGGGAAGAAGCGTTTGCCCACTTGAGCCAAAAATATACCGACCAAGTTCCTCCCGAAGTAAGAACTACGATTGATGGCGAGCGTCACTATGCAGGGAATCTGGAAGTAGTCGTAGATGCTCTCTTAACTACTCGTGCGTACACCGCTAAAAAAGTGGGCGTCGTCTCTGGTGTCAGTGATCACTGCGCAATCGTTGGGGAAATTATAAAGGTGACTTAGTACTTAAAAGGTTTTTTTCAAGAAATCAGGAATTTTGTGGACGATGCTCTGACTCGGGATTTTGTCAGCTTTTTTCAACTGCAGTAGCCTTAGGATTAAGGCCCTGAAAATCGACTAGATGTTTACTCCTCAAATTGGAGCTGTTTAATACATTCATGAAAACTGCGTGGTAGTGGTATAAAGGGTCGATATTAATCTTAATGGTGAACTCTACAGGACTCGAACCTGTGGCCTCCACAATGTCAATGTGGCGCTCTAACCAACTGAGCTAAGAGTTCATATCACTAATGAGCTTGTATTTTACCAGAGATTGAGGAAAACAGCATCTTTGCTTGCTCGTAATTTACCACCCAGCCTGTGTGTAAAACCGCCTTCACTAAAATGGTTTTAAAAATATTTCCATTTGACTCATACAGCTCGGGATAGCCACCAAATTTTTCTATGTTCTCGCCATACGCTTTTAAGTGTTTTCTTGCGCAAACTAGGTACTCAGGTTTATATTTTGCCAATCCAATCAACGTCTTCACATACTCCATACCCCAATGGCTCCAGATCCCACTGCCCATGTAGGCTGGCGCAAATAGCTTTACTGCCAGATGCATTGCATTTTGAGTATCGCTCTTGCTGTATCGAAGTGGGAAGGGCTGATCTAGTTTTTGTGACTGAACATACGCAATCATTTTTATCAGCTTTTGACGATCAGTTTTATCGTCAGGCTCCAGGAATTTCGTAGATAAGACAATAAAGCTATCAGCCGAAAAGCTTGGTTCTAGCCGAGATTCTGATAAGTCATCTCGAAAAATTCCCACCTCTTCACTCCAGAACATTTCCAAAATTTTCTCTCTCCAATCCTCCCTAGGAAGTACTGAATGAATTTTTAACTCCAACTCCTTCGCCAAGTTCGCAGTCGCCCAAGCAATCACGTTATCATAAAAAGAGGAACATCTTTTCACCCCGTCTCGCGCACTAGATAGATGAATATCCCGGCGAATCAGCTGCGTCACAGGATCAATGATCCTCTCTAGATATTCTTGGACTACTTTTTCCAGAACAGATTTATACTCTCGCAACAACTCATCGGCAGCTTGCTGCGTTCTTAATTTCTTTGCCAGGACCAACTTTTCTGCGGGAAAACAATTTTCAATAAATTTTTCATCTCTCAGCGCACATAACGTATAGAGTACGGCGAACAAAGAATCTGAGGGCTCGGTGTAAAAATTTACTCCACTAAAATTAAATTGCCCTAAAGGGGTAATCGTCGTTACTGCTTTACCATGGTCACGTAAAAACTCCAGATCCAGGACTAATGTTTGGAGTGCGATTCGCTGACGATTTTGCCAATCCTTTTCAGAGCTGGGTAGGCGAGGGTCCACCAATGCATTAAAAAATACCCCCAAATTCCTCATATATAAGTCAGAGTAGTGAGAGCCAGTAATCACGTAGGGTTTGGTCGGGTCAAAACGCTCAGCATGGATCTGCTCAATAATTTCGGCTTCGCTGCCATTGAGTACCTTTTCACCCAGCAAGCCATACCAAACGATTCGTACGCCAGACTTTAACTTCGCTAAGAAACGTATCCAAAAGAAAAACAGAAACACTGGCTGACGTACTTTTTTTACAAGAAGCTCTCCAGTTGGCATCACCTCTGAAACAAAAGGTAGTCGTACCCGGCTCCAAGCAGCGTAGGGGTCGCTGTGAATTGCGGCTACGATCAGCAACGCAACTAAGAGGATCAGCAAAATAACCATACTACATTATTACCATGTCCAGTTCATGTTGTATAATCACAAAACAATGAGAGTGAAAAATATTTTTACTACCACTACTATAACTCTTGGCCCTGTGGGGGAGTAGTCTGCGTGGAATAAAGAGAATAACGCGAACCTCCTCCCAGGGAGGTTTTTTTATTTTTATTCGTTACAATAGGAGTTACGCATTTACGATTTAAAAAAAGTGCCCTCAACCCAAAGAAAAGGAATACATGTCACAAAAATTACACCAGCAACTAGAAAAAAAATCCGCAGAAGAGATCTCACTCTGGAAGCTTCGCCATACCGCAGAACACGCTCTCCATCAAGCAGTCAAAGAGCTCTACCCAGATGTCTTGCTCGCTATGGGACCTGCCACCGATGAGGGCTTTTACTTTGACTTTGATAATAGTCCGGTGGGTAAAGACCCAGTGGTCATCTCAGAGTCAGACTTTTCTGCCATTGAGAAGAAGATGTGGAAGATCATCAACAAGAACATGCCGATGATCAATCAGGAGGTGAGCGTCGCCGAAGCCAAAGAGCTTTTTAAGGATAATCACTACAAACTAGAGTGGCTCGACGCAATCGCAGCGCGGGGAGAAAAAGTCAGCATTTATTGGACTGGCGAGCCAAATCAGCCTGGTTCGATGGTGGACCTGTGTAGTGGCCCGCACGCAGACTCCACCGGCCAAGTCAAAGCGTTTAAGCTGCTTTCTGTCGCTGGCGCGTACTGGCACGGTGACGAGAAAAATAAGATGTTGACTCGTATATATGGCACTGCATTTGCTGATAAAGCTCAGCTCGATGAACACCTTGCTCAGCTGGAAAAAGCCAAGCAAAATGACCACCGCAAAGTGGGCGCAGAGCTCGAACTCTTTACCTTCTCAGACCTAGTTGGAAAGGGGCTGCCGCTCTGGAAACCCAAAGGTGCGACGATTCGCCGTGAGCTCGAACGATTCGTGGTGGATGAGGAACTCAAACGTGGCTACCAACATGTCTACACTCCAGATATCGCCTTACTCGACCTCTACAAAACTTCAGGTCACTACCCGTACTACAAAGACACGATGTACGCGCCCATTAAGATTGATGACGAGGAGTTCATGCTCCGACCAATGAGCTGCCCTCATCACTTTGAGATCTATAAGTCTCAACAGCGCAGCTACCGCGAGTTACCAATGCGGATTGCGGAGTTAGCCAAACTCTATCGCTACGAAAAGTCTGGTGAGCTATCTGGCTTAATGCGGGTTCGCGGCTTTTGTCTCGCTGACGCGCACATTATTGCTACGCGTGACCAAGCCAAGCAAGAAATTAATGCGGTGATTGATTTAATCGAGTACGCGGCCAGTTTGTGGGGCTTGAAGCCAGGCGAAAACTACCGCTACCGTCTGTCATTAGGGGACAGAGCTGATGAAACCAAGTACTTCAAGGACGATGCTTCATGGGACTTTGCCGAGAATGTCTTACGTCAAGTTTTAGCTGAACGAAAATCAATTTCTTTTGAAGCAGAGCACGAAGCAGCTTTCTACGGTCCCAAAATCGACGTCCAGATGAAGAATGTCCACGGCAAAGAAGAAACTGCGTTCACGGTCCAGTATGACTTTGTGATGCCAAAGCGCTTTAAACTCCGCTACATTGACCAACAAGGGCAGGAGCAAGAACCAATTGTGATTCACCGTTCTTCGATTGGGGCGATTGAGCGTATTATGGCTTTTTTAATCGAGCACTTTGGTGGTGCTTTCCCAGTTTGGTTGTCACCAGTGCAGGCAGTAATTGTACCGATCTCAGAAGACCAGCATGGCTATGCTCAAGAAATTGCCGATGCGCTGCGGGCTGCCAATATTCGAGTAGAGAACTGGAACGAAGCCGAGTCGATGCAAAATCGAATCCGGAAGGCAGAAAGAGAAAAAGTTCCCTATATCTTGGTGTTAGGCAAAACTGAGGCAGCGAATCACTCAGTCGCCGTTAGGCGACGCGGTCGGCAAAATGATGGCGAGATGTCGGTCGAGAACGTGATCGAAAAGATCCGGGCTGACATTAGCCAGAAAACTATTTGGTAGCGAACTAGGCTACAATACCGCCATGCCAAGTGATAAATTTTCAGCTGTATGGGTATCCCACTCATCGATTGGGGACTTCATTAAGTGCCCGCGTGCCTATTTCCTGCATAACGTCTACAAAAATCCAGAAAATGGTCATAAAATGAGCATCACTTCACCTGCGTTGGCACTAGGACAGACAGTACATGAAGTAGTTGAAGCACTTTCTGTCTTGCCAGTAGACCAGCGTTTCCGCGAGCCCTTACTCATGAAGTTCAACCTAGCTTGGGACAAAGTCAGCGGACGAAAAGGCGGCTTTAGTACTCCAGAGCAAGAGCTTCGCTACAAACAGCGCGGTGAAGCCATGATCCGTCGCGTCATGGAGCACCCTGGCCCACTTAAAAACCTGGCGGTAAAAATTAAGATGGACCTTCCTCATTACTGGCTGTCAGAAGAAGACGGCATTATTCTGTGTGGCAAGATTGACTGGCTCGAGTACTTCCCAGATACAGACAGCGTCAGTATTGTGGACTTTAAAACTGGCAAGAATGAAGAAAATACCGACTCCTTACAGCTACCGATCTATCACTTACTAGTAGCCAACTGTCAAAAACGTACCGTAAACCAAGTCTGCTATTGGTATCTGGATCGAAACGATGAGATGCTCGAACAACCTCTACCAGATCTGGAGACAGCTAAGGAGCGCGTCTTAAAGATCGCCAAAGAAATGAAGCTAGCCCGTAAGTTAGAACGCTTTAAGTGCCCTCAAGGGACGGGCTGTCACAACTGCGAACCGTATGAAAAAATTCTCAGAGGAGAAGCAGAGTTTGTGGGCTTGAATGACTACAACCAAGACCTCTTCGTCATCCCATATGACAAAGAAGAGGCACCTGAGAGTGTTATTTTATAAAAAGTTTCTAAGTTGATGAAGTTACATCATCAATAATGCATCGCGACTCAAGAACACCACGATCAAGAAGAAGACCACCGTCATAATAAAAATCGTGATCGCAATTCGAACCAATGGATGTTTGTTGAGAAATTCTTCTTGCTCTTCTAGGAAGTAATGCTTATGCAGTGGGTGGACTGAAGCAGATCGAGTACTCGTGGTAGAAACTTTCCTGCGGGAAGCAATTTTTCTCGATTTTGCGACTGGTGCAACAACTCTCTTCTTTGATTTGGGGGCGGCCATACATTCCTTTCAAGCATTTTTACTTTTCTGAATACAATAGTTATACAGAAATTTCTTGAGCTGAGCAATACTCCAGCTTCTTTCGGTTGACCATAATCAGTATGTAAATAACTCCTTCAGCTGACCCCTAGATTTCCAGGCAGTAGCGTGTAATAATACATCTTCGTTTATTGATCGACTAATAGTCGGTGAACGAAAGGAATTTTACCGAGTTCATGATTAGGAGAAAACCATTTCAGCGGCCCCAGCCACAATTTCGGGTGACCGCAAATAACAACATCCAGTTCCCGGAGTTACGGGTGCTTGATGATTTGGGCGAAATGATTGGGGTCATGCCCACTCGAGACGCTTTGCAAAAAGCGCGTGAACTTGAAAAAGATTTGGTGCTTGTCACTGAAACGGCAAAACCACCGATCGCGAAGATCATAAACTTGGCCAAGTACCGCTACCAACTGCAACAAAAAAAAGCAGAAGGGCGGAAAAAGTCAAAAGCACAAGAAATTAAAGAAGTTCGCTTGACACCATTTATGGGCGAAGGCGACTTTCAAACTCGATTAAGAAAGATTATTGATTTCTTAAAAAAAGGCGATAAAGTTCGATTAACTTTAGAGTTTAAGGGTCGAACGATTACGAAACAAGAGTTCGGGCGAGAGCAATTTGACAAAGTCTTTGCGCAAACCGCAGAGATCGCGACAGTTGAGATCTATCCGAAGATGTTAGGCAAAAAACTGTTAGCACAGTTAATGCCCTCTAAAAAATAGAAGTAAGCTGTAAGGATTTTATGCAGAAGTATAAGCAGAAAACTCGATCAGGAGTTGTCAAGCGTTTTAAGATCACTGGAACTGGTAAAGTTCTGCGTCGTTCTCAAAACATGCGACACTTACGCCGCAAGAAAAACAAAAGAGCCATTCGTGCCTCTCGCAAACCAATTGAGGTGACCGGCAAATGGGCACGCCGCATTAAACACATGTTAGGACTTAGATAAACTTTTGAGTACAAGGATACGATATGCCAAGAACAAAAACCGGAACCGTCCGACACCGCCGACACAAAAAAGTACTTGATCGTACCAAAGGTTTTCGCGGCGCCAACAACAGACTCTACAAGCATGCGAAAGAAGCTGATCTGCATGCTGGCCAATACGCCTACATCGGTCGTAAGCTGCGCAAGCGTGACATGAGATCTCTTTGGATTACTCGCATCAGTGCTGCGCTAAACACCATGGGTATTGGATTGAACTACTCAAGATTCATTAACTTAGCCAAAAAAGCCAACCTTGGACTAGACCGTAAGATCTTGGCTGATATTGCCGTCACTGACTTTACTACCTTTACCACCATTATCAATAAAGTGCGCGGGTAGCATTTACTTAAAAAACAATAAAAGATCCCCGCACACAGCGGGGATTTTGGTTTAAGAACTACCATATGATGAAAGGAACAGTATAATCTGAGTACGCCTATGCCAACCAAACTTCTCTACTTTTCTAAAGCGTATCAGCAAACTGCGACTGCCAAAGTCATTCAAGTCTTACGAGATGGTCCCCAGACCGGAATTATCCTCGACCAGACCCTTTTTTACCCCCAAGGTGGGGGACAGCCAGCGGATCAGGGTTCCATTATTGCCGAACTAGGAAATCTGGCAGTTTCTCATGTTTCATATAACGGCGGGGAAGTCTTACATAATGGGAAGTTAGTTGGAGAAGTAAAAGAAGGTGAAACGGTCACTCTAGAGGTATTCTGGCCACTCCGCTATCAACATATGCAGCAGCACACCGCTGGTCATATCGTAGATCAAGCAGTAAAAAATGTTTTACCTGAGAGTAAAAGCATTGATGGAAATCATGGGATTAGCAAAAAAATGTACATTGAGTTTTCCACCGAAGTCTCAGCTGTGGCGGTGAGTAAAATTCAAACTGCCGTCAACGAAATTGTCGAAAGTGCAGTGCCAATTACCTCCGAAATGGTGAGCTATGAAGAGCTGGTGAGACGCCAGATTAAATTGCCTTTCGACTTGCCTAAAAATAAAGAGCTGAGAATTGTCCAGATTGGTAAGTATCCTGCCATGCCTGATGGTGGGACTCAGTTGAGTGGTACCGGAGAAAGTTGGCCAATTACGATTGTCGGAGTAGATCTTAAAGAAAGCTCATGGAGAGTTATTTACTCGCTTACTGCGCCAGGAAAAACAGCGCAACTAGAAGTTCCAGAACCAGAAAAGACGAAGGAAAAGGCTGAAAAAGCCACTCTTTCCTTAAGTAAGCTCCGAGAAAGAATTGCTGACTTAAAAGCCCAACTTTCATTCGAACAAACGACTGGTGAGGAACGAAAAACCAAGTATCTGGGCAAAAAAGGCTACTTCAATGAGCTGGCCCAAGTGATGAAGAACCTCGAAGCAGCAGATCGAAAAGAAGCCGGCCAGCTACTCAATGACGTGAAGACGTATTTAGAAAAGCAGCTCCAACGCCATCTTCAAGAGCAAGCTCAGAATCAGGTCGCCGCTTGGGTGGACCTGAGCATTCCAGGTGTTAAGCCAGTGGTCGGTCACATGCATCCCGTGTCTCAGGCTATGGAAGAAATCACCCAGATTTTTGAACGAATCGGCTTTACTCGCGTTCGCTACCCCGAAGTCGACTGGGACCACTATGTCTTTGAAGCCTTGAACATGCCACCCAATCACCCAGCTCGGGACGAGTGGGAGACGTTTTTCGTCGAAGCGCCAATTGATAAAAAACTTGGCAAAGTCGTACTCACCACCCATACTTCTAATGGCCAAGTTCACGAGATGGAACGGCTCAACTCCACGCCCCCAATCCGGATGGTCAATATTGGCCGCTGCTATCGTCGCCAGCAAGATGCCACTCATACGCAGATGTTTCACCAGTTTGAAGGCTTAGTCGTAGATAAGGGAATTAATATTCAGCACCTCAAGGGAACCCTTGATTACTTTGCTCAGGAATTTTATGGCCCTGGCACCAAGAGTCGAATTCGTCCCTTTCACTTCCAATTTACAGAACCATCATTTGAGGTCGATTTTAGTTGTCATATTTGTGGAGGGACTGGAGTTTTAAACCCAGAAGGTAATCACCCAGCGAAAGCTTACTGGTCAAAAAACTCTAATGAAAAGCAGCCTGAAGCTGAGACAAAGTGCAAGTTCTGCAAGTCCGGCTGGCATGAGGTTGGAGGCGCCGGCATGGTGCACCCCAATGTTTTAAAGGCTGGGGGCATAGATCCAGAAGTCTATACGGGCTTCGCCTTTGGCTGGGGAATTGAGCGCACCTACACGCTCAAACCAGGCCTAAATATAGATGATATCCGCCTCATTTACGGCGGGGATCTGCGATTTTTGGAGCAATTTTAAGGACTTGTATGAACATCTTAATTCCGCATTCATGGCTACTCGAACACTTAGATACCACGGCGACACCGCTGGAGATCCAAAAATATCTTTCGTTGTGTGGGCCTTCGATTGAAAGAATTTATGAACGAGAAGGTGACTCTGTTTATGATATTGAAGTCACCACCAATCGGGTTGATTCAATGTCGGTGCGCGGTATTGCCCGCGAGGCAGCAGTCATCTTGACCCAGTTCGGCATTGAGGCAAAACTCAGACCGGTCTCCACTGATATCACTCCGTTACTTAAAAAGGCGTCCACCTACTTGCCGGTACCAAAGATTGTGAACGACCAAGGATTGTGCCAACGAATTATCTGCATTGCTTTGGGAAATGTTCAACGAAATGAAACGCCAGAGTGGATGGCGAAAAGGCTCCGTCAAATCGAGATCAGTGTCCATGATCCCGTGATTGATATTACGAATTATGTCACTCACGAACTGGGCCATCCTTGTCATGCATTTGATTATGATAAGTTAGTAGAGTATGGCGGCACGATCATTATTACTGAAGCAAAAGCTGGCAAAAAATTTACTACATTGGATGGGGTAGAGTACACCACTGCGGGGGGGGAAATAGTTTTTGAAAATGAAGCTGGTGAGATCATTGATTTGCCGGGCATAAAAGGCACTGCTAATTCGTCCATTAACTCAGAAACCAAAAATGTCTTACTGTTGGCAGAAAGTTGCAGGGCAGAAAAGATTCGCTTCGCGTCAATGACCCACGCCATCCGAACAGTGGCCGCACAAATCAATGAAAAACATGTTGATCCGCACTTGGCTCAGCCAGTCATTGAGCTCGGTGCGCGTCTTTTTCGCCAACTGGCTAGCGCCAAGTTCGCCAGCCAAATTCACGATGAGTTTCCTGGTAAAAAGGAGATGCCAAGCGTCCGAGTCCCACTGGCAAGAATTTATGAGTACTTAGGCATTGAGTTGCCTTTGAATACCATTGGCGATATCTTGGAGCAGCTGGAGTGCGAAGTGAAGCTAGAAAAAGGCACACTCAAAGTCACCCCACCTACTTTTCGCCCGGATATCCAAATTCCCGCGGATGTGATTGAAGAAATTGCCAGAATTTATGGTTATCACAATCTGCCGAGCGTGATTATGCCTACAGCAATTCCTTTGAAAAAGCCCGGGGGCACGAACTTTACCGTAGAAAACCAAGTGAAACGCTTTCTGGCGGCCATTGGTTGGCAAGAGCTCTATACCTACTCGATGGTCAGTGTGGGCATTGCTGAGGCTACCGGCTATGCTCTAGATCAGCACCTACGAATCCAAAATCCATTAAGCGATGATCGGGTATATCTGCGCCGTTCACTGATTCCTTCGTTAGAAGAAATTATTGCTCAAAACTCGCAAAAACCAATTCTTAATATCTTTGAGGTAGCCAATGTCTATCATCCTAAAAAAACTGGACTTCCAGAAGAAACTTTAGAGCTGACCTTACTTTCCACTGAGAACTACCGCAAAGTAAAAGGGTACTTAGAAGCTTTACTGGAGCGCTTTTTTGTGGCCGGCTTCAGCGTTGAGATTTCACCAGATAAATATCTGCTAAAGCTGTATCAGCAAAGCGCTCGCCTTACAGCCCAGGCAAGTAGCGCTGCTCAAGAAAAAGGCAGTACTGTTATTTCCTTTGGCCGGATCGGAGTTCTAGAGAATGGTCACGTGGCAGTCACGTTGGAGATGACTAAGTTTTTACAAGTCATTCGCAGCCATCCGACTTATCAGCCGCTCCCAAAAACCAGCGAAATCATCGAAGATCTGACATTTACTTTGCCAGAAAAAACCCAACTCGGACAAGTTATTAGCGACCTCAAGTCCCTCTCACCATTATTAAAAAAGATCGGGCTCAGCGACGTGTTTGGTCAGAACATGACGCTGCGATTTACCTACACTGATCCAACAAAGAACATTACCGTTGATGAAGTCTCGCCGCTCCGCAAAAAAGTAGTTCAAACGGTTGCAGAAAAATGGAGTGGAAACCTAGTTGGCAAATTGGAGTAGGGTTATGACCACCCCGGCTCGGAATTTTTCGATAGCTCAATGGTATACCTTTTGGCTGGGTGTGTTAATTTTTTTGATCCCATCGAATTTATTCTTGAAGTTCTTCGAGTCCTCGGCGTATGTCCACGGGTTATTAGTAGATTACTTATTACCAAAGCTGTACCTGAGTGATTTGGTGATTTTTATCTTACTAGGCACGTGGCTGGTGCAGAGGGTAATAAATAGAAAAAAGTTTGATTTTTCTGTTCTAAAAAAGAACTCCAATGCTCTCCTAATTTTCTTCACTTTGCTGCTGCTGATTTTCTGTCGTCAGTTTTTTACCCCCAAACCATTTGCAGCCATTTGGCTTTTTTTGAAGTACGTCGAAATGGGATTGTTGGCAGCATTTTTATTGAATCATAAAGAGTTATTTTCGCAGCGCTGGATAAAAATATGCTTTCTCACAATGGTCATTTTTCAGTCCCTGCTTGCAATTTTCCAGTTCTGGAAACAGAGCTCTTTCTTTCCTTCCTATCTTTTTTTAGGTGAAACACGCTTGACACAAGGTGGAGGAATCGCCACCGGGATTTTTAATGGTGTAGAGAAAATTTTGCCGTACGGGACTACTGCTCATCCAAATATTTTGGGGGGAATTTTGGCTGTGGGGGTTTTTTTAGTATTGAAAACCAGAGACAAGAATCATGGCGCTTTTGTCTGGCTAATGCTTGGACCTATGACTATTGCGCTATTTTTAACCCAATCAATTTCCGCGTGGTTAATATTGGGAATAAGTTTACTTTTGGTTACTAGAATCGGAAAGAAAGTTGTCGAAAAACACAAGAATAGATTACTTGCCGGAGTTGCAGCAGCCTCAGTGATAGTAATTCCAGCCACTCTTGCACTTGCAAAAATATTTACTGAGAACGTATTCATTTATCGGAGATTAGTTCTAATTATCGCATCTTTTAATATGGCTGTAGAATCTATAATTTGGGGGGTTGGACTCAATAACTTTACTGTGCAGTTAGAGAATTTTGCACCTCTGATGGAAGTAGTCCGCTTTGTGCAGCCAGTTCATCATACCGGCCTTCTATGGCTAGCAGAGATGGGTCTTGTGGGTGTAGGAATGACACTAAGCGGCACCCTTTTGCTTAAGAAAAAAGCACCGAATTTATTTAAGGCCGTTAGCATAGCAACAGTTTTACTGCTGCCTGCTCTAGTTTTTGATCACTATCTATTGACTACACAGACAGGGCTGCTAGTAGCTGTCTTCTCTATCTATGGAGTGAAGAGGGTCGACCTTTAATAAGTTATTTTTAGTAGAGTCCAAGAAATCTATGAAAACTGACACTTGTGATAAGTTGAGCCTTAGAAGAGATTGATACTCTGTTTCTTTCGGATGTGCTTCAACCTGTACTAAAGCTAGATCTGGCATAGCTATGTTAAATTTCGAATTCCCATCAAGGATTAGAGCAAAGGGATCATCTTTAGCAAGAGAAACCCCTTCTCTTGCGGCTAATTCTGCGAACTCATCTGCTTTTCGCTGAACTTCATCTCGTAAATGACTATAATTGCGAATGAAAGTACTATCCGTTAGTGAGAGTCCAGTTATCAGTCTTTTAGTGGTGGCATCTTGCGCTGTATCCTTGCCATAGATCTCATTAGTATCAGACTTGAGGTCAGTTACCAACAACGTTCCCTTGCTAGTCATCCTCAGAGTCGGGACGACAGGTAACCCAACTCTTTTACATGCCTTCCATACTTCAAGTATTTGATCAGCTTTGTGGACTCTTTCTACAAGACGTACCTGCCTAGTCCTTTCACCATTAAGTCTGCAGCAAACTTCAGCTAAAATACGAATCTTTAGTTCTGTTCCTTCATCTATCTTTTTCCGTGTATTACCTCAATTCCGGTAACTCTTCCAGTCAATGGATTGGTAAGTGCCCTTTCATTTGACATACCTGATACCTTTATGGACTCGGCAACGGAGAAATAAGCGGTGTGGGGCTCGGCGCTGGGGTAGGAGTTGGCACCAGCGTCGGGGATGGAGTAGGTACAGGATCAGGCTTCTTCCAATCCTGGCCACCAGTCCCAATTCGTACTGTGCCACTAGAAGCCTCTTTTCCGCCTCGGGACTTTGCCTTAGCCTGCAGCTCATATTGGCCAGCTGGTAACTTAATTGTCCCTTTGTAGGTTCTGTTATTGATTGTTTCGCGAACGCTGCCGTTTACCCATAGCTCAATTTTCTCAATTCCATCACCAGAGTCGGCCACAATCTCCACCGTGATATCTTCAGTCTCGTACTTGCGCTCGTTTTGCGGTTGGTCAATCTTGACTACCGTCTCACTATTTTCACCACAGAAATCTGTTGGGGCTTTGTACTTCTCATCGGCTTGACCGTTCACCCAAGCATCAATTGCTTGTTGCCAACGATTCACACCGTCAACTGCATACGGATCGTTTTCGCGCAGAATTACAAATTCTTTTTCATCGTAATCGCCGTTGGCAATCCGAGCATCTGTCGCTAACTTATTTTCACCCCGGCAGAGTTTCAACTTGGCATGGATTGGATCTGGTAAAACAGGTTTCGTTCCCTTGATTACAAACTCTTTACGAGCAGGATAGCCATCGTGCGCAGGGTAGCCAGAGATCACGTCTAGCTCTACTTCTTCCACGGTATCTGGGACTTTCCACTCAGGTGCTTTATATCCAGTTTTCATTGCTTCATCAATAATTTTTCGCCAGATTGGTGAGGCTCCGGTAATACCAGATGCGACTTTCTTCATAGCTGAACTATTGTTATTTCCCACCCAAGTGCCCACCATAATTTCTTGGCTCCAGCCAATTGTCCAGTTATCTTTTTGATCATTGGTGGTTCCGGTTTTGACCGCAATTGGCTTCCCAGTATTGAGCAGCGACGTGGTCCCAAAAGCCATTTGGCGAGCAGAGTTGTCAGACAAAATATGGCTGATTAAAAAGGCTTCTGACTCTTCAATAACCCGGCGTCCTTGCACTGGCCGATACTCAAATAAGCGGCGGCCACGTGTATCTTCTACTTTCAAGATTGCCACTGGCTCTACCTTCATCCCACCATTCGCAAAGCTACTAAAGGACGTGACCGTATCAATTAAATGCACTTCGGCGCCTCCCAAAGTCACGGCCAACCCAAATCTCCTCATGTTCTCCTCAGTTGGCTTCAAGGTCGGGAAGCCCATCTCAGTCGCCAGTTGCAAGAAGTCTTTGACTCCCACCATGGCAAGTGATTTGACCGCTGGAATATTCAGCGAGTTGCCCAAACTATTGCGTACACTGACCGGCCCACGGAACTTCCCGTCGTAGTTCTTTGGCTCATATGGCTTCTCTGTTTTATCGTTGGAGTTGCGAATAAACGTAGTTGGCACATCAGCCAGCATCGTCGCTGGGGTAAAGCCTTTGCGCAGCATCGCTAAGTAGGTAACGGGCTTTATTGAAGAGCCTGGCTGGCGTAAACCATCAACGGCAACATTAAACTTGCCATCAATTTCTTCACTATTGTAGTCAGCGCTGCCGACCATACTCAAAATTTCTCCAGTTTTGGGATTCACCACCATCGCAGAGCCGTTGGTAATATTGACGTCTTTGACTTTTTCGATTTCTTCTTTGACAATTTGTTGGGCCTTAAGCTGCAGATCCAAATCAAGACTGGTGGTCACTTGCAAACCACCTTTAGCAACCACGCCTTCACCAAACTGCTTCTCTAGGAGGTCACGCACATAAAACACAAAATGTGGCGCCGCAATCTCAGATCGGCCAGAGGTAAATACTACGGTATCCAGATCCTTAATAGCCTGATCATATTGTTCTTTACTGACGTACGAATCCTCGTACATTCTTCGCAAGACACCTAAGGCGCGCAGCTTCCAGAGCGGCACGCCATTCTCGTCACTTCTACCGGTATGCGGCGAGTAGGCAGTTGGGCGTTGGGGCAACCCGGCCAAGATAGCAGATTCCACCAGGGTTAAGGCCTCGACCGGTTTGTTAAAATAAATTTGGGCAGCAGCTCCAACTCCGACTGAGTTCCCACCATACGGCGCCTCATTCATGTAGAGCTCTAAAATTTGGTCTTTGGTAAATTTCCGCTCAATCTGTAATGCCAGGACAAGCTCGCGAAACTTCCGCATCACCGAGCGCTCATTGGTGAGCAAGGCATTCTTCACCAGTTGCTGAGTTAAAGTCGAGCCACCAACCACGCGGCCACCACGAAACACGTAGTTGTAGACAATTCTAAAGGGCGTCAACGGGTCAAAACCGCCGTGTCGATAGAAATCCTTATCTTCTACTGCCACCGTGGCTTTCTTCAGGTAATCAGGCACTTTATCAATCGAAATTGGATCCCGACGTTCCTCAGTAAAGAGGTCATAAATCAGCTTGCCATTGCGGTCAAAAATCTTGGTCGTGAACCCATCCCTTTTGACAACCTGTCCAGGCTTAGGAAGATCACGCGAGATCCACGCAAACACACCAAAAAATGTCACAAAACCAAAAATTACGCCACCGAAAAGCAGCATCGCACCCAAGCGAAGTAGCTTGACTTTTCTGAGCTGTTTTTCAGCTGATGTAGAGCGAGTACCTCGGAAAGATGGGGTAGATTGCGCAAAGTTAATATGCCGGCGCGAGCGACCACGCTTAGTAATGAGTCTTTTCAAACTCGAGAAGGGTCTGGTAAGACTTTCCCAGATTGCCGTCAAGTTAATTTCCATAGCTTCATTTTAACAGCTTTCGGGGTGAATTGCGTTACTTACAACTCGGTATTTTCAAGGGTAGCTTGAATCTGCTTTTTAAGCTTGGGTACGTCTTCTTGAATTGTGTTCCACACGATATCAGTTCTAATTAAATCAATCATATTTTTATTTTACACGCTAAGGAATTTAGTCACTTAATTTTTTTGTCAGAGTTCTCCTCCAAAAAAATCAGCCCAACACTCACCATCCCTAGACCCAGCAAAGCACCTCCCACCACATCGCTTGGCCAATGCTCACCCAAGCTCACCCGACTATATAAAGTCAGGAAAATGAGTCCCGCACAGATCACAATCAGGGCCGCCCGTAGCCAGACAGGCAACTTCTTCAATTGCCATAATAGAAACAGCAGCGTCATACCAACAAACACAATGCGCAAGCTGTGACCCGATGGATAAGAAGAATGGTCAAACGTATGTAGCTCTGGAAAAATAAACTCAGTTGGGTGACGGTAAAACATAAATGGGGGTGGGGAGTGAAAGAGCAACTCTTTGCCAATCACCTCAATCACGTGAGCAATCACAAATAAAATTGGTAGGACAAACAGCCCGAGCCATTTGCGCCAAATTAGCAGAATGACTATCAACAGTACACTCATCACCTGGAACTTGGCTAGGGTCGTAAAAAGTAAGAAAAACTGGTCCAGACGACGTGGGGTGGCATCCTGGATCTTGACCATCAAATCGAAGTCCAGGCTATCAGTGAGGTTGGCGCGAACGAAGAGAGTAAAAAGGATGAAAGTAGCGAGACTAAGAACGCTCAGAGTGATGAACAACAGCATTTTCTTCATTATTTCTTGGCCTTTGGAATACGAAATGTGCTTCCGATTAAATCAAGATGCTTGTTCTATAGAACTGCCACTTCTTTTCTTGACAAAGAGCTACTAGCTTCTCTGAATCTTGATGATAGCACAGCAGCATACCCGAGCCTTTGGTAATGCCAGCCCCACCACTCACCTTGGCAACACCACCTAGCTGCTCAATCTCACGAATCATCGACATGGTCCGAGGCGAAACCACACCCAGCTCCTCTAATAATCGCTGATTTTCCTTTAGCAGAGACATGTCTGGACTGCCAATTTTAATGCTGTCAATGAAGTTTCTTGTGACCTGTCCCATTTGGCTAAGGACCTTTTTTAGCGACGGCTTCGCAGACAGATTTTCTCGCACCAGCGTCACCATCTCTTTGGTGTTTTCCTGAGATTTTCCAGAGTTTACTAATAAAAATTGGGTCGGCTCTTTCTTCACTGGCAGCTCTTGATGCCATAAGCCTGCTGCTCGGCGTTCAAACTCCAATACTCCTCCCACGACGACCGTGACCGTGTCTATTCCACTTGGTGTGCCATGTGCATACACTTCGCTAGCCTGGACTAGCTCAATCATCTCGGGTTGGCTGATTTTTTTAGAAAAGTGTGTCGCCAAAGCCTGAAACGCGGCATGGGCACTTGCCGCTGAGGAACCTAATCTGGCTCCAATCGGGAGATCTCCGGTGAAGCTGAGCGACAACTTACTGACGTCCACCGTAAATCGTTGGGCAAAAATACTCAGAATTTGTTGCTTGAATCGCCGCGGCGTCGGGGTATGAGAATGCGTCACCACCTCCGCCGTCACCCCTAAGCTAATCAAGCTCACCACCGCGGGGTAGCCATAGACTGCGCTGTGTTCACCACTGATGATTATTTTTCCAGAGGAGTAGCCACGAGCAACTGAAGCTGTCATGAGATTTTTTGGACCTTCATGCCATACGGGATCAACGCTTCCAACTGGGGCGTTTCCATCTTCCGAAAAACGCACTGGACTTGGTCTCCAGCCGCCAAAATTTCCTGATCTACACCCATAAACTCATGTTTTTCGTTGCCAAAGTCGATCAACGCATAGCTATATGGAGCGCAGGCTGCAAACTCGGCACTGGCGACGTGAACGACGCTGGAGCTCAAAACTGTACCAGTTTTTCCCAACCATTTTTGCCAAGTTTTGCTACTGCGCCAATATTGAGCTGGATTCATGAAGTACCTCCCAGGATATGGACCACTGCCGTGGCACCGCTACCACCGACATTATGAGTTAAACCATACTGATACTGCTGTTTTTCTAGTAATTGGGCCAAGTAAGCGACTTGCTTGACGCCGGTGGCACCGGTCGGGTGGCCAGAGGCTTTCAGACCTCCCGATGGATTGACGACGACTTGGCCGCCATACGTGGTCAGCGAGTTTTCTGTAGCTCTGCCTGCTTGGCCCTTGGGTACAAAGCCCAGGTCTTCAATGGCAAACAGCTCGGCGATGGTAAAACAGTCATGTACTTCGGCAACCTGGATGTCTTTGGCGGAGAGCTGAGCCGCTGTGTAGGCCTTTTCCGCAGCCTGGCGAGTAGCTCGGAGCTCATCGAGTGAGTCCCGCCCCGCTAAGTCTAAGCTATCTTGTCCCTGACCCCAGCCGAGGATGGTGGGCTTTTTGCTGACTGCGTTCGTGGTCAGAATCACCGCCGCAGCGCCGTCGGTAATTGGGGAGCAGTCCAGCAAATGAAGTGGCGTAGCAACAACTGCGCTGGCCTCTACTTGTTCGATGGTTAACTTTTTATGAAACTGCGCATGTGGATTATCAAGGGCATGCAGGTGGTTCTTGACGGCTACGCTCGAGAGCTGGCGCCGGGTGGTCCCATACTTGTGCATATGATGCTGCGCGAACAGCGCATAGAGCGTTGGAAAAGTGCTCCCTTGTTCAGTAGCGGAGTAGGCTGCAGAAGAGAGGATATTGGTTAATTCAGGCGAGGAGACATCAGTCATTTTTTCGGCCCCCACCACCAGTACCGTTTTAAACTGGCCGGCTAGTAACGCATACTCTGCGGCCAGCATCGCCACCCCACCGGAAGCGCAGGCTGCTTCGAGGCGCATGGCTGGGGGATAGTGGGGAAAGTGCTGAGCGACTAAGGCATTGAGCTGACGTTGATGATTCAAGCTCCCCGCAGCCATGTTGGCCACAAACACTGCCTCAATATCTTTGGAATCCAAGTGAGCGTGCTGCAAGGCGCCATCAATGGCGCTGGCAAAGAGATCTTCCAAAGATTTATCCCAGAGTTCGCCAAAGTCAGTAATCGAGCTGCCAAGAATAGAAATTTTCATAGCTGTTGGGTAGTCTCTGTGTAGCGACGGTAGGTTTGATAGGAAATAGGGTTGGTACGCTCAATCTGATCCTGGACCAGGTTCCTCCAGGATTTTCTTTTTTGGACTAGGAGGGGAGTCGTTTCCAACAAGAAGCAATCGGCGCCTGAGCCTGAGCCGTAGGAAGTCATCAGAACTTTTGCCCCAGCTGGTGCCTGATCGAGAACAGCAGCCAAAGCCAACAGCGAAGCTGCCGCGTAGGTATTTCCAATATTTTTAACGACTAAGCTGGGTGCGAGTTGCTTGGGGGTAAATCCTAGCTGATGCGCTACTGTAACTGGGAACTTGCCATTGGGCGTGTGAAAGACGCAGTAGTCGAGTTGATCTGGAGTAAGCTGTGTTTCGGCGAGAATTTTTTGCGTAGCCAAAGCAATATGGTGAAAGTAGCCTGGCCCCCCCGTAAATCGACCTGCATGCTCCGGATAAGCCTGGCCCGGTCGGCGCCAAAAATCAGGTGTATCGCTGGCCACTGAAGCCGTTGCTAAGATTTTCACTAAAATATTTTCTTGGCCAATTAAGTACGCCGCCGCACCCGCGCCAGCGGTAAATTCTAAGACATCGCCGGGCCTGCCTTGCGCTGTATCAGCTCCAATCGCCAGCGCCACTTTTGCCATCTCAGACAACACATACGCCGTGCCAACCTGGAGTGACTGCGTTCCAGCTTTGCAGGCGAACTGTAGATCAGCTAGCGCCATGTCCTCACTCAAGCCCAGAGCCCGATGCACCATCGTCCCAGTTGGCTTGACTGCATACGGATGGCTTTCGCTACCAATAAATAACGCGCCAATGTCTGCTTGGCTGCCGGCCCAGCGTTGGGTAGCTTGAAATGCGGCAGCAACTGAGAAGGTAGCGGTATCTTCATCTTGGTTAGGAACTGTTTTTTGGCTCACACCTAAACTGCCAGGGAGGTTTTCACCGACTTTGGATTGGGCACGCTCAATTTCCTCACCACTGACCACAAAAGCCGGCAGGTACGTGCCGTAGGAAAGAATGCCGACCGGTCTAGAAATACGCATAATTACTCTGGAATTGTCCGTTTTAAAGAAGCATGTGCTTGAGCCAAGGTATGAGTGGACATCGCTGCCATACCAGAGAGCTCGGCGGCCAAAGCAGCCGTCGCAATTACTTGGGCGAGCTGCTCTGCACTCAGCTCTTTCCCGAGACGAATCAGCTGTCTCGCCTCAGCTTGAGCTGGCAACCAAGTTCCGCCACCAACTACGCCAATCGCCAGGTTAGGTAAAGTGACTGCTGCGTAAATGCCATCATCCGTCGCTTCAATCGTGGTCGAGGCCTGGCTGCCGTCGGTCACGTGAGCAAGGTCTTGGCCAGTCGCCAAGTAGAGTGCCGCAATCACATTTCCCACCTGCATATTCTGCGAAAAAGAGCCGGCCACATTTGAACCAACTAAGTTCTTGGCCACGTGAGCCTGCACCAGCTGTTCAACCGAACACTTTAAAATGTCTCGCAGTTGCCGGGCAGAGATGAACACTTCTGCCTGCGCCCAGTAGCCACGCCCTTCGATTCGATTTATGACTGAATCTTTTTTGTCGCAACAGACATTACTAGAGAGGGCCAAAAGCTGCGCTCCGGTTTCCAGTTCCAAAAAATGACTAATGGCGTCGGAAGCAATCGTTACCATGTTCATGCCCATGGCTTGGTCTGGATCAAACACCAAGCGCAAGTACACTTGACGGCCGCGAATCCAGCTTTTCCAGGAACTGAGAAGGAGATGCTGACTACTTTGAGTAGCAATTTCTTGCAAGCGGGGAAAGAGTGTTTCTACCTGTTTCACAAACTCCGCCGCTTCAGCTCCACTGGCGCAGCGAAAAACTGGTGCGCGTGACATACCAATTTTTTTGACCAAAACCTGAGCACCACCTGCTGCATTAATAGCCTTACAACCTCGATGGACGCTGGCTACGAGCCGACCTTCAGTGGTCGCAAGCGGGATGACTACTTCTTCATCTAGTTCTTGGCCATGGATAGCAACTGGCCCAGCTACTCCGACTGGGACCGAAATCGCCCCAATTAAATTTTCAATGTTGCGCGAAGCCACTGCCTCCAGATCCAAAGTGGTCTGAAAAAGCTGGGTAAATTCTTGGGCAGTGGCAGAGCGAAGTTGATCCTGCCGACGCTTGACTTTTTCGGCTGACGCCAAGCGCAGCGTGGCAGACGGCTGGAGAGCTGACGTCAGCTCAGTATCGGGAAAGTGAAATTGCAAAGAAGGAGTGTTTTGTTGCATGCCTAAAAATAGTCGCAATTTCTTTCCAAAAACACGCAGCATTTTCAGGTATAATCGCTTTTGTTATGAGCAATACCCCCCTACCTGATGTCTTAACTCGCGGAGTTGCTGAAGTCCTCCCCGGAGCTGAAAACCTGGCGAAGTTAATGAGCGAGCGCAAAATTCGCGTCTACCTAGGCATTGACCCAACTGGTGCGTTTTTGACTCTCGGCCACTCAGTAGTCTTGAGAAAGTTGCAGCAATTTGCAGAACTTGGTCATGACGTGATTTTACTGATCGGTAATGGCACCGTGCGCATTGGCGACCCCACAGGTCGGGATACCACCAGGCCTGTCCTGACTGACGAGGTTATTCAAGAAAACTTTAAAAACTGGCAGAGTCAAGCTCAAAAAATTCTTGATTTTGATAAAATTCGCATTCTCCATAATGGCGACTGGCTCGATAAACTAAACTTTGCGGACATGGTCAAGTTGATGGCCCAAACTACAGTCCAACAGTTGATCGAACGAGACATGTTCCAGGATCGCTTACAAAAGGGCCTTCCAATTCACGGACACGAGATCATGTACCCATTACTCCAAGGTTACGACTCGGTAGCCATGGACGTAGACCTCGAGCTGGGTGGCACTGACCAGACCTTTAATATGATGATGGGTCGTCACCTGCAACGGATGTACAACAACCACGAGAAGTGGGTGCTGACCACTCCAATCATCAATGGCACTGACGGCCGAAAGATGAGCAAGAGTTATGGTAACTATATTGGCTTGACAGAGGCGCCAAATGATATGTACGGCAAGTTGATGTCTATCGCTGACCAGCAAATTGTTGAGTACTTTACGTTGCTGACTGACTTGGCTGAGGCGGAAATTGCCGAGATGCAGCGCGCCATGGCTGCAGGGGACAACCCAATTACTTTCAAGAAGCAGCTGGCCCACACCATTACTCAGATGTACCACACGACTGAGGACACTGAGGCTGCCGCAGCGCACTTTGAGCGAACCGTGCAGAACAAGCAGGTTCCAAAGGAGCTGAAGGAAGTTCAGGTTTCAGTAGCAGAAATGCGCGTGCTGGATTTAGTCAAAGCCTGTTTGTCTGAGCAATCGTCAAATGAGCTGCGACGCCTAATCGAGCAAGGTGGAGTAGAGGTCTTACCTTCAGGAATGCGCCCCACAGATCCGAATCAAGTTATTTCTCTAGCTGAAGTTGAGACGATTAAAGTAGGGAAGCGGAATTTTTTCCGTTTGATTAAGAATTAGCTATGACACATAAAACTCGCCAACGATTTTTATTCATTTTTGCCATTGTGGCGATCTTGAGCATTCTACTTAGCAGTGTTGCTGGCGTTGCGACATTATTTTAGTCTCAATTTACAACAGACCCAACTTCCTTTAGAGTCGAAGCATGTACTCGTTAGCCACTCCATTAGACACTGTGAAGGGCATTGGACCCTCAAATGCTGAGGCGTTCGCTGAGCGTAGTCTGGTCACGGTCAAAGACCTATTACTTTTTGCGCCTCTTCGCTACGAAGACCGTTCAACCAAGAAGCAAATTTCTGAGCTTCAACCAGGTGAGCTGGTTACCGTAGTGGGAGAGATAACCGCGAGCAGCAACTACTATAAAGGTCGTCGCTCGATTCAGTCCGCCACTATCAAAGACGGCACTGGCCACCTCAAGCTGATGTGGTTTAACAACCCTCATGTCGTAGATCGCCTAGTCAAAGGCAAAATCTTTTTTGTCAGCGGTAAGCTCAATGACCGCGGCACCATGATCCAGCCAACTACCGAGCCGTTCACTGAAGATACCATTCATACAGGCAGGCTGGTCCCAATTTACTCGGCAATTTCTGGCATTCCACCCGCCACCCTCCGCCGCTTACTGAAACACATCTTGGATGTGCTAGATCCAATGACAGATGAGTTGCAAAAACTGGCTACTCCGCCACCATATGAACTCAGCACAGCATTCCAACAAATTCATTTTCCAGATTCAGAAGAACACATTGTAGTGAGTCGAGAGCGGTTCGCCCTAGAAGAATTATTGGCGTTGATTCAGTACTCTCACCAACTGAAAGAGGAGTGGTATCGAGAGAGAAAATCGTTACAGATTTTATCGAGTCCTACTGAGCTTCCTGCTCTCCCATTTGAGCTAACTGACGCTCAAAAACGTTGCACTACAGAAGTGCTGGCAGATATCGCAGCTGAGCGGCCAATGAATCGCCTTTTAATTGGTGACGTCGGCTCAGGGAAAACTGCAGTGGCAGGGATTGCCTGTCATTTTGTGTTAGCTGCTGGCCACAATGCTTGCTTCGTTGCTCCCACCCAGATCCTGGCGGAACAGCATTGTGTTACTTTTCAAAAACTTTTCCCTCAGTTACCAATCCAGCTACTGACTGGTAAAACCAAGCTCCAAGAAACCAAGCTCCCAACCCTCTATATTGGCACGCACGCGGTGTTCAGCAAGCTAGATCAGCTACAGCCAGCACTCGTGATTTATGACGAACAACATCGTTTTGGCGTCCGACAGCGCTCATTAACCCAATCGCTCTCAATCCAGCCCCACATTCTGACTTTGTCGGCGACTCCAATTCCTCGGACATTAATGCTGACTATTTTCTCGCACCTCAGTTTAAGTGTTATTGATGAACTACCTCCTGGCAGAAAGCCAGTCAAAACCTGGCTGGTACCTGAAAGTAAACGCCAGAGCAGTTATGAGTGGATTGCAGAACAATTAAAAACTCAACAACCCAACCAAGCGCTGATTGTGTGTCCTTTTATTGACACCTCTCGTATTGAAGCCTTGGAAAACGTGGCTGCTGCTAAAGAAATGTACGAACAGATTCAGGCTACTTTCTCCAAGCTGAGTAAAAAATCCCTGAGAATTTCCTTGCTCCACGGCAAAGTTCCTAAAAAAGAACAACTGGAAATTACCACCCAGCTCTACCAAAAAGAGATTGATATTCTGGTCACTACTCCAATTGTGGAAGTCGGCGTCGACTTACCGGCCGCCTCGATCATCGTGATTGAAGCGGCGGAACGATTTGGACTCGCGAGCCTGCATCAGCTGCGGGGAAGGGTAGGGCGGGCAACTCAACAATCATACTGTCTGCTCTTTACCAACGCTAAAGATAGCGAAATTAAAAAACGACTGACCCTCTTCTCCCGAACTCATAACGGCCTCGAGCTCGCCGAACAAGACCTCCAACGCCGGGGAGCGGGTGACATCTTTGGATTGCAGCAACACGGGTTTGATGATCTGCAGTTTGCCACCTGGAGTAACCTGGAGCTCATTACCCAGGCTCGGCAACTTTTTGAGCTGTTCATCAGAGAGAACATTACTTACCACTCATTGCTTGAGAAAAAAATTCTGACTGACCAAGCGGTCCCGCTGGCAAATTAAGAGCCGGGCTAGTCGTTAGAATATGTTGCAAACTCAGCGGGATATTGGTCCTCCTCCCGTATTCATTTCAAGACAGAAATCTTCAACATTGTCTTTTTACTCAAGCACGGTATAATTTCACTTCGTTTGAGTTCGTTATTACTGTTTGAGAAGGACACCATGTCAGCGCATCCAAAAAATAAGATCACTAGTGTTGAACGAGGCAAACGTCGCCATGGGAACACTCCCAAGCTGCGCGTTGATGTCAAAATGCACACTATTCCGCTTCATAAGCGAACATTATTTAGTAAGATTTTACGTTTGCTGGGTGACCCTTCAAAAGTTGCTACTGATAAAGCAGCAACGCCTGAGAAGAAAAAGGCAGCCGCAACAAATGCCGGCTCTATGCCTGGAGTTTCACCAGTTGGACCACGCAGTAATCGTCAAGCCCTTCCAGTTAAGAAATCGACTCGAACGCAGCACAAAGGTGGATAATTGGAGTAAGAAGAGTAGTACTAGTGTTTTTGGTGCAGTTTGATACGTACTGGACACACATCTTCCCCTTGATTCAATATTGAAAACCAGTACGATACTGGCAGTGCAGGATACACAAAGTACATCAGTCGCGCCAACAGCAGATCCCCGTCATCTACGCCGGATAGCTGTGATGCAGCAATTGTTTGCCTTTACTTTCCATCAAAGTGAAGAACTGAAAACTGCTTTTGTAGAAAAGCATCCTCATCTGGCTGAGTTGATTAAAGAGATAGAGGGGATTGATCAGGATATTGCTCGGTTGGCACCTGAACGGCCAATCCCTGACATTAACAAAGTGGACCTTGCGATTTTACGGACCATTATGTTTGAATGGAAAACAACGCAGACACCAAAGAAGGTGCTGATTGATGAAGCCGTAGAACTGGCCAAAGAATTCGGAACAGAAAGTTCATCTAGGTTTGTGAATGGAGTACTCGCTCATCTTCTCACGCCATGAGTAACTGATAAAAATATGGTTTATTTAGGAGTCCAATGCAGCAGGCTATTATAAATGATGTCCAAAACGATCGTTTTCAAGCTACTTTTACGGCTATCCAACATATCGTCGCTGAAAAGTTAATCTTGGAGCCGGAAGAAGTCTCACTTGAATCTGACTTTAGTGAAGAAGACTTAGACATCGAGATGACACCAATTCACAAGATTATTTTGATGAGAATTCAAAATAGTTTTCCCGAACTTGGATTGGACATGGAAAACCTCGAGGACTGTCAAACAGTTGGAGAATTAGCCCAAATGATCGAAGATGAACGACAAATGCAAGCAGAATTCTAAACCCGTATATGGCTCTTCCTACTTTTCAAAATAATGCACTTCTTATAACTGCTCTGACTCACCGGAGTGCCTTAAATGAGCACGCCACCACTTCAGCCGAATCGAATGAACGGTTAGAGTTTCTGGGTGATGCGGTTCTTGAGCTGGTCACGACGGAGTACCTTTTTCAACGTTTTCCTCAAGAACAAGAAGGGATGTTGACTGCATATAGAAGTGCATTAGTCAAAACAACGACCTTAGCCGAAGTAGCACTTTTGCTGGGATTAGGCGAAAAACTTTTTATGAGTAAAGGGGAAGAGGCTTCAGGGGGTCGCCAAAATGTCGGACTACTGGCAAACGCTCTAGAAGCCTTGATTGGAGCATTATTCCTTGACCAGGGATTATTAGCTGTCACTGAGTTTTTAAAGAAAGAGCTTTTACCTAAAATTGATATGATTCAAAAAAAGAAGCTCTACAAAGATGCCAAGAGCCAGCTACAAGAGGTCCTTCAAGCTAGCGGCCTAAATGCGCCCGAGTATGTCCTGGTCAGTGAAGATGGCCCAGATCATGATCGAGAGTTTACCGTCAAAGTGGTCATCAAGGGTGAAGACACCACCACCGGTTCTGGCCGCAGTAAACAACTGGCTCAGCAGGTGGCTGCACAAGCTGTTTTGGAGAATACTGAGCTCTTAGATCGATTACTTTCAAAGGTTCAAGCTCCTGCTTGAGTGAAAGGTCCCCTCAAGGTATAATTCCCCCCATGCTAAAAATTAAGCTCGCCCGATTCGGAAAAAAGAAACAGCCACATTATCGTATTGTCGTCAATGAAGCCCGTGACAAACGTGACGGTAAGTACGTAGAATCTATTGGCCACTACGCACCTCATCTACAACCAAAAGTGCTTGAAATTAACTTAGATAAGGTTGAAACCTGGAAGCAGAAAGGTGCTCAACCTACTGACACCGTTGCATCTTTAATTGCCCGTTTCCAATCTGGAAATCCATTCCCTCCCAAAAAAGCCAAACCATCCAAGAAGGCTAGAGCAAAAGCTGCTGCTGCCAAGCAAAGCGAGGCGAACGACTTGAAAGCTGCCAATGAAGCTGCGGCTACCCCAGTTGAAGAAGTTGTCGCTGAACCATCTCCAGTAGCACCAGTTACTGAAGCTCCTCCAGCTGAAGCAGCCTAAATTTAGTATACTGATCTTCTAAATGTCGGTAAGGAGCCCATGAAAAATTTACTCGAATTCATTCTTAATCACATTGTTGACCATCCAGAGGATGTGCGCGTGGAAGAAGCTGAGACTGAAGAAGGTTTCACCTACACACTTTTTGTTCATCAAGAAGACATGGGCAAAGTAATTGGCAAAAATGGTCGTATTATCCAGGTTATTCGCAACTTAGCCAAAGTTCGCGCTGTAAAAGAGAACATCCGCGCCTACGTCACCATTGCCGAGTGACGCTTACGGGCTCGTCTCAAGACTTGTTCCAAATAAATCTTCCTGTCCACCACCTTGTACTTGATTAACTTTGTCCATGGCGGGGAAAGTGTAGGTCTCCAGTTGATTTAAGAAATTTCGCTCAGTAACTCCAATTTCTGGTAACGGCTCATCCACAGCCACCTTAATTGCTTGAGTAAAGTAATAGGTCGTTAAAGTCAGCTTCGCAGAAAATAAATCTCCAGTCTGAACATTCCGCTTGGCATCTGGAGTGTTTCGCTCAAGCTCAATTTCACTGACATTAGTAATTGGAGCAGCTGTCTCAATTCGACTAATAAAAGAGTTGATTTGATCAAGTGTGCCAGCCAGCTCAACACGAATATCCAAAGTATCAACTCCGTGGACTTTATTGACTGTCTGTGCAGCTTGGGCAGTTCTTGCGCTGGTTGCAGCGCTACCCGAAGCAATGAAGCCTGGATTTGTCTCTATATCTACAATTTGTGCGCCTGTTTCTTGCGAGATGATGCCAGCCGTAGTCAGGAGAGGTAGTAAGGGCTTTTCGAGCGGCAAGACAGCTTCCACCTTATCTCTGCTGCCATACCCCTCTAAATCGGAGACCTGCGCAAGTCCCCGGACTTTCTTTTGCAGAGCTTGTAAGGCCGTATTCTCTAAACCGACTTGGTCTCGTAGATCTAGAGACCACTTTACCTGAGGAAGAATAGCTAAAAGAATTATCCCCCCGCTTGTAAAAAGAACAGCCAGAGAAAGAACTAAATAACGCCTGGTATAAATGAGTCGCTGAAGATTTAGCTCCTTCAGCTGCTTGAGAGAAAAGGCCGAGAGTTCTAGTTTCATAAAAATGTACCTCTCACTGCAGACTCACTGACTTGGTCACCACGGCTAAGGTCATTTCGTATTGGCCTGCGTCATTTCTGACTAAGTCACTCGGTTTTACTGATGTAAATTTTTGTCGAACTTCATCATTACTGACTACCTGAAAAATTTCCCTCAGCCGGAAAATATTTTTAGACTCTAAGCGGATCAGAAGTAACTTTTCTTTTTGATTAAACTTCACATCTTTAATAAAAACATTTGCCCCAAAAATATCAGAAAAGTACCCAATTGCAGCTCGTCTTTCAGCTCTATCCCGATCTATATTCGCTAAGCTACTTAATTTGTGTACCATGATTACCAGAGAACGCTCAACTTCTACGTTATTCGCAACTTGATCCCGTAACACTCTCTGGGCTTCTTTAATCTGTCGATGCTGCCGATCTAGATATAGTCTTACCCCAGAGATGCAAAGAAAAAAAATAAAAGTCACCCCAAATATGGCTAAAGTAGCTCTGATCCACTTTTGATCCTCTCGCTCCACTCGGGTTAGCCTTTTCCGACGCTCGTTAAGAAAATTGATTTCGCGGCTCATAAGATACTTCGGCCTAGTAGACCTACACAGGCACTAAAAGCAGGATGATTTCCTGCAGGAATATCTCCAGTTGCCCCGGTGAAAGGAGCAGCTACGAGCACTTCTACACCTAGTTTTTCTGTAATCAGCTGTACAAGCCCTGGCAATTGAGCAGCACCCCCAGAAAGTAAGACCCGTTTGACTTGCTCACCCTGCTGCTGACTGACAAAAAATTGAATTGCTTTTTGCATCTCCATGATAGAAACCTGAAGCGCTGGCATAAGAACTTCTCGCATCTTACCGTTGAGCTGCTGTGGATCAATTCCATAACTTCGTTTGTACTGCTCAGCTTGTTTGGCATCCAATTGAACCGCCTGCTCAATCGTTCTGGTCAAGATTTGACCACCAGAGCCATGGGTATACACAAAACGTAGCTCACCACCACTTACCACAAACATATCCGTGGTTGAAGCACCCATGTGTACCACCAAAGTAGTAGAGTCTTCAGTCGTAAATTGCATCGAGCGGAAAATTGCCAAAACTTGCGTCTCCAATAAGGTTGGCTCTATACCATTACGCAGGAAAATCTCTAAGTATTTGTCTACGATTGACTTGCGTACTCCCACCATCAAAACTCGCATCTGATCTGTCTTGCTGCCTTTTGGTGGCCTATACACCACTTGATACTCGAGCGATAACTCCTCAAGCGGAATAGGGATGTGCTGTTCAGCCTGCCAGTTAATTGCTGAAGCTAACTCAGCGTCAGTCAGTACTGGAATCGAGATAATTTTAGTTGAAACCAGATTCTCAGCCAATGCAATTCTGACATCTGTTTTCGCCAAGGCATGATCTTGAAACACCGTTGCAATCAGTTGTGAAAGTTTTTCAGTGCTTGCATCATCCACAGCTAACGTGAGTCCCGTGGTATTAAAAACCTCAATCGTTCGATCAACCACTAAGGGTTTTTGTTTTTTTGCTTGGATAGCCTTAATTGTGTACGATCCAAGGTCAAAAGCGACGGTATTTAACATAAGAGCAGGTATCCTTCTACTTGGTCAATGTGGTGCCACTATAAACAACATAATCGAAAATTGAGGGTGAGACTGGGAGGGTACGCACTACCTGAATCGTTCGAGTTTCGTTCCCAGCCTGGCTCTTTGCCTCAGATCGAATCTGATACGCTTGAACCGGTAGATTACTGGATGCTGCAACCAGAACATCTGTGTCATTGTAGACAGCCTTAATCCGCATATAGTCATCGCTCGCTTGCGTAGAAACCACTGCCCGCCTGAAGTAACCAGAACTCCCATTGCCTGCTATCGCTATGTCATCATTTCGGTTACAGGCTCCAAAAGGCAAGTGGCGTACAGCAGTAATACCGCCCGAGATAGAGTAGACAGAGACGATAAGTGAGGCAGGCTTAGTAGCGGCAGAGCAGTCAGAATCCCTGGACCAATCAATATTCACCGTAGCTGGAAGGGCAGTGGTCGCATCCTTTAACTTCACCATCGCGGTCGTACCTTCTAAAAGTCTCGTTTGTAGTCGCTGATTTTTAGTAATCGCATAATCCACAACCGCGTTAGTATTAGGAATGAGAGTAGGGGTAGGTCGTAACTCATTCCCAACGAAGGAGAGATCTGTTGAAAGCGCTTTTTCAATCCCTGCCTCAGCTGCATTGAAGACACGATTTGATTCCTCTTCTTGTTGAGAAAGCGCCACTTCATCAGTAGAGCGAGAGGCCAAGGAAATACCAAATGTCAAAAGCACCATCATGATCAGAATAATCACAATTCCTACCTGGCCGGTGTGGTAAAAGGAAGCGGGTTGGGAGCGCCACCAAGATCGAGAAGGCTGTCGTGTATCCATACTTGTTCTAGTATAGAAGGAGAAGCGGTGTAAAAGCAAGAAAAGAAACGGCAAATCATGAGCTTCGAAAGTCTTTTTTACTTAGTTCGAGTATAATCCACCCGTAAATGAAAAATTCAGCATTTTTACAAATTAAGTCATTAATCGAAGCATTTAGCAAAAGAGCCGTATCTAAAGCTGTCTTTATTGCTGAACTAAAAAAAATGGAGGGCCAGAACTGGTTTTTTACCTTTGATGAAGGGAGATTGCTTATTAGAAATAATAGTTTTAAACTCGCAATGGAGATAGATGAGCTCAACGGAACATATAGTACTGTCAAGTTAGAATCGAATGTTCTTGCTCAAAAAAATTATTCTGAGCTTGCAAAGGCTAAAGAGATTATTGCTTTCTCTGGTACCTCTAGAAGCCTCCTTGATGAACGAGGTGCTCTGAGTATTATAAATACGACCATACAACAATACTCACCACAAAAATATGCTGTGCTCACCGGGGGATACCCTCAAGGAGTTCCTCACATAGCCGCCAAGGTAGCAAAAAAACAAGGTTTTCAAGTTATCGCAGTGGTTCCAAGTGTTATTCATAGAACAGAGTTTGATAGTGTCGCAAAAGACTTGTACAGCGACATTATAGAAGTAGGACAAGATTGGGGTGATGAGAGTGATGTCTTTACAGATCTCGCTTCGCACCTGTACTTCATTGGAGGAGGGCATTGGACGGAGATTGAATACTTACTGGCATTGCAAAAACAAAAGCAAATACACTTTATTAAAGGCTTCGGAGGTTTGTCAGAAAAGTTATCCTCTCACCCACAAGTAGAGATACCTTCCACTTTAATCAAAGTTTCAAATCTAACCCCAAACTCTGTGCTTTCGAAGCTATCCATCTCTCAACAATCTGAGCACTTACCTCTGACTTAATCGTTTCCCCATTAAGTATGTGCGTTGCAAAGTGCCTTGTGGGCTCCACATACTCTTGATGCATAGGCAGAAGAACTTTCTCTACATACTTAGGATACTTCATTTTGGTTCTTCTACTGATCCGCGTTGGTTCGGAAACATCAACAAAAATGAGTAAATCTAGTAAGTTCCTAACTACAGAGTTGTAAAAAAGAAGATAGCCCTCAACTACAACTACCCTTTTCGGACTTACCTCAAATATTTGCTGACTTCCAAGATCAATTGGATCCCTATGTTCAATAGACACTACCTGCCCTTTTCTCAACTGTATGAGAATCTCGATAAAACCATTCCAATCTATATAGTCGGGGTGCTCCCAATTAGAAAGCCCTTCTAACTTTGGAGGGTCGGTCTGAAATTTTTGAAAATCATCTAGATGGAGTAAGGCGATCTTGTCTGGATTGAGATGCTCTAGTCGTTGGGCAAGAGTAGTTTTCCCAGCTCCAGAACCACCAGCAATTCCGACAAAGAGCATCTTTTTTTCTGCGTTTGCAGCAGTCATTTGTTCCTCAGTGGTATATATCCATCAAAAAAGAAAGTTTTATTTGTCGTATTCCATGTTCTGCACTTTGTCTGCTTCTATAAGCTCGCGCAAGTAAACAGATTTGGGGATTCGTCGCTTCTTGGAGATCATATCTAGGTATGACACATGGCGGGGAGAGATAAAAAAGTTGAAACGAGAATCAGTCTGATCGGAAACAAAATCAATTGCTTCTTTCAAGATCTCGTCCAGATTATCTATTGAGTACTTCACCAAAGTTAACTTTTCAGATTCCAGCCCTTCCAAAAAATGAGGTGCATGGCCTTCAAAATAGAGCGCAATAACTGACTTTCCCTTTTCTAATGATAGAGAAATTTCGTAACCAACACCTAGTGAAGATGTGGATGCTTCTGTCACCACCACATCACTAGACTTAATCCATCTCAAAACGTTGTTGTAATGCGTTACTTTTTGATCTTCTTTTAAGCTATAGACATAGTCAAAACTTGGTTGAAGCGTACTTTCTGTCACTTGATGACCTTGTTTCCGCAAGACTTCTACAATTCGTTCGTAGTTTGCTAAGTATTTTTGTTTGCCTGAGATAGAACTTACGAAGTAAATTTTCATATTTTTAGTTAGTAATTTGAGGGTCCTCTCCACCTTCTCTCATATCTTGCTCAATCAGAGTTCTTAAGTACACAGACCGAGAAATTTTTCTATTTTTAGCAATCCAATCTAAGTACTGAGAATGGTCTGGTGAGATAAAGAAGTTAAATCTGGTATCCTGACTATCCGCCACAAATTCAAGGGCATGAGGGACTTCGCTCTTTAATTCTTCTAAAGAAGCATACCGAACTACTTGGAGTTTCTCATTGAGCTTCTCCAGAGTTCTAAACATGTGAGGCTCTTCTACACCGCTATGGAAGATAATCACCGGCTTGCCCATTTGCACAGCAAAGCAGATCAGATAACCAACACTGGTACTGGCGTAGGAGGCTTCGACAAATAAAGCATCTGCCTGCTTAATGCCATCCATAACTTCTCGATGATACTGAAGGTTTTTTTGCTCGTCCCAACCCCCAGAGCTTTCGATCGAGTAATTGAGAATATGATCAGACTTAATAGTATGACCCTTGGCTTTTACACCCTCATCAATCAGGCGATAATGCTCATTATATTTGCTTTTTCCATGCAGTGATGCGGTAAAGAAGATTTTCATAAATTTTGAGAATTATACCTTAGAAAAGGCAATATAGGGGAAGTTCTTCCCGAATAATTGATCTATGCAGCTAATTTTTGAAAGCTACCTCAGTGTTCATGATTGGGTCAACTTGGAATATTTTCGTGTACAGCTCAACAAAATTATTAGATGAGTTTTTAGCTGTGGAAGCAACGACCACTGCACGTTCAAATTGGTTCCTACTCTTCATATTCTGACTCATAAACTCCGCAATCGCTAAACTGGCCGGTGAGACACCTGCACTCACTAGATATTTTTTGTCAAAAAAAGAAATCGAAGAAGGGAGAGTCCCTATATCTTGCAACTGCAACTCATACTTCAGTTGAAGCTCTCGTAACTGAGCAGCCACCTGAGATAACTGAGCAGCAAATCCTTCAGGCTGATCAAAAAAAGGATACTGTGAAGAACGTTTAGAAACCAGCACCGGCCCTTGCCCAGACTGAAAAACTTCCATTAAAGTCAGCAGTAGGCGAGGATTTACATTTTCTCTCATCGCAATACGCTGAAGAATCTGGGCTGAGGTAAAGTAACTCGGAACAGGGTTGACCGTCGCATACTCGGGGAAATACTTTTGAATCAACTCAGATGAAAGCGGCTCTCTGTACGTTGGCAAGGAACTCTCATGATGAAAAGAAGTGATATACGGAATATCTAGCTCGGCAAAATCTTCATAACGATTACTCGTATTGATAAAGTCCGGTCCAATCCGCTGTACGCAGGCACCAAAGTACGAGAAGAGACACTCTTTAATCATCGGCTCTATGGCAGTCATTGGGGGATCCAGAGGAGCATAAGCATCTGCTTCTATAGCATTAGCGTCTTGGTATACGCCCTGAGTATCGACTGAACTCGCTCTGGATCGCTGCCAGAGGGAAATTGAGGCGAAAATTACTGCAAAAGACAAAAGGAGCAGAATACAGCCAATCGCCAACCACTTTTTCGAAACAGTGAAAGAAGAAAAATTCATTGTAATTAAGAGTAACAAAAAAACAGCATATGCAAAAGAGTGATAAAGCCTGAGTATCTTAAATAGTGGTAGAGGAAGTATCTGAAAAATCTTGTAGCTGCAATAAATGCCATAACGCCGATTTTCTACACACTTACTATGTGTGGTGATTAACTTAGTGGGGACCTATAATAGCGAAGTAATATGCTCAGACGGCAAATGAGAAAATGTTCCTTTTGAAGGACATTTTTTTTAGAGACCCAGAGTCTCATAATAATAGTTATAGAGCGGAAATTAGCACTAAGGACATTGTCATACTATACGTTACACATCACAATGTGTTACAAACATAAGTATGAATAATGACGTACAAATGACCAGAGAAAAAAATTTTCCGAGAGCTGTCATTGACTTTGATAAGCAAAAAAATGTAGATGGAGTCCTCAGGCCTGATGGATCACTAGTACGCCAGCCAGGTACAATTTTAAAAAGTCTTGGTGAGATTCTTAGAGCTAACCAAACCGATAAGCCTGCTCAGGCTGTAGATTTATCCACTACAGCAATTTTATTGGTAGCTGAGTGGCTAAGAGAGCAGAGAAAAGCAGAAAACCGTGCGAGCTTAAAACGTGAACGAAGCTCACGGATTAAATCTTTTTCACCGATAGCAGCAGCACTAATTGGGTTACTCATTGCTATCTCAGCAGATAAAGAACAAGCTCGGAATTTCCCAGACACTCCCACAGTAGAAACGGATGGGGTAACCGATAAGGCTACTCTGGAAGAATCAACATTAATTGTTGACAACTTTGCAGGAGCAATTAGTAGTTCTGTCGGTGCTTTTCATGCCGAGCTGAATAGGTTGGAAATTGACTTTGATCAAGTATATAAAGAGGCATTTGAAGCGGCAGCATCTCAACAAGATCTGGAACCCGAAAGTATGGCAAAGAGGCCCGAATTCATTCCTCCAGGAGCAATGATTACTATTGAGATACCAGAAGGTTTTTGGGGGGGTAGTACTGTAACGAGTATTGACCTAAACGATACATCACTCAATAATTTGCCTAGTGTTACTTTACCTGGGAGGTATAACTTTAGAAATGGACCCGGAACGAATTATAGTGCTCTGGAAGTACTACCTAGAGACACAGAGATTCTTCTTTTAACAGAACATCTGGGCGTTCAAATTTGGGGCGATCAGGAATCTATGCAGGGACTTGGAGTAACAGTAGATACTGCAACAAATACCCTTCGAGTTGTAGGAGACAGTAATGGCCCTTGGGGAATTGGTGTAATCCGACGAACTGGAGGAACATATCTACTGGGATTTATATCGTTACCAAATCTTAGAGTGCAAATGCCTGAGGCGAATGGATCTTCAGCAAGCTCGACGCCTTCGTTAACCCCTAGCGCTACAC
>CAZMXT010000006.1:45293-54093 GCA_964570365.1 uncultured Pseudomonadales bacterium | reverse complement strand
CCCCCGCAGGTGGCTCAACCACCTTTGACGCTTTTAACCCCCTCCTCATCGAGGGCTCCCCATACGCCGCTGAGTTTCAAACTCCAGCCGGAATTCTCAACCGCCTACTCGGCTCATTTCTCTTCCCAATAGCCGGCATGATCTTATTTGTAATGTTGATTTGGGGTGGGTTTGAAACTTTGCTTGGCGCTACCGGCAGTAAAAAGGATGCTGGAAAACAACGTGCCACCACTGCGGTGCTTGGTTTTATTCTGCTTTTTGCTTCCTACTGGATTGCACAGCTGGTTCAAGCAATTTTTGGGGTCAGATTCCTCGGGTAACGTACTTGACTGGCAATCCCTGAGTGGATGAAAAATCAATCAGCTCGCCCCCAGTAGCTTCTTAACTGAGCAGTCCTGACCTACTTCCCAAACCGACGACTTCTCTGCGCATAATCTTCAAGTGCAATATCTAACTGCTGCGGATCAAAGTCTGGCATTAAGACATCAGTAAAATACAACTCAGTATAAATTGATTGCCAGGGCATAAAACCAGAAAGTCTTTGTTCACCACCAGGCCGAATGATTAGATCGGGATCAGGCAGACCCACAGCCGCTGTATCCAATGACGCAGATATACCTTCTTCATTTATACCTTCCTCTGATTTATCAATCTTTTTCACTGCTCGCACAACTTCGTCTCTGCCACCATAATTTAGAGCAAACGTGACGGTAATATTCGTATTCTGGGCGGTCACCTCACGCCATTTTTGCAAACCGGCTTGAATGTCAGCTGGAAACTCACTAATATCGCCAATATTTTCCAACCTGACTCCTTTCTTGTGCAACCGCTCACCATTTTCCTGTAAGCCTTCTCGAAAAATTTGCATCAGCCCCTGTACTTCAGCTGGCTCTCTACGCCAATTCTCGGTACTAAACGCCCACAACGTTAAAAAGGGAATCTTTAACTCTAAACAGCGATCCACCAATGGCTCAATGACTTTATTGGATACGTACTCATGACCTTTTAATGCTTCCAGGCCATTTTGACGCGCCCAACGTCGATTCCCATCCATAATAATCGCAATGTGCTGAGGTACTGCTGAGTGATCACTCATAAATCCACTTTCTAAAATTTCTAAAAGAGGTGTTCTTCTATTTCCGCTGGCTTTTCCCCTACTGTCGCCACGAGTGTTTGTTTCACTAGAGAAAGCTTTCTCAGTCTCTCCCTCACTTGCTCCACGTATTCTGGTAAGGTCAGCACATGAATATTAAAACCTGTATTAATGGTAAAGTAAGCAGGAATTCCAGCTTGACGCAGCTCCTGAACTCCGAGCATGACTTGAATTGTTCCCGGCAACCACGCAATCAGCGAGGGAGTACTCGTCAGCAAAATGCTATGAAACTCCAAGGCCTCTGCCTCTACCAGCTCGCCCAGTTGTGGAAAATTCTTCGCGGCAATTGCAGCTTTCGCTGTAACTATTTTATCTTTGATCTTGGATAAACGAGTCTGGTAAAAAGGACTGGTCTGCGCAGTGGTGTGACCTTCAGTAGAAGAGACTCTCTTTTCACCCTCATCTATCACCACGACCACATCACGTAGATCCCAGTGTTGGGCTGAAAAAATACTTTCACTATATGAAGTTTCTGAGGTATCTCCATCTTTCCACTCCACGATGCCGCCGCAGACACACCGGCAAGCCGTGCCAGAACCTTGCCGCGCCAGGATACTTAGTTCGCGCTCACTCAGCTCTAAACCAGCTGCTTTGGTCGCCGCAATCGTCAGCGCCGCAAAACCAGAGCCTGAGCTAGAGAGTCCCGTTCCTTTGGGAAAAGTATTTTGGGAAACCACTTTGGCGAACAAGGGAGCTGAAATCATCTTGCGAACCCGATCCAAATGCCCCACCACTCTGCCTACTTCTTGCGGGTCAGCTTCGGCTTGAATACTCACCTCATCTGCCTCTAACTCCGAAGAAAACTCAACAGTAGTGACTGTATCTAGACCCGATAGAATCAGCGAAACACTGCCGTTCTCAGGCAGTCGTAAAGCCTCATTTTTCTTGCCCCAGTACTTAACGAGTGCGACATCGGATGATGCTTTAATTGTGACTTTTTTCATATATTTGAGTAATTTTTATCTAGTTTCCCTAATCAAGATCTTGTGACTCGACCCTCACTCCCTCTGCGTGGAGCTTCACCCTCATGATTTGTGCGCCAGCGGTACGTAACGCCGCCTCCACTGAATCACTATGCTCCTCTGTTGCAATCGCCACCATACAGTCTCCGCCACCCGCCCCTGAGAGCTTGGCTCCTGAGGCTCCACTTTGAGTGGCGGCAGCGATTAAGCCATCCAATAGCACACTGCTGACTTGTAGCTGGCGTAAGAGCTGCTGATTTTGAGTCATTAGTTTCCCAACGACTGGCCAGTTTCCTTCCGCGATTGCCTCTCGAGCCGATTCCACCAACTTCCCAACCTGACTAAATATTCCATTAATTTTTTCTGGATTCTGACTGCGCAAGCTCTCCACCATTCTAATCAAGGTCGGGGTATCAGCCTTCACTCCACTGTATCCTACAATCAAGGGCAAATCTTTCACCTCAATTTGTTCGACCACTGCCGCTGGCTTCACATAGTATAAAGTTCCGCCCCAGACAGCAGAAGCAATATCAAAACCCGAACCTACACCCTGAACATCAATCACTGCCTGATAGCATAACTCAAAAAGTTGATGCTGAGTGAAGTCCAACTCATATAAAGTTACCAGCGCCTTGGCAAAAGCAACGGTCACGGCACTACTAGAGCCGAAACCAAACTGAGAAGAAAACTCACTCTTGGTTGTCACGACAATCCCGCGGTCTTGAGGATACTTTTCTAGAAATCGTTTGTAGAGCATCTCCATGAATGAAACTGACTTTGGCAGCTCCTTCTTGCCTAGATCAGCAATCGTCTTGGAGTAGGATTTTAGGCCTAAATCAGGTGCATCCATGGCAAATACATCGACGCCGTTCTTTCGCACCGACACCTGAATTCTTTGGTCAACTGCAGTCACAATACAGGGGTGACCATAGACAACAGCGTGATCACCAAAGAGCAGCAATTTCCCTGGAGCAGAAGTGGTAACTTGTGGCATAACATTTTCCCATTAACTATTAGTAGACCATTTTTCTAAAGCGCGGCGCAGTCCTTGATCCTGTACCATTAAGACAAACCAAGATGCAAAAGTATATCGCACCTTGTTCAGCTCCAGCTCCAGCTCACCAAACTGCCCAGCTTCCCCTTGCTCAATTTTCTGACACAGCTCCGCCCAATTTACCCAACTGGTCTCGCTCACCTCTGCAGGATTTGGTGACAGCTCTCCGGCCGTCCGCCACGCTTCGCTTGGCTGCGGCTGCTTACTAAATCTACCCCCAAAGATATGAATTATTTCCCACTCACTAAACTCAGAGTTACATTGCTGGTGATAAGAAAAAGTGCTGATCGACGCTAGCGGCACATCCAGGATTCCTAGCTCATTTTTTAGCCGTCGCTGTGCACATTCCTCATACGACTCATTTGGCCAGACATTTCCACAGCAAGTGTTGGCCCACTGGCCTGCTCCAACTATTTTTATGCTACTCCGTTGCTGGATCAGCAACTCCCCCTGATCATTAAATAAGTACACGGAAGCAGCACGATGTCGCTGGCCAACGCCTCGATGAGCTTCAATTTTATCCATTACCCCCACTTGGTTGTCAGCCTCATCAATTAGGACAACTTGGTCAACTGCTATAGAGGGAGTACTTTTCATCTTAAGAATAGTCGTGGTGGAACTCTAGAATCATGCACTTTTCAGGCGTTTTTGAAAGCTACAGAGAAACGGAAATAGAGGTAGAGCACCAAAATTTGCCAGTATGCACAGAAGAAAGCTACCCACCGCCCGAGCAGATCGACTAGTTGACACACAAATGGGTAGACAGGTTGACACTCAAAGGTATAAGTAAGAATAGGAAAGAGCCAAATTCGCCAGTTCACGACTAGAAAAGCTAGCACCAAGCTGGGAAAAAGCGTCATCCAGAAAAAAGCTCCTGCTTCCACCACTGACTGGACTGTTTGGTAAGGGTGCAGCAACAGGCCCAATCCTATGCGTGCTACCCCATAGCTGCTTGATAAAATGAAGTGCTTGAATCTTTTTCTCATGAGAAAAAGATGGCGGTAATGCCAGATATAGCAAGTAAAGTTTGCCAAGGATAATTACCAATAAGACTCGTGATCGAGTCAAGTTGCTTAGGAAGCAAACGAGAGGAGTTGAGTTTCGCCTGCAAAGACGCTTGGTGCTCTAAGTTTGAGAGAAAGCGAGAGTTTTTCATTCTCCTTCTAAGAGATAGAGCTCACGGAATTCTAAACGAGCTCTGAATAATAATGACTCAATCGACTTTACTGACCTTCCCAGCTCTTCAGCGATACTTTTCACTTTTTTTCGATCTATATACTTCATTTGTAAAATCTCACGCGATTCAGCTGACATCATATGCAGGACCAGTGCCACCTGATGAGAGACCTCCTGAGAGGTATCTAGCCCTTCAGTGGCGAGCAACTCTGACAGTGGAGACGACTTGATCACCTTCTTCGCATAGCGTTTCCGATAATAGTCAGCGACTTCATGCTGGGAGATCCGGCACATCCAGGTCCAGATTGAGGATTCACCTCGGAAAAGGGGTAGGTGGCGCAGACAACCAAGGAAAGTGTCTTGCACCAATTCCTCAGCATCTTTTTCGACAGATACTTTGCGACGAACCAGGCTCAGGAGGCGTTGGTAATATAAGGAATACCACTCACGAACAGCAACTGAGTTTCCTTCTTTTAGCTGAGAAAGCAACATTTTTCCATCAATCATAGATGTATAAGGATTGTAGCATTCTCCTGAAAAACAATTTCCATGTTTCAGCGCTCGAGAGAGTACCGTATAATAATCTTTTATGATTCGCAAGTTCGCTTTTGCCTTATTACTTTTCTTTTGTCTGAGTATTTTTCTGACAGCTGTCCCTACTCCAGTTCGAGCACAGTGTGATCCCACTCTTCCAGATGTAAATCTTGGGGATTGTTTCCTACTCAGAGATGGTAAAAGCGTGAAGGATGCATACCCGAATCCGGCAAAGCTACTCAATTTAGTGGTGGCCAATCTTTTCATCGCGGCTGGCATCATTATCTTCTTTCTACTTTTTTACGCCGGGTTACTTTTTATAACAGAAGGCGTCAAAGGGAAAGAAAAAGCCCTAGAGGTCTTTAAGACAGCTATCATTGGCTTTCTGATGATGTTTTCTGCGTACTGGATCGTTCAAATTGTAAGAGTAGTTACTGGAACCGACATTCTCTTTTAAGTGATACAATATTGATCAAGAAGATTGACAACTCATGCTGAAAATTTTTAGAAGATTCTTCGCTACTTCAATATTACTTGTCTCATTTTTTTTGCTGAGCTCGATTAGCACTGGGATTGCTCACGCTCAGACGCATACCTGTGCAGGAGCAGGCGGATCTTGCGTAATTTCTGCGACTCAGTGCGCAAATATTAGTGGGACAGTTACTCCAGCTTTAATCTGTGGAGGGTCCCAGGTCTGTTGTATGCCCGGAGCAGCCGGTGGCACTTCTGTTTTTGGAGTAATTAATCCCCCTCAAGGCGTGGATAAGTACAACGCGCAGGTTCCAGGAGCTGACGGTATTGGAATTATCATCTTTGCTTCGAACATTATTAAGTTAGTCACCATCGTTGCAGGTCTAATAGTGTTTATCAACTTTATCCTGGCTGGCTACAACTATATTACCGCTGACGGAAATGCCAGCGCTCATGAAAAAGCTCGCAATCAGATTACAATGAGTGTCGTCGGCCTTATTCTGATTGTGATGGCATACACGATTACGGCGCTTATCAGCTTATTTGTCTTTGGAGACGCTGGGTATATCCTTAACCCTGTCGTACCAACCGCACCATGACGAACCTAAAATCACTAGCACAAGCAAATTTTGGTGGGGGATTTGAACCCCCTACTGATGCATATAGTGTTGTTGGCGGAAATGATTCTGCAATTGGCAGAGGTGCTTTGCCCAATTTTGAGTTTGCCTTCTCAAACCTGATTGGCTTGCTCACAGTTGTAGCTAGCGTGTACTTTGTCTTCCAGTTTGTGATGGGCGCTTTTAACTGGGTCAGCGCAGGTGGGGAGCAAAGTAAAGTTCAAAAAGCACGAGAAAAGATGACACAATCTACAATTGGTCTAATTGTGATCGTGATGACCTATGGTCTCGTAGGCCTCATAGGAAGCGTGGTGGGTCTTGATCTACTGCGTCCTGCAAATGTATTTGATACACTTATTCCTTTTATTCCTTAATATGATTAACAAGCATCTTCTTACCCTTATCTGGAAAGCTCAAGCGATCATCATAGTGATTGGGCTATTCTTTCTTTCTCCCACTTCTGCCCTAGCCTTCATAAGAAATCCGGCAATCCCTGCCAGCCTAGGATCTGATATTGTTGGAGCTAAAAGTGGTGAGGTTACCACCTACTATGCTGCCATCCTCTGGCGTGCAAGTATTAGTGTGGGCATGATGCTGGTGCTGGTGTATTTTATCTGGGGTGCAATTGAGTGGATCACCGCCAATGGTGATGAAGGGAAAATTAAAACAGCTCGAAATAAAATGACCGGCTCAGTCACAGGTGTAGTAATCCTGGCAGGTTCATTTAGCATTATTGCCATAATCGGTACAATCCTAGGCCTTGATTTATTAAATCCAGTTTTACCAACACCATAAACATGCTCACTTCTCTCCTCCAAATTATACTAGACCTTGATGGACAAGCTGCAATACAGAATATTCCAAACGCCAATGCGGCTAGCTATGAAATAGGATTTTCTCTTTTTGTTGGCGGAATTTTACGAGCAATCATGGTATTCTGCGCCATCATAGTGCTTATCTTCCTCGTCTGGGGATCTGTTGATTGGATTAGCTCAGCAGGCGAAAAGGGCAAGCTTGATTCAGCAAGAAACAAGATGACGAACGCCGTCATTGGGCTAATAGTACTTGCCTCGGTACTGGCAATTTATACATTCGTACAGAACTTCTTAGGTATTCAAGTGTTTAACTTCATATAGCCTCATATTTTAAGCGACTACTTCAATCTCTTAGATAAATTGTCGCTATCTCATCAGAATATACCTTCTTAAATCCCGCGCTTTCTACTTTTTTATTCAGTACGCTAGGGCTAGATGTCGTTCTCAAGATCACAGTCTGGATGTCAAATTTTTCTGCTAAGGGTAAAAACTCACTTTTTTCATTTAACTTCAAATCCATATACTCTTCAAAAGCACTGGAACTCTCCCCTGTCGGAGCATCCCACTGCCAAATTGGCATTCTTCCATCTGCAAAAGTTTTCAGATCTGCTTTCCAAAGTAAGTATCCTGCCCACTCATACTCTGTAAAGACATTTTGCTGGGGACTGTTCCTACTAATATACTCCGCTGCAGAGCCAGGGTACGAGCCTGCTTCAGAAATACTTTTGAAGTGAAGCCCATACATGAAGAACTCATACCCAGCCACGAGCAGGCATATAAAAATAAGCCCCTTGTAGGCAAGGGTTGCCCGCTGAATAACTACTTTCTTTTGATCGAGTGATAAAAAGAATTCATGTAAAGCTATGGTTGTGAGCGGCAAGGCTATTAATGAAAAAATAGGTAAATGCCTAATTGAGCTTAAACCAAGTAAGAGAAATACTACGTAAATAGTAATCTGAAAAGGATCCAGCTTCTTTCTCATCCGAAAAATAAAAAATGATGGGAAGCCAATACCTATAAACACACTAATTCTCAAGAAATTTAGAACTGATTGCCACTCTGCAATATGTTTATGCAAACTCGAGCTAAATACTGTTCTAAAAACTTCATCCCAGATACGGATACCATACGGACTTATACACGTCACCAGAAAGCTGGTGAGTAAAATTGCAATATCTTTTTTCCCTGCCTGCTTCGTGGCAATCAAATAACAGACATAAACAGCCAACAACACCAGGCCACTGGCAAATGCACCATGTAGGTTTACCCAGGAAAAAAAGACTAAAGGGAGAAAAAATCGAACTCTGCTATAAAAGTCCTTATTAAAGAAACACCGTATCAGAAAAGCAATAAATAGAAAACTGAGCACCTGAGGTCGAACACCTGTAAAAAATAAAAGCATGGTGGCAGATAGAATGAGCGCTGGAAGCGAAAATAAGAAAAGGCCAGGTGGAATAACCAGAAAAAGAGAGGCGACAACTATGCCTGAAAAAAGAAGTGCCAGTCCCCAACTTCCCACAGTCTGATAAAGATTGAAAAGTAGCACATCATATAACCAGGAATGGTTAATATGCGGATAACTGGGCATCGTATAGGAAAAAAGATCCTTTTTAGGAATCATTCCAGTACGAGAAACAAACTCACCAAATTTAAAGTGCCACCCGAAGTCAGGATCAAAAACTAGCAGACTTGTCACAAAAAAAACACTAAGGAGGATGGTGACTATAGTAATGAGTAGCTTCCCCGAAGCAAACCTGAAATCTGAGTTTTTAATCATTACGAGAATTCTACAATAGATATAGTATTAATAATGAGACTCCGTAGTTAATAGTGCTTAAGTATCCTTAATTAATGCAAAGCTACTCATCCATATCATTTTTGACCATTTGTAATGAAAAGATTGACAATGCAGGCCTGGAGTCTATAATTGTGTAAGTTCTTTTTAGGGAAGTAAAGTACTTACAATTAAAGGAGATGGAATGAAAAAGAAAATTATTACCGCGCTAAGTGCCGGATCC
>CAZMXT010000006.1:33307-45193 GCA_964570365.1 uncultured Pseudomonadales bacterium | reverse complement strand
AATTAAAGGAGATGGAATGAAAAAGAAAATTATTACCGCGCTAAGTGCCGGATCCGTGGCGTTTCTAAGTGTCGCCCAAACTGTGAATGCGCAATGTTTTGGCTCATCTTGTCCTTCTCCAGTCTTCAACGTTGTCGCTGGCACTGGCTTTGCCCAAAATTTTAGTACCCTGCTTAGTTTCGTCCTTCGTCTCGTCCTTGGTATTGCGGCTCTTCTGGTATTCTTCTACCTTATCTTAGGTGGTATTGAGTACATCACCTCTGGTGGTGAAAAGGCTAAAACTGAAGCTGCTCGTAATAAAATTACCTCTGCAGTGATTGGTCTGATTATCCTTGCTGCGTCATGGGCAATCTTACAGTTAGCACTTACCTTCTTAGGCTTTACCAACCTAAACGACGCTCTGAACAGTGTCCGTACTATTAACTAATTTGCTCATATTGTTAGATTTAAAAAAAGAGACCCTGCACAAGCAGGGTCTTTTGGTATAATTTATTGATATATGAGAAAAATCTTATTTGCTCTGTTTATCAGCACCTTTTTTATTTTTGGTTCCTTCGCTTCTGGCTCGGTGGTCCGCGCGAGTGGTGAACAACTCAAGGTAGAAAATAGAGATGGGGTGATGTATGTCAGTACTGACCCCGCCGACTCCCCTTTTGCCACCCAGAGTGCGACAACTAGCTCAAGCCTCACCTGGGGAATGATTGGTCCGCCCAAAGGTTTTTTTAGAGACGTTACTCAAATTATTAATTCAGGCCTACGGCTGGTGCTAGCCATCGCTGCACTTCTGGTCTTCTTTTACCTAATCTGGGCTGGGTTTCAATGGATCACTTCAGGTGGTGAAAAAGGCAAAACTGAAGCTGCTCGCAATCGAATTATTTCGGCACTGATTGGCCTACTCATCTTAGCCTCTTCCTACGCCATCTTAACCTTGGCGCTCAGATTCCTTGGATTTGGCGATATAAATCAAGTCCTTAACAACGTAGGGAACGTAAATAGTCGGCCAATTGCCACCTCGAGTGCCACAGCCACGACTAGCTCTCAGCTACGCCAACTTAATCTGGTAGAATAGCTCTGAGCTGAATTCTTGGAGTTACAAAAAAACTATGCGCAAAAAACTCTCCTCGCTCGTACTGATCGCCTGCCTGATTCTGAGCACTCTCTTTCTGGCAGCTACTCCTGCCTACGCGCAACAAACTCGTGAATGGGGTGGTGTCTGCACCAATGATACAACTGCTACCGGAGTTGCCACCATCCAAGGTTTTCAGTGTTTAATCGGGAACTTGTTACAGATTGCTGTTTCTGGAGTAGGCCTGGCCGGTTTTGTCATGTTTATTATTGGCTCTTTTAAGTATCTGATGTCTGGTGGAAATGCGAAGGGAACAGATGAGGGTAGTAAGACGATGACCTACGCGGTGGCTGGATTAGTGCTGTCTATCAGCGCTTTCTTTATTCTAAATGTCTTATCTGAGTTTACCGGCGTCAGTAGAATTCTCAACTTCACCATCCCCAACCCAACTGCACAACCGAACTTTCCTTAATGATTAGGCTATAATACGAGAATGCGTATTCTGCCTCGAAACGCGAGCTTGCCGTTGCTGCTTTTTTGTGGTCTATTTGTGCTTTTGCTGGCGAAATTTTTCTGGCCCGGATACTCGATCGCTCAACAAGCCCCACCTACTCCTGTCCCTCCGGCTGCAGCCGCTGACGGATCAAGTGTTACACCAGCGTGTGCACAACAATCAGTCCCAGTGGTCGAGTATATTGCCCCAGACTGTGGCGGAGCCGATTGTCCTCCAGTAGTTTCAACTGCAGTGGCTGGCGGAGATCGAAATATTGGCAACGTAAACAACCAGATCGTTGCCCTGAATTCTGGCGGCACCGTAGCTGGCCGGGTCTTCAAACAACAATCGAATGAAATCCACTTTCTCTATACCGTGGATGGTGGCTTTATTAAATTCTTGCAAGACACCACTTGGGGAGGTCAGTTCTGTACTGACGGCAGGAAAGCTTTCTACCGCGTCTTCCAAGGTACAGATATTAGTTCCAGTAGTTGGGGTGGGAATCAATATCTAACCAACATGACCTGTGGCCAAACCCATAGTAATCAACAATTCATCCGCGGCTACGCCAAGGAAGGCAGTGACATTGATAATAGCCCATTCGCAAATGTCGACAGTCTCCAATGTTCTGTGACTGGCCAGACGCTTATCCCGACCTCCAACTCTAATAGGCTCATCTTCCAAGGTCCGGCGATTTGTAACGGCGTAGAGTTTGATATCGTCAGTCTCGTCAACACCGGCGGCGCAGGTGCTGGAGAAGTCTATTTTTACTGCAAAGGTGTTGGACTCTGTGCGTTCTATGATCGACTGGACTTCTCTATCCCAGAGAACCAGCCCATCAACTGGACTGCCGAGACGGACGTCTGTGATCTGAAGGGTACTCGGCCGCAGAGTGATTACTTTGAGCATAATATTCAACGTGCAGATTCACAAAGCATGCTCAACAACTTCCTGGATGAGTACTCCGCCACCTGTATGCCCAAAAATAGCTATGTCCTCGGTCTGAGTAATCCGATGGAGTGCGCTCGGACTGCCAAGGGCTGTGACAACTGGAATGCCACGGCAGAGTTAACTATCGATGCAGATGGAAAATTATTTGGCCTCTTCCGAGATGAAGAAAAAGCAGTTGCCAGGTCCCAGGAGCCTAAAACTGAGTTTCGAGATAGGATGGAGTCAATTGAAGCCTACTTTAGTGCGCGCGTTCCCAATACCAATGGCTCATCGGCCGTGCCGATCACTGGGAATAATCAGGCGGATCCTGGCCTAATCTTGAATCAGGCTCCAGCCTTTTCGCTCACCACTCTCCCCCAACAATGCGAATTTATTTACGATAAGCTCAAGGCCGTAAATGAGCTGTGCAAGGCAGAGAATCGAATTGAAGGCGATGCAACAGGCTGCGCCATTGATGAAACGGTGAAGGTTGGAAACAAGGAAGCCACTAACATTGAGCTTTTTGAAAAAATGGGCAGTAATCCAAACTGCAAAGCCTTAATGGACCCGGCGGAGAATGACACCATTGGGAATGACTTACGAGACCTCATCCTGGCTGTTGATCCAAGTATGGAGATGGCCTACCGCCCAGCTTTTGTGGTAATGGTCACTAAGACTGATGGCAATGACCCCAGCAAGAACCCCAAGTTTCGCTCACAAGGCGACGGTGACGCCTTCTGGCAGGTGGACTACTTAGAGGTAAAAGTACCGGTCTTTGGCTCTGACTTTCTGGAACCCGGGAGTGACAAGAGTACGTCAGCCAATAATATCGAGGCCAGGTCGTATCATGACCCACTCCGGATTACAGCAGACATTCTGCATACGCCAAAAGAACAAAAGCAGTTCATCGAAGACGAAGAGCGAGACCGTAACGCCATGCGTGGTTTGGCAGCGCAACTCGGCAGCCCGGGCAGTCCTGGCAGTGTGGTTGGAGCTGAGGATCTCCCCATTAAGTGTCGCAGCGCCAATGATACATATGGCGAGTGTGATACCGTCGCCAAGTCTTTAATTAGCTTCATCAATGCTAGCGCGGCAGTGGCCACTCCCGACAACACCAACTCAGTCCGACAGTACAACCCAGCCTGGTCGGTAGCCTGCCAAGCCAACGAAGAAGACTTTTACCCCAACAAGTTCAATGACAGCAAAGAAGATCGAATTGCGGAGGTAGCAAACACAATTGGCTCAGACTTAGCCAGCAGAGACGTCGGTATTTATGAAAAGAAAACCACTGCTAAGGCTGAAGTCGAGCAGAATGTGAACGATATCAATGGCCCCTTGGGTCCCTCTGTTGGGACGACCCAATTATTTTTCGTTACGCCACATTACTATAACTTGATTTATGCACAGGAATCATTTTTATCATTTCTCGATCTAGATCAGCGCGTGGCCGCTTTTCGCTCAAATAACTTTAACGCTGTACTCAAGACTGGCGACATTGATAGTTATAAGAATGCAGGCGAATCACAACGCGTCTTACGCGCAGGGACGCCCACTCCCACCACTCGTCCTGGCGTAAACCCTCCTTTGGTTGAAACCGGCCAAACTGTCAGCATTGAGCTGAACCGGGATAAGTTTGAGGGCGAAGATCGACGAAACCCGCTGATGTGGCAAATGGCAGGCAGCATTGCTAACGCGCCTACCCGATTACTAACGTTGGTCTATGGAGACCAGACTAGTGATTTTTATGAGTTCACCTTGAGATGCACTGGTGAGACTGCCACTGAAGATTGGCTACTTGGCAAATGTAATACTCCCTATGTCCCCAATCCAATTCCAGAGGCCTCCATTCCTCCCGATGAAGTGTCGTGTGTTGAAGTGTGGATGAAAGATAAAGATGGGAAAACAGCTGCCGAGCGGAGACAAGAATTTGCCGAGCGTATAAATACGTACCTACCTAAACAAGAAACAAAGTACCTTAATCCCACTACCGGGTACAAGTTTGGCGGCTGGAGAGCGTACTTTAGCGCCCAAGCCGGAACTCAGCATTTATTTATGAGTAGCTGTACGGGAAATCGCCTGTGCTACGAGTACATTCTCAACCGGATTATGAATGAAACGGATCTTAACCCCTATCTAGCAATTGCCATCGCCCTGAACGAGACTGGTGGCCTGATCAGCACCCGATCCAACTTCGCCGGCCGACACTTTGGTTGTGGCGTTGATCCAACCGGGGTGGATGTGATCTCTACGAGCACGATTGAAGAAAAATTGAGTTGTATGATCGGCGCATTCAATAACTACAAAGCTCAAGGAAAAAGTGACAACGAAGCACTTACTACGTATGGCTACTCCCTCGGCTACAACAACAGAAATCTGAGAAAAATTATTGGGATTTTAAGCGAAGATACCTACCAAGGCGTTTGTAACTAAGTCTGCTTAGGATCTGCCGCCGCCATCAAGTGGACGATGGTGCAAAGTAGTATCAGCTTTCCCCTTATTTACTGTTGTGGCTGCTTGCCCATTCGATTTTTTATCTTGACTTTGGCTTTTTGTTAAAGCTTGAGCAAAGCCATTTTCTGATTTTTTGGCAGTACTCGCTCGGGGCATCCGACGACCCCCCATCCGCAGTAACTTTGAGGCGATTTCTAAAGTATCTGCTGTTGTCGATAAAGAACGGAAAGTGTCTGTGGCTTCTTCCACCCCAGCCAGCAAATTGGTACTCATATCGGGACTCAGCTCTACCCCAAGTTCCTGCAGTAAGTAGGCAATCACCTCTGAGTAAGAGGCGGAACTCGAGACATCCACCTTCAAGGTACCAAAAGTCGTCTCGTACGTATTCAGGCTAATCAGCGAAGCGTTTTCGTAGAGCTCTTCGTACCCCAGATATACAGAGCCAAGAGAATCAAGATTAGAAACACCAATCGTAATGATCGCATCAGCATCTGCCCCAGTGTAGGAGAAAGAAACCTCCTTGGAGTCCAGAGCCTTACTACCCTTCTTCGGCTGCACCACTAAGTTAAAAGTATTGTTTTCTTCATCAATGTGGTAACTGACCTTGTCTACCCGTTCTTCCTGATATGGGAAAGACACCTGGAGGTTCTTGTTGCCTGGCTGAGTGCCAATTTCTTTGACCCCAATCAAGTAGCCCAGCTCGCCACTCAAGGCTTTTGGCGCCAAGATGCTAACACTCTTATCAATTGTTTGCAGACCGAGGTAGAGAGACAACGCCGCTGCCGCCTGATCAGGTTTGGGCTTCTCGGGGAGAACCACAAAAACAGTTTGAGCCCGACTTAGTAGCTCCTTGAGGGCATTGATTTGTTCAGCCGTCATAAAGTTTGGGAGCAGGTCAGAAGTATTGGATTATATATAACAGAGAAGATACCTCTGGTGCAAGGACAGAATTTCCCGCTTTCATGCATACTCGAGGAAGGGTACAATACGCGTAGCTATGAAAAAGCTCCTGCTCACCTTCTTTTTTGCTTTGGCTTTTTTTGTAGCTGTACCCCAAGTCTTTGCTCAAACAGTCAATAGTAATGAAATTCAAGAAATTCAAGACGGCGTCAGTGCATCCGAGACTACTCCCAACCGACCAGAGTTTATTTACAACGGAAGCGTCCGCACTACTGTAAACGGAATAGTGTGTATGCTGGTAGTAGACGATGAATGTTTTGACCCAGGCTCTGGCAGATCAAGTGCACTTCAGTCAGGTAGCAAGGCCATCGCAATGCTGTATCAACCCCCGGCGACCACCGGAACATATGTGGCTGACTTACTCAACTCAGCAGGACTCGCCTTTGCAAAACCGGCATATGCACAAGGATTGGGTTTTGCGGCACTCGATCCCATCTTAGAAACTTGGAAGGTCTTACGGAATGTGGCATACCTTTTCTACGTTATTCTCTTTCTGGTAATTGGTTTTGCGATCATGTTTCGCCAAAAATTAAATAGCCAGACGGCGATTACTGCTCAGCAAGCCCTGCCGAAGATTATCGTTTCTTTGATTGCTGTCACTTTCTCCTATGCCATTGCCGGATTCCTGATCGACATGATGTATGTATTGATGTTCTTGATGATTAGCCTATTTGCCGGAATTGTGCCTGGGGGGATAGACCAACTTCGGAGTGTTAGCCTAGACAAAGATATTTTTAGTGTCGGACTTGAGTTAATCATCCGAGGTGGTGCATTAGGCAGTGCATACAACGCGGTGGAAACACTGGTCATTTCTGCAACAGAAGGCATGGTCGATCAGGTCCAAGGCGTACTTGGATTTATTGGTGGCCTTACATTTATGATCGTCTTTGCACTAGCCACGGTGTTTGCTATTTTCAAGCTCTTCTTTGAACTACTGAAAACCTACATTAGTATCATTATTGCAATTGTAATGTCACCCCTGGCTCTGATGCTCGGTGCTCTACCCGGAAATAACGCCTTTAGCTCTTGGCTAAAAACCTTAATTGCCAACCTAATGGTCTTCCCAGCCGTAATGTTAATTTTAATTCTATTCTTACTCTTATTGGGTAATTCCTCATCAGGTGGTCCCGAGTATGGCGGATTCCTCCCTCCCTACTTGATTGGTCGTGGCAGTGGAGATGCCATCAGAGTGATGCTGGGACTCGGTGTTATTTTGATTCTGCCAGAACTCGTGATGCAGGTCAAAAGCAGTTTGGGCGGCAAAGGTGGTATCTTCGAGCAATTCGCAAATAACTTTACTTCTGCCTTAGAGAAGGGGTGGAAAGGTGGGCAGTTGGTGCCTGGACTTGGCGCTAGCGACACAAATAATATACCATTCATTAAACAGATGGGCGGATTGAGTGGAAAGAATATTGTGCAGAAAGCCTCCATTGGTGCAAGTGGGGTAGGGGGAGCACTTCTAGGAGGTGCCAGTGGTGTAATTAGACAAAGACGAGGTATACAGAAGACATGGCATGAAAGCGCGCTTCGCGGTGGACTAGCATTGGCGCGAAGATTCTCAGATCAAGTAGACGATAAGCAAGCCCTTACGACAGATCGGGCAGACCGCAAGGCAGGGAAACAAGATTACAACGCCTTAAAGTAAGAAACGCTGGCTGAACAAGCTAACTCAAGCTGGAAACTATTTTAATCGCATTCGCTTAATTAATGGGCTTCTGCATGTTCATTCTCACCTTCACGCTTTTCCTTTGATTCTTGCAGTAACTTCTTTTTTTGCAGAGTTTGTCCGTCGTAACTTGCATTCCAGAATTTACGAGCCGTACCAACAGCACCCAAGGCAATGTTCACTTTGAGCTTCAACTTTCTATCATAACCAGAAGGTTTTAAGAGGTAAAGCATTGCAGCTCTGTACCTCCCAGAGTCTCCTGCAGTTGGGAAATGCGCACTCAACCACTCCTTCATATCCAATAACTCACCAGGTTTTCTCATTAGCTCATAAGGATGCTCAAAGATACGCTGCCAATTAGACTCAACGTACGTTTGTGTAGGATCTTCGATCACTCTTTTTAGGGCGACAACCAGTGAATCACCTTTACCTCCAGAGGCCAGCAGAACGCGAAGAACACCTCTCCAGGTTAGGTCTCTCGGGTTTTGAATTTTATCAATACTTACCAAAGGATTGGTTGCATCAAGTGGATTTCTACCCGTTTTCGCAACATAGTACCTAATTAAATATGCCAATCTTCTGTAGTACAGTTCTCCGACTTCACGGAAGTTTCCAGCAAGCTCATTTCTCTTTAGACCGGAAATAATCTGCAGGCGATTAAGAATATCAATGCAGATTGCTTCTATTAGTTGGTCTGGATCGCCTGAGTAAGAAATTTCAGCTTCCACCTGGTGATGAAGTTTAATATACTCTTCGCGAGCCGCAAACCAATCAGCTAACTCAAGAGAAATTTCCGCCATTTTGGCACCCTGCGCTCCCATTAGAGAAGTATATAAATCGGTGTACAGCGCAGGAAGAAGCAATAACTTTTCCCTAACTCTTTCCCCAGGTTGAATAGTGTGAGCACCCATAGGATGGTGGGCCTGATCTAAATGAACTTCCTTGCCTCGAATATTCATCAACTCAACATGCCCTCGCTGAGGAATGTCAAAAAGTTCTCTTATTTTTGTAGAAAAGCCGATCGATTCCTGCAAAGTCTCGAAGCGATTTAAAGCTTGGCCCCGCTTCTTTGGGTCATCCCAATATTGCGATCCTTCAAGGAGTAAGAACCTCATCTGCTCTATAAACTCACTTGGGATATCGAGTCCCTCTACAACCGAAGGAATCATACGGACTGTTCGACAGGCATCGTTCAACTCCAAAGCTATTGGGAAAGTATCTTTCAAGTCATCAATCACTTTGCCAACTCCACCTGGCGGAGACATTCCAATGGCGTAACAGATGGCAAACAAACTGCCCCTAATATTTGCAGTGGCAGCTGTCTCCTTAGCTATCTGGACAATTGTATCCTTCTCTTCATCATCTGTAATGCCTTTTGCCGCAAACATTGGTTCTAGATCTACTTTCAGGCGTTGGGTCATCTCATCGCGAATGTCAACTGAAGCTGAAGTCCAGTTTCCAACAAAGTATGAGAAATATCCTTTCACAAATCTTCCTTTTGGTTTACCCTGCAGATCTTTGCGTACGGCAAAAGTTACCTCTGCTTGCCCATCTACTGGGCTTGCCCGATTAAAGTCGGCACCCCAGCTCTCAGTGCGTAACGAGTCTGGCCGCTCCGCACGTCCTCTCCTTGCTCGAATAACTAGATCTGGATCTGGCGGCTCAAAGAAATAATCCTCCATATGTTCGCACGCAGCCCGGATAATCTCAGAATGCTCATAGTTTTTCCGCTCAGTTCCTGCAGGACCTTCTTTGTTAGTCCCCAAATACCAAGCGAAGACAGTTCGTTCAAATTTATTTGCCCTAGCCACACCCCCCAACTCACTTGTGCTGGCGGTCATAGCGCTTGATAAGGCATGGGGGTTCATGGCATCAAACAGGCGATAGCGGTACTCTAGCTCGTTTGCTAAATTCAAGCTATCTACATCGCCTCTCATATCTGGAGACCTGGAGTTTCTCAAGTGCTGAATTACAGCTTTAAATTTTTGAAATACATCTTTCTTATGGAAGATTTCATTGACGTCTGTTGGATCCATTTGAGCCCATAATTCCCTAACAAAATAATTTCTCAGCATTGGAACAGTAAAGGACTCCCGATGCTGGCGAACAAAGCGCAACCAACTAGCCTCATCATCATCTGAAAGTCCTAACTCCAGCAACCGGATTGCTGTAGCTTCATCAGCTTGGGGGGCTGCTACGACTGGCAGCCTATTTATAACGCGACGAATCCACTCAGCATGTTCTTCCATCTGATTGAGTAAATCTTGACCAAAGACTACTTCATTTGGCACTAATGAAGAAGTTGCCTGATCCAATAGGCCATATACTCTAATAATTAAGAACTCTACTCGTGTCAGCGTTTTTCTTAAGTACGCGATCTGTTGAGGTGTCAGGACTTCATTTCTGTCTAAAACTTGGCCATACTCTTCTGCCGAGTTAAATTCAACTCTAAAACTCTGGTTTAGTAGAAGAATGTCGCCGTAGATATTCTTAGCAATATCTCTGGTTTCGGGTTGGAGTAATGTTGGGTCTCCAACTCTCACCCGTTCAGCATGAATGATGCGACGGACCACTTCAAGAAGTTTTTCTATCTTGCCTCTTACGGCAATTATTTGTGGGTCGTCCGTGCTCTTAAAAGAACCACTCTCATAGATCAAACTGCCGTAGACACTATGTAATTCATTCAGGTTTTCAGCAGGAAGCGAGGTGCCCTCAGGCTTAGACATCATAAAAGTAGCCACTTTCTTAATAACGGATAAAGCAGCCTTAAAAGATTCAATTTCTTTACCATCAAAGGTTGCTCCATTCGTTTTAAACTCAAGTTCAGTTTCATGGACTAAGTTAGCTAGTAGCTTTGGGGCCACTTGAGTTCCCTCAAATTCTTCTCGTACAGATTGGTTATTAATAAACTTAGGATTAGGCTCAGTAAAAATATCGTCAGCTTCAGCTGTAATCGATTCTAAGCTCAAGATTGCAGCTTGATCATACAACTCCTGAGCGAAGCTCTTTCTTAAAATACTTCTTAGTTCTGAATTTTGAGGGAGCTCACTAGCTCTCTCATATGCAATACGTGCGTCTAAATATCCAGTTAAGGCGTCAGGAGTTATATTGACCCTGTCTCCCAAACTCTCAAGAGCTTTTGAAACCGATTGATGCATACTCTCAGCATCAACGTCATCTCTTACTTCTAAAGTTTTTTCAGCCAGAGCATAGATGTCCAGAACCCCCTGAACTCCACTTGATAGTAGATCTGCCAACAGCTTGTTGGAGGCAGTGAGATCACCTGGATCAGCATCATACGCATTAATTCTCCCAATTAACGTATCCAGTTCCTCAAGCTTTTCTACAAAGCTTGACTGATGTTCTTGTAGATTCCTGATCTCTTCAACCATTTTTGCTTACTTCACAAATTTTTTAATATACTTAGCTACTACAGCGAGGTCTTCCGTATCCCCCCTGACAATCAACGGAATTATGAGCCGCTTTTCGTCAGTAGAATCAAAAATTCTATCCGCTCTGGCGGCAACGGAGTCGCGATATCGATCTAGTAATGTGTTATTATTTGTGGCACCAGCCAAATCAACATCCCTTATTCCCAATGATCTCATTATATCCCCTTTCGCTGCGAGCGAATCATCTGCCTCACTAACAACTTCATCAGATTTTTTCGGTGTCTCACCATTGGGCAAAGCTTGCACTATTCCCTCTTGAGTTAATTCAGTAGACTTAATCCTGGCAGCCTTTTGATTAAATACACCGGCAAATTGTTGTTCACGTCCAGCAAGATAGTCCACAATTGTGTTGGGCGCGTATGCTGAATTTAGCGGAGCTTGATTTAGCTTTTCTAAAAGAGCTTTTGCAGCTGAGTCTACAAAAGTTTTTTCCTCCCCTTCCTTAGGAACAAACTCTTCATACAGCTCTAGTTTTATCCCTTTTGCCAACCAGTATATTCGAAAGAACTCTGCAAATGCTAAAAGTTGCTTCCGATACTTATCGGGAACAGTCATAATTTCTACACCACGAGCTTCACCTCTTACAGTCTCCGACTCGAGGAATCCAAAAATTCCACCCATTAACTCCCTTTCTGAAAAATCAGGCAGATTACCCCCACTAAGTCCGCTGGCATCAAACCATTCGCCCACCTGCTTTGCGGTCTTTATTCTTGTTACTTCTGCATTATCAGAACTCCTATATAATCTGAACCGTAAAAGTCTCCTCACGGTCAGATCTCTCTTCCGAGTATCAGGAATAGACACATTCTCAATATCAAATTCGTGGGAATCACCTTCTCTAAGATCTTGGAAAGCAAATGGTTTTTCT
>CAZMXT010000006.1:13130-33207 GCA_964570365.1 uncultured Pseudomonadales bacterium | reverse complement strand
ATCAAATTCGTGGGAATCACCTTCTCTAAGATCTTGGAAAGCAAATGGTTTTTCTCCATTTGGAAAATGTCGAGTTTTTTCAATATCCGCTTCAACCCCTGAAGTGTCTCTGCCTTGTGCGCCGAGAGCCCTACGGAGAGACACAATAAATGCTTGGGCATCTTGCATTGTTACGGCGGGTTTTGTAAGAAGCTCAAGTAGTTGAGCTGCCAGCATTTCGTTTGTTAATGGGGTACTTTCTCTTGCCTCACCAATGCGAGCCTCAACAACTGTTTGAAACTTTTCTAAGTCTGAAAGAATTTGTTTATTCCAAACATTAGTCTCGAACCTTAACTGCACGTCTTCATATTTTTCAGCCACAATAAGCCGCCTCGCCTCTGCTTGAGCTTCAGCAATAGAGGAGCTTAGTAGTTGTGTTTGTTTTGAAATCCACTCACTCAACTTATTTAATTCACTCAAGCCCCCTGTTTCCCGCACAAACTCCGCCAACTCCTTCAAAACAAGAGTCACCTCTACAAGTCCATTCTCTGACTCAGACAGATCTGACGGCAACTTAAGCTCTGAGAACAGCTTTGCAGAGTCGGGCTCTTGGCCCATAATCTCACTCTCTTTCAGATCAGTTGGTGGTTTATTTCCGCCATGTTGTTCTACCATAAACACCTTTCTTAAAATTTCATCGCGATTTCAAATTTCTGAAATTATATCATCATTACTCTCGAGAAAACAGTCGCTTTCACGCACTCCTATTACTATACAGTGAAATCGAGTGGCAATACAACCGTTGGGAACGATAATTCCTATGCAGCAGCGACAACAGGTTTTGGTGCAGGAGTCATAGAAACAACCTTTGCTGGTTTCTCCTGCTGGGGAGGCTTATAGAACTTATCAAATTCATCAGTAATATGTTCAAATAATTTCACAATATCCTTATTAAAAGTTGGATCTTTAGGACCTGCACCCGCCTCCCGTTTATACGTTAACCAGAATGCAAGCCCTTTTTGGGCTGCTGCCCAACTGAACTTAGTCGGGTACACTTCTAAATTTCTGCAAAACTCTTCCATCACTTCTTTCAATACTTGTCCATCTGTTTCAGCTAACTTTAGTTGTGGTTCGCTAAAACCCACATTCATCCCCCTATCACCGCAAGCTTCGCGAATAGCCCCGATCACGTGCTTGGGCACCAACACCCTATCTTTAGAGATGTATTCAAAAAATCGCTCCGCGTTAATATCTTCAGCCCCTCCGCCCCGCTCCCGCTTAATTCCGCCCCCATTGTCTACACCAGATGAACCAAATAAAGTTCTGAGAAATTCTCCAGCGTTCCCAACTTTAAGATCTTCAATTGCCTGATCAAAACCTTTGGTTATTCCTCTGCGCTCCATTTCCGCTTTGACTCTCTTCCATAGAGAGTCGAGCTTTCTTCTTGCCTCTTGTGGGTCTGTGCCCATCTCTATATCTGCAACAAATAAGGCAGCATCAGCTGATTGTTGATTTGTTGCAGTAGTAAAAGTTTTTGGTAACCTTGCACTTCTTTCTTCAAAACGAGAATCGAGTTCAAAAGGTGTTTTCCCCCTCAACTCAACCATGAGCCCACTTATCCCAGATTTGGGAACATCTAATTCAGGGCTGCTTGTGGGGACTGTAGCAATAGATTCTGGAGGTTTAAAGCCTTTTACTCTAGCAAGCCCCCCTTCTTCTTCTCCTCTTATGCGAGGCTCTTCTTGTGTATACATATCTTCAATATATACAACTACACAAAGCAACACAAGCTGGGACTTAAAATTCCCCAAATCTTAAGCAGCAACTCCCAACCACTTTTCTCCTCCTACACCTCCATTCCACCCTAGACAACCCCATCTCCTTTTGTTATCTTCCAATTAATTAGAAGTTCCTTCGGAATCTGGTGTAAATCCAGAGCTGTGCCGCAACGGTAATTTCACAACCCCAAAAGGCCTTGTGAATAAGTCCGGTCGGAAGGAAGATTCACTTTAATTTTCTTAAAGTGAAGTAGGACGAGCATCCGGATTTTTTTTCGGTGATGCTCCTCAACTGAGGAGTTTTTTGTTCCAGGAAGTACTGCCTATTTCCGCTACCCTTTTGCCCTTTACTGAGCTGGCTTTTGGCATGCTGGGAGTAGTTCAAGAGGCAAAACACAAGGTAAGGAAGCTTTCCGCTGAGCTGAAGGGCCGAGCCATCGTAGAGTCCCGTCACCAAAACTGGGATAACACCTCATATTGTAAGAGCTTTAGCGTTGATTCCCCACATCAGTACGGGCTATCAGAGTTCTTTGAAGTCATGGCTGATAACTTGGGCCCTTTGGCAGACGAGTACTGCTTGGGAAAGCGAGTTGTGGAGTATCCGCTTAAGCTAAGAAATGACGGCGGAACAAGTGGTGTGGGTGCCGGATATAAGGAGAGGCTGACCGCTCAGGCTCAACGCTTTGGAGAGAAGATGAGGTCTGTCAGCAAAAATCGTCAAAGGGCAGAGATCGAGACACTGGACTCAGCACGCCTAGAACACTGGCAGGCAAGGGTGCTCTTCGACCCGGAGGTGCAAGTGGGCACTAAATTAGCTTGGTTTAGCCCACCTGGATTCAGATTTGAAGGCTATCACGGTGTGGGCAAATATCATCACAGCTTTATCTGGGTCTATGAAAAAAAGCTCGACGGAGACGGTACCACTAAGGTAACCATGACTCAACTGAAGTGCTACCCCAACTTGGATCAACTCTCTCAAGTCCAAGCAAAGTTGCGAGCACTACAAACCCTGAGTAGCCCCGGACCCAATGATGGCCTTAATCTACTGACACTAACTTCAAGAAATAGGGTAATTGCGGAAATGATCGAGCTCCCATCAACGGTGAGTATGACTGAGATCGAGCAGTATATCTACGAGAGTGAGATCAATTGGCCCGTACAACGAGAAGAACTGCCACAGTTATGTGAGCAACAATTGGAGGACTTCCAACAAGAGCTCTCACACGTGTTAGAAGAGTTCCTCATCCCCATGTACCGCGAAGTTTTATGCAACCTTCACAACCCCAGGGCTTGGAGTTTAGTTGACTACCCACATTTAGAACACAAATTGCAAAGCCCCCTCAGAGGACTTTTTTGGTCTTCACCTGAGTATAAAAACATGATCCGTCGCCTAGATGATGTTTTTGGACTAGCCTACCAAGCCCTTCTCAAGTGGGTTGAAGATAGTGCGGCTGGAAAGGCCGTCGGTCCGATCCCCATTGATGAGCTTCGCAATCTCTATGACATCTTGCAAAGTATTCACGCTGGGACGGCCACGAAGGATGATAAAAAAGCCTTTAATAAGTCTGCGCCACTTCTGCTATCTGCCGGCTCACGCATCCTTAGTATTGGACAATGCGGTATTGGGACATTAATTCCCAGGCATCTTCTAGACAAGATGGATCTCTTCAAAGCAAATCGCTTAGGCGACATTACACCCGAGCACTTGCAGAAACTTTCTGCTAGTGAAAAAATTTCGTTCAAAAAAAGCGTTATGGACGAATACCGACTACTGAGCCTGGCTGGTAAAGATGGTTCTTTCCAAAAGTTCTGGGTTTTAAAAGATAAATATCCAGAATACGATGGTAAATGCTACCAAGATGCAACTGGCGAGTGGCTTGGCCCCTGCGACATATCGTTGAGTACGGGGGCAGATGAATTTGTAACGACTGACTTCGAATATCAGCAACGTCTAGCAGCCCTAAACTCCCCCCCAGCTAAAAACACAGCTCTTCACAAAGTGAGCACCTTAGAGCAACTAACATTATCCCAAGAAACCAACAGTTTCGAGAAAGCAGCTCTTCAGCTCCGCTTTGCGAAGCTGAAGAAGGTTCTTAAACCCAACCTAAGTATTACAGAGCTCATCAATGAGGATTACATACAACCAGCCATGAAGCTGGTAGCTATAATGGAAGACTCCCAATTCCTAGACCTCAATAACCCACTACAGGGACTTACCGAGCTTGAACGTGCATTGACAACATAGAGAGGAATTAATTTTGCGGCAGTTTTTGTTTCTATTTTGCCAGCGTATAATTGCACTATGTCTGCGCTTCGTGCTCCTTCATTGGAAAACCCACAAGCATCTCCGCGAACTCGCTGTGAAATACGGTCAAGTCTCACTATCGAAGAACTTGTCACACTACTTAAACAAGCTGTGGAGTCATTCAAGCCCGATTCTGAGGTCTTCTCACCTGAGTCACAACAACCAGCCATTAACCCAAATTTTTTCTCAGATGACTTTAGTCCACAAAAAGATAGGCTCTACTACATCCAACCCTCGTTAGGCCACCGGAAAGCAACAGACACCCCCAACATTTTGGTGCGGGCCGATATTCTCAGCCTACTTCACAGTATTCAAGAGGATTTGGCAAAGGGAGAGTTTGGGGACATTAGTAGCCTTGATGAAGGGCAGAAAAAACTTCTAGATAAAATCAAAAACGGTGAAATCTCTAATACTAAGGCAACAGTCCAAGTTGTTGTCGAAAAACTACTTAGCATTGCCGAGACACTCCTCCCTCGAGAAGAACCCGAAGACAAAGAGTCTAGTCAAGCAGTTCAAACAATTCTCCCCGAGCGTCTTACCCAGCTTGCAGCGCTTTCCTTCTCGATCACCGTATCGTGGGAACACACCCTAAACTTAGCGCAAAATCTGCGCACAACTGAAATTGGTGCAGAAGCAGTAGTAGTTACACCAGAGAAAACGGCCGTCCAATTAAACCCAGTCAGAAGCTACCTAAATGACTGGCTCAAGGAGCTCTACTCAGAAGATACGGGGAAAATCCTTGCACGGAAAAAACTAACGCTGCCACCCCCAGCAGCGTTCATCACCTCAGACTCATTTTTTGCTTACTTTGACATTAAAGAAGTTAATAAAACTGATCACGACATTGCTGACTTTATCTTAAAAAACATTAAAGAGGTTGTCGAAGAGTTTTTAAAAATCCCTCCCCCTCAGGCAGGACCCAGCTACACCACAGAGTCTACTGAAGAAGGAGAGTCTTCCCAAACCGAGCTCACCCAAAAAGTCACCACCGAAAATGACTTTGAGAACCTAATCGCTAAATTCTCCAATGCCCACGCCTCCTACAGCGCCGAAACTGCCCGCCTAACCATTATTCTCTTCCCTCAGTTTTTTCGCCTGCACGGCATTGAGCTGAGTCTCGCTCAACTAGAGGCGCTCGACCCAATCACATTCTTGAAACTTCGGCGGGAGTTTCAACTTGAGCTCGAGAACGTCCTCCGCTCTTTAACTCCGGCTGAGTTTGCCCTACTCAAAGATGGGAAGTTTCTCCAGTTTCGGATGTTGGTTTTGCGGCGACTCTACACCAAGCTTGCCACCAATCCCAAATTCTTGGCCGAACTACTGAACTACAAGCAGATCTACCTCAAGAGCATCCCTGAGGAACAGCGCACAATTTTTCAAAAAACTGCCAACGTTACTCCAACCGTTTTTGATAAAAAACTCGAGCTAGAAGAAAAGGACAAACCAGCGGATAGGGACTGGACACAAACGCTCAACATTCAGAGTTTTGGCGACCTGAGCCAAGCTACTCGGTCGGATTTTCAAGTCTTTTTCAAACAACTACTCAAAGACCCCAAGGCTGATTATCAAAGTATTTTTCTTCGTTTAGATACTCTTATTGCTGAACGCTGGTCTCCAGATAAGGTTAGATTCCTTCAAGAGCCAAGCGTTTTTTATGCAGTCTTCGGATTTGCGCTTCCTACCTCACTTGCCGGACCCGACAATCAGGTACGACTCAATCAATTCCTTAATCTTTCCGCCGAGTACATGAGTGTCAGAGCTCGCCGTTTGGCCGAACATTATCAGATAGATGCTATTCGTCGTCCAACCAAGGACGTTACTCGCGCAGTTGCGACAATCGGGCCAAATGACCCAGGTCAGCCTGTTTCTTCAGCCCAACAAATACAAGTAGCAACTTCCCAAGCACCTACAAAAAAGGAGTTAGAAAGCTTGGCCAAAGCGGTCACAACCGTGGCGGAGCACAAAGATAAGGGTGGCGCAGAAGTGCTTGTTGTAGCTCGGGCAAGTACCAGGGGGCGAGTTCGTGAGATGGTGGCTGGCGAACACCCACTCGCAGCACAGGTTAAGAAACTGCATGATAAAGTCGAAGAAGAAAGAATTGATGGAGGCAAAAGATTCCTCAGGGAAATGTCACTCATTGAGAGACAACTATTCCTTGAGGCAAATGGACTTCTGCCCACCGACACCGCAGAGGAAACCTCAGAACTCCACGTCAAAAGAGCTGAAATCACCTCACTTAGTGAACATAGTAACTATGTAGCAGGAACCTCACTACTCGAAGAGGAAGATGGCTTAGTCGAAGAAAACCCACTCGAACAACGCCAGGGAACAGCGCCAGAACCACAGCGCTACGGCCGAGGTGACCAAGCGAGATCTCTGATGAGAGAGCCGCTGCATGTACGACGTAGTCCTTTGGATCGGAAAAAAAGGCCCGGAACTCTCAAAAAAGCCACCGACGCTGTTAAAAACAAAGTTCTGGAAGGTGCGGAAAGCGCAATCACCTCAGCTGTTCTCGGGCCGTTGGCCGCTGTTATTCCAAATAAAACACTCCGAAGAGGTATTTTGGCCGGAATTGGGGGTTTTGCTGCATATACTTTGGGCAAAATTGCGACAAGTGTTGGGGCTCAAGTTGGAGCGGCTCTTGGAGCACTTGGTGGTGGTATTGCTGGAACAATAGTTCCCATTCCAGGAGTAGGACCTGCCTTTGGTGCATTTTGGGGTGGTGTTGGTGGAGCTCATGCAGGATACGCCCTCGAGGCAGCTGCCAGAAGCCTAGCTGCAGGAAGTGGAGCCACTCCAACCACCGCCTTCACCCCAAGCCTTCCACCCATCAAACTCGCCGCGACTGAAGCCTCAAAACTCCCTTCCCTAGCAAACCTTTCCCCAGAAGTAGGTGGCAAAGCTATAGAAGTCGCCAGGGGTATTGGGAAAAATCTCTTTGGCCCGTATGTGGGCCCCGCAATGTTGACAGGAGGGGTAGTTGCTTCGGCGCTGATTACAAATAGCGCTTTACTAAGCGGTTTTGGTCCGCCACCAATGGCCACCTATGATGGGAATGATGGAGTATCGGAGTTTGTGAGCCTCACTAAAGAAGTTCAGCCTGGCCTCAACTTTAATTCTCCTGATGGAGTGAGTCTTACCTACACTTTAAAAGTTAGGGCAAAAGACTCGCGCTTAGAGATCACAGATCTCACAGATCGGATGGAGGTTCAGATAAACACAGATCTAAACACCGAAACAAATATTCCCATTCCCGAACCCAACCCACCACTCAACTTTGAACCATTAAAAACGAATGGCCGGATAATTCTTGAACCAAACCAAGAGATCACTGTTGCTACCTACAAAATAGACGTTGACAATCGATACCAACACACCAACCTGACAAACACTTTTTCGATAAAGTTTGATGCCATCACCAATGGCACAACTGAGGTGGACCAAACCGCCAACACCACGGAAACTATTTGTTTTGGCGAGTGTCCCAAAGGACAAGAGGCGGCGTGGCCAGTCACCGGAATAATTCGACAGGGCCCACTAGGTGTTCCAAGTGATGTCCCAGTCAATACACACAGTGCTGTGCAAGCAATTGACTTTTTTCCGCTTGCAGGCCGAGAATTAGACACCAAAGCCTATGCGACTTTCGCCGGATGTGCCACTGCATACCCGCAGGGAACTGGCTGGAGTTGCAGAGGTGCTGATTCCGCTTGTTACGGAAATCACGTCGTCATTGAGGCTGACAATGGGTTGATTCTTGGGTATGCTCACCTTGCGAGTTTTTCTAGTAATATCCCAGTTGGAGCTGGGGCTGGAACCTGTGTTCGAGTTGCTCCAGGCGATGAAGTTGGGACAGTAGGAAATACCGGGATGGGAGCCACACACCTTCACTATGAAGTTCGAGGTGGCAGAATGATTGATATTGTTCCAGGAAATAGAATTGAGCTTGGGCCAGTAGACACAATTTATGATTAATTTTATAAAGAACCACCTGCTTCTCCTGGCTATTTCTGCAGCAGTGATCTTGGTGGTTGTCTCCGCGGTTTTGCGAGCTATTACCCCCCCACCCGTGGTGGTCCCCCAAACTGAGTTTGTTACAACCAGCATTACCGGGCAACAAACTCAGTTCTCAGGAGTTCGTTACTTGGGAGGACAGATGGTAGTTCCTGCAGAGCTATCAATCTCACACTCTTCACAGGGTACTTCTTCAGAGCAAGTCATCGAAGCTTTGCTAGAGCGCCTCTCATTAGAAAAGGTAGGAGACAGCACCAACTTTTGGAGGAACACCCAACAACAATCACTTACTCTCAATGCAGTATCTGGCCAATACCAGCTGAGGGTCAACTCTTCAGAAGATGCTGTCACCAGCACAAGACTTTCACAAGATGAGCTTATCCAGAGAGCTCAACAACAACTTGCAAACTACTTTCCCAATCTTGCGCTTCAAGCAAACACTAAAAAGATCCTTTTCTACGAAGATAGCCATGAGGTGTTTGACACAACCACTCTTGAGCAGGCCGGTTTAGCGAGGATTCCTTTTACATATGTTATTGACGGATTTCCAACGTCTTTTCGCAACACCGCTTCAGAACCATTTAATGTGGTGGTCACCACGGAAGGTGTGGTCACAATCATCAACTTCTATCCACAGTTCTTAGAAATCACCTCCGCTGAGCGGATAAAAACGATCTCAACGCAAACCGCTATCTCAAACATCAATCTGGGGCGAGGATCTATTATCTCTGCCTACCTAGAAGGCGACGCTCCAGTCCCCACTGACTTAGCTCAAATCTCCTCTGGGGACATGACTGAAGCTGCGATTGAGTATCGCTTTGATGAATCAATTAATACGATTTATCCTTTCTACAAATTTAAGGGTTCAGCTGTGAATGGGGATGGGAATAGTTTCAAAGTCGAAATCATCACGCCCGCAGTTGCAACAAACCCATGAGTTGTTGATCGAGAAAAACTGATATCATTAGTCTTTAAGTAATTTCATATGCGCGAACACGCCCTGCCCCAAGACGTTACTGGCTATCGTTTCCATATTATCGGGAACATGACCCTGCGCCAGTTTGCTGAAGTCGCAATTGGCTTTGTGATTGCTTTTTTACTCTACCAAACAAACTTGGTTGAGTTCATCAAGTGGCCGGCGATTGTACTGAGTGCTGGAGCCGGAGCCTTAATTGCGTTTGTCCCCTTTGAAGAGCGCCCTTTAGATCAGTGGGTGCTCGTCTTTTTCCGCGCGCTGTATCGACCGACCCAGTTTTATTGGCGACGCACGCCAAAGATTCCAGAAGCCTTTCTATATCAGGTAAAAAGTGATACCAAAAACCTAGTCGGCGAAGTAGATCTCAGTCCAGCCAGAAAACAACGCGTTCTGGAGTACCTTAGTTCGATTGAGACACCTCCTCAGCCAGATGCCGTTGAGCAATATAACAACCAGCGGTTGGGCGAAATTATGACCGTCTTTTCTCAAGGTCTGCCAGAGATCCAAGTCGCAGCCCGACGACAACCAAGTGAGTACAACAGCGCAAGTGATGTCATTCGCGTCGCCCAACAACTCCAAGCCCTAAGCAACGAGGCTAAGGCCCCCACCCCACCACCAACCACTGTGGCACCAAACCAACGCCCCACAACCCAAGTTGTCGTACCCGCTCTTGAGACAATCTCTGTGTCCAGTCCAACTATGGCAACTGACACCACCACCCCACCTGGGTCGACTCAGTCAGTAGTCGATACCAACCAAACGAATGTCGCCCCCAATCAAACCATCCAAACAGTGGGGTCAGTGACCCAAAACAAAAGCCTGCCATTCCCAGAACAACCAACGGAACCAAACAAAGTTGTGGGAATGGTTTTAGACAACAACAGCATTCCTCAAGTAAGTGCCATTGTTGAAATTGTGACTCCCCAAGGAATTCCGGCCAGAGCCGTAAAAACAAATCTCTTAGGGCAGTTCTTTATCACCACCCCACTTTCCCCCGGGACATACGTTTTGCAAGCTGAAAAAGATGGTCTTCAGTTTCAACCACTTCAGTTAATTATAAACAACCAAATCCTTCAACCAATTGAAGTTAGGTCTATTTAGCGACTATACTAGGAAAGCCATGGCAGATCAGCAAGCACTTACCTCCACCACTCAACAGTTTTTGGATATTCACGATGTCACCAACGACTTACTAATCTTAAAAACGGGTGGTGTTTCTCTAATTGTGACAGTCATGGCGATGAACTTTGGTTTGTTGGCGGAAGAAGAGCAGGATGCCATTATCTATGGGTATGCAGGACTTTTAAACTCACTCAACTACTCGATCCAGATCGTGATTCGATCTCAAACCAAAGACATTACAAACTATATTAACCTGCTCAAAGAAAAAGAGGAGGAAACCATAAACCATGTCCGCAAAGAGCAAATTCGCCGTTACCGAGAGTTTATTGCCGATCTGGTCCAAGAGCGGAACGTGTTGGATAAGAAGTTTTACGTGGTGATCCCTGCCACTGCCTTGGAGCTAGGATTGGTGACGACACAAAGTGTCATTCCTGGTATAAAGAGTCCAGATATCACCACCTTTGATAGAAGCATTATTTTGGAGCGATCAAAGAATCTCTTGGAACCAAAGCGAGATCATATTATTTCGCAGTTTGCCAGAATTGGGCTTTTCTCTCGACAGCTAAACACCCAGGAGATCATCCAGCTTTTTTACACCTCATATAATCCAGAAGCCTCCGATGGTCAAAAGATGGCCGATACCAGACAGTACACAACGACTGTCGTAGAAGCAAATACTGAAGAAAGAATTTTTGGAGATTCCCGAGCTCAAATGCCCGACAACATGAGACCTCAACCAGCAGTTGTTGATGACCCCACCAATGCGGAAGCAAGTATTTTAGAACAAGCTTTCTCTGACGCCCCGCCTCAACAGCAGCCAATCCCAACTCCGGTAGTAACGTCTGCCGAGCCGGCACGTATTCCTCAGACACCGACAAATAACCCCGTCTACCCACCTCAGGTGGCACCTCAGGCCCGACAACTTCCGCCCGCAGACCAACCCCTCCCCCCGCCCGCCGAGTTAACCTGAACTCCTCTAGCCACTCTTGTTAGATATGAGTACAATAAGTGGTAATGCCTGCTCTGCCATTTTCATTGCCATTTCTAAAGAAAAAAACTACCGCAGATCCAACAGATCCTGCCGTCGCTCAAGAACAACAAACACAAGCTGTTTTGAAGCAGTTTTCTCAAGGCTTGGTGAGTATCCAAGACATTATTGCCCCAGAAGCAATTGAGGTTGACTTCACTTTTCAGAAAATTAACTCCACCTATACTCGAACACTCTTTGTTGCTGGTTACCCCAGAACAGTTCCATCAAATTGGCTCTCTCCGCTAATCAACTTCCCCCATCAGTTGGATGTGGCGATGTTTGTCTTTCCGGTGGATGTGAAAGACGTGCTTGAGAGCCTGAAGCGAAAGATTACGGAAATGGAAGCTGAGATTACTTCGGATATCCGGGCTGGCAAAATTAGCAACATTGATACAGAGGTGAAGTTAGAAGATGCGCGAGTTATTCGGGAACAGTTGGCAAAAGGAGCCGAGCGTTTCTACCAATTTGGCCTATACGTCACAATTCAGGCCAAGGACAAGCAGGAGCTTGACCGCGTAACCAAAGCGGTTCAATCCACGCTAGGATCACTACTGATTGTTTCCAAAAAGGCCACTCTCCAGATGGATGAGGGCTTTAAAACAACTATTCCGATGGGGATCGACCACCTGCTAATTACCCGCAATATGGATACTACGGCCTTGGCAACTACTTTTCCGTTTACCTCTTCTGAGCTGACGATGGACACCGGGATCGTGTACGGAATTAACGAACACAATGAATCACTCGTCGTCTTTGACCGCTTCAAGATGGAGAGCTTCAACATGGTCATCTTTGCCAAGTCGGGCGCTGGAAAGTCGTACACCGTGAAGTTGGAGATTTTGCGACAACTAATGTTTGACACTGAGGTCTTAGTGCTAGACCCCGAACATGAGTACGAGGATTTGGCCAAGTCAGTTGGGGGCGAGTATATTAACTTTAACTTTGATTCTGAGGTAAAGATCAATCCGTTTGATCTTTCCACTGTGTATGAAGAGGGTGAAAATGAGCTAGGTCAAAAGATTATCCACCTCCACTCGCTTTTAAAAGTGATGTTGGGTGAAATGACTCCGACTCAAGACGCGATGATCGACCGTGCGTTGGTGGCCGCTTACAAGGCCAAAGGCATTACCCCAGACCCTGCTACCCAAACCAATGAACCACCACTGATGGAAGACCTGTATAAAGCCCTGATTGGGATGGAAAACGACGATGCCAATGAAATCGCAGCTCGTCTAGAAAAGTTTATTACTGGATCTTTTAGGGGAATTTTTGACCAAAAGTCCAACCTTAATATCACCAATCAACTTACGATCTTCTCTGTCCGAGAAATGGAAGAAGATTTGCGGCCAATTGCGATGTTTGTGATTTTGGATTATATCTGGACCAGAATTAAGAAGAAGTTGAAGAAAAGAATCTTAATTATTGATGAAGCGTGGTACTTCATGCGCTACCCAGATGCAGCGTACTTTATGCAGTCCATCGCCAAAAGAGCTCGGAAGTACTACCTGGCCGTGACGACGATTACTCAAGACGTTGAGGACTTTATGGGTAATGAGTTTGGTAAGGCGATTGTTAGTAATGCCTCGATTAAGTTTTTGATGAAGCAATCCCCATCCTCAATCCCAATCTTGGCTGAGACGTTTTACTTGTCAGAAGGCGAGAAGCAGTTGTTGGTTTCTTCAGATGTCGGGGAAGGCATCTTCTTTGCTGGCCAAAATCACGTCGCACTGCGTGTGGTCGCCAGTGAAGAGGAGCATGCCGTCATTACTACAAACCCAGAAGAACTATTTAATAGGCAGCAGTTGACAGAGATCGAGTCGCAAGGAACTATTACCACAACCAAGTCTCCCGCAAACACTCTCAGAGAGATTATGTATCCTCAGGCAACTCAGTCTCCCCAACCACCTCAGTCAGGCATCCCATCCCCCACCCCCGCGCCGTCAGGTGAAGCGCAGCGGACGCCCGGAGAGCTGCCGTCAGCATCTCCGTTAGGCCCTCAGGCACCAGCTCGATTTGCAGGCTCTTACTCGATTGATGACTACAAGCCGCCTGCGTAAACTCCCTCTTGCCTAATGTGTAAAACACTGTGTATAACTTGTTGAATTCCATTAACCTGCCCTCAAAATAGAATCTCTTTCCGGGTTTCCTATGACCGACCTTAACGTCTCCGAACTATGGCTCCAGGCCTGCTCAACACTACGGCAGAACATGAGCTCCACGACATTTAATACTTGGATTGCCTCGAATCCACTGACTGACTTTCGATTGATTGGTGATGATAGAGCTATTGGAGTCATTACCAGCCCAACAGCATTTCATTCCACAAATATTGAAAAGAACTTTTATGCACAAATTAAAGAAGTTTTAGATAGCCTTTCTGGCCGCAACTCGGAGCTTCAGTTCAGGGTTGGCACTCCGATAACTCGAGTTGAAGTACCTCCGGTCCAAGTATTACACCAGCAGGTCTCGCCTCCAGCCCCAGTCCAGGCCCCAACCCCGACTCCAAACAACGGTCCGACCACACCACCAGTTGTGAGCCCACCAACAAGCCCTCCAAATTTGGAACCCAGTTTTCAACCAGCCGCGACTTCTATTAGCAATCTACAAGATCGTCTCCGGCAGTTGGCTCAACAACAACAAACCCCAGAAATCCCCCGCGCAGTTTCTGGAAGAACTCCTTTTAGAGCTCACTCGGGCCTACAAGGTTCTCGATCTCATACTCCGCAATCGACCGAGCTTTTTTCTGAGAGCACGATTCAGTCCATGAGTTTTGACAGAGCGCGCATTCAGGCCCAAAAGGCAGGCTTACGACTGGACTACACCTTTGATACATTTGCCGTTTCTGGCACGAATGAGATGGCCCACGCAGCGGCCCAAGCAGTTTCTAGTCAACCTGGAACTGCTTACAATCCGCTCTTTATTTATGGTGGCGTAGGAGTAGGAAAAACTCACCTAATGCATGCTGTTGGAAATAATATTCTGAAGAGCAACCCCGATGCTCGACTGCTTTACTGCACTGGCGAGGACTTTACCAATGAAATTGTCAATGCAATTCAAACCAAAAAAGCCATGTTGTTTAAAGAAAAGTATCGAACAGTTGATGTTCTCTTGATTGATGACGTCCAGTTTATTGCTGGTAAGAATACGGTGCAGGAAGAATTTTTTCATACGTTTAATACCATTACTAAGCGATTTAGCCAGGTCATCTTAACTTCAGACCGACCGCCGAGTGAAATTTCCCTTTTGGAAGATCGACTGCGGTCTAGGTTTGAGGCCGGACTAATGGTCGATATTCAACAACCCTCGTTTGAGCTGAGAACAGCCATACTACTTATCAAAGCTACGGCTATGAATCTACAGATCCCGATGGACTTGGCCCAGGTAATTGCTACTCGAGTTGATAGCGCGCGCAAGTTAGAAGGCCTAATTAAGAGCATTAAGTCAGAAGTCGAACTGAAACATCGCAGCATTACTCCCGAACTAATTGACGAGTTATGTCGTAGTGAAGCAGAACGACCCTCACAACGGCTTCGAGTAAAACCCTACGATGTAATTAAGACAATTGCCGACTTTTATCACATTAAACAGACTGTCATTCGTGGGAAACAAAGAGTAAAGTCGATTGTCAGAGCTCGCCACGTGGCCATGTACTTAATGAAAGAAGAGTTGCAGATGCCGTATATGGAAATCGGTAGGTGGTTTTCTAACCGAGATCATACCAGCGCCATGCACGCGCTGCGGAAAATAACACTTAATGTGACTCAGGACTCAGAGCTCCAGCAGGAGGTTTCTTCGGTGAGGGCAATTCTGACTAAATTAGCCAAGTAATCAGTGAGTTTTCCACTATTGTGGAAAACTATGTAGATAACCAGTGAATAAATTTAGGGATAATGTGGGTAAGAAAGAGTTTTGGAAAAACTAGACACAGTGAGTACACCGTCTGTCCACCCGTTTGTTGAAAGGAAATGCACCGATATTTTTAATCAATAAGATCTGGAGGGAAAACAGTTCTCCACTTACACACGGTACTAATACTGCTATCACTAATTATTTATATAAACAGTAGTATATAGTCGTATTATAAGAAATTAGAAAAATCATGCAGTTCTCTATCCTCCAAGAAAACCTCTACCGTCTTTTACAAGATCTTCAAAAGTGCATCCCCGTTAGACCTCAGCTGCCAATCCTAAGTTGTGTCTTAATAAAAGCTGACGAAAAGGGAGTCATTACTTTCTCAGCCACCGACTTACAGTTTGGGATGAAGGCCAAAACTCAAGGCACCGTTATTCAAGCTGGCTCAGCAGCAGTGCCAGCCAAGGTTTTTATTGAGTTAATCAGTAGTTTGAATCCAGGAAAACTAGATCTAGTCCTAGAAGACCTAACGCTTAAGATCTCAGCCAGTGATGCAAAAGCGAAGTTACAGTGTTTTGAGGCCTTAGATTACCCCACTTTCCCAGAGAAAGAAGGCCAATCAGTCTCTTTCGGTATGGCAGAGCTGGCTCCGGCTATTCAAGCAACCTCTTTTGCTACCTCAGCTGACGATGCACGTCCTGTATTGACGACGCTACTCTTCTCTTTTGGAGCTTCTTTGGAGATCGTGGGGACGGATGGGTTTCGCTTAGCCAAAATCAACATTCCCTTTCAGGACAAGTCTTTTGAAATTGAGCAGCTCCTATTGCCTAGTAAAGCGGTCAACGAAGCAATTCGGGTAGCACTCCGACAAAAGGTGGAGACGGTTGTTTTTGCCGTCTCTGAGAAGCTCAGGCAGGTCTTTTTTTGCTTCGATAACTACGAAGTAATGATGAGAATTATGGACGGAGACTTTCCACCCTACCAAAAAATTGTGCCTAGCGACTACGGTACTCAAATCCTTTTCGATGGCTTAGAGTTTCAGCAAAAAATGAAAACAGCTACCATTTTTGCTCGAGAATCCTCTGGGATTGTAAAGCTGACAATTTCTAAAGGAACTTTGACAATTACTTCCTCATCATCATCTCTTGGTACCCAAGAAAGCACTCTCCCAATCCAGATAATTACTGGAGGTGATCAGGAAATAGCGTTTAATAGTCGGTATTTGCAGGACTTTTTAGCGGCGATGAAGCCCGAAAAAATTTGGTTGGGAATGAACGAAAGCTTGAAGCCAGCGGCACTGCGACCTGAAAACCTGTCCGCCTATTCGTACATCATCATGCCCTTCCGTGTTAACACCTAGCGAGTTTTGAATAGATTGTGTATACTACGCTCTCTTGAAATTACAGCTACCCTAGGGTTTTTATGACAAAACGCACCTGGCAACCAAAAAAAAGAAAACGCATGCGCAAGCACGGTTTCTTAAAAAGAATGTTTAGTCACACTGGCAGACTAGTTTTGAAACGACGTCGAGCAAAAGGTCGGGCTAGACTAACGGTACTGCGAAAAGCAGTTTAAATAGACTAGACTTAGGCGAGTCATGTTGTCCAAAAAACATCGCCTCTCTCTTACGGGGAATCCAGCCTTCTTCAGGCAGTCCTTCTGTCATGCTGAAAAAAACTTTGTGATTTATGTGCTGGATCAACACACCACTACTCCATCTGTAGGAGCTGTGACTGTGAGTAAAAAAATCGCAAAGCGAGCTGTCGACCGGAACTTAGTAAAGCGAAAAGTTCGTGAGTCGCTCATGACAGTTCTCCCCCACTCCTCGGGTAAGAAAATTGTGGTAGTGGTCCGAAGTTTGCAAATATTAAAAAACTCATCTTCGTTGGAAACCAAACTGAGTGAAGTATGTCCAAAAAACTAACTCACTCTCGGGGCTTAGTTGTTGTTTGGCTGATTCATGGGTACCAACTCCTCCACCCCATCCTACATCAATTGCTAATCACCATTTTAGGCTTTTCTAGCACCTGTAGGCAGCCTGAGTCTTGTAGTAACTACACAATTCGCCAGATTAGAAATCATGGTACAATGATTGGGTTAAAAAAAGGGTTCTCCCGTATCTTGAAATGTCGTTCTTATGCAACAAATCACTAATGTTTTTCTGGAAATTTTAGTTCAACTTCACAACATCACCGGCAGCTTGGGATGGTCGATTCTCGCCTTTACTTTCTTGGCTAGATCAATCCTACTCCCACTTTCTCTCCCCTCTTTGAAATCTCAGAAAAAGATTAAAGAAGTTCAGCCAGAGTTAAAAAAACTTCAAGAAAAACATAGGGGAGACAAAAAAGCACTTCAGGTCGCACAAATGGAGCTCTACAAGAAGTATAATATTAACCCACTTGCTGGTTGTTTGCCTCAAATACTTCAGCTTGGATTATTAATCCTTCTATATCATGTCTTGATTAATTTTATCTCAACACCAGAAATTAATGGGGTGGTGTTGAATCCTAAGTTTTTCTGGTTAGATCTGGCGCACGCCGATAAGCTGTATGTTTTACCAGTCTTAGCGGGGATAACTCAATTGATTTTGTCGTTGATGATTGCCCCAGGTGGGGAAGTGCGGGATGTTGTTCCAAATGATAGTAAAAGTAAAAAGGTTCAAGTCGAGAACAAAAAAGAAGAAGACATGGCTCAAATGGCTGCCACAATGCAAAAGCAGATGCTTTTTGTAATGCCAGTTATGACAGCATTTCTTGCATTAAGCTTTCCTTCGGGATTGGCGCTATATTGGGTGGCAACGACAGTTTTTAGCATTATTCAACAATATTTCTTTTCGGGCTGGGGTGGCTTAAGCCTATACAGCAAGCGAATTTTAGCTAAAATTCGCCCAACAACAGTCATTAAATAATTTAATAATCTTTTAATCTTTGCACGTGAAGATGACAAATAGATTACATGAAGGAATAAAAGTATGAACATTCAAGAATTTTCCCAGCTACTTTTGGCGCATATGGGCATTGAAGAATCGAAAGTGGAGATAGACGATGGTGACGAGAAATTCACTCAAGTACAGATCGCGGTCTCAGAAGAGGATTCCGGCCTACTGATTGGCTACCACGGCGAGTCACTGGCCGCCATTCAAAAAGTGTTACAACTAGTGTATGGCCATGAAGAAGGTTCAAAGAGAATTGTGGTTAATGTTAATGACTATAAGGAGAGACGGAAGCTTCAACTCCAAGAGATGACCCAGCGAATTGCCGAGCGGGTTCTAGAGTCAGAGCAGCCATACACCTTTTCCTATCTGGAGGCCAGCGAGCGCCTGATTGTTCACGAAACAATCACCAATGACGAAGTCTTTAAAACACTAGAAAGTGTCTCTGAGGGAGAAGGCTTTCAGCGAAGACTGCAGATTCGTTTGCGCAGTATCAAACCACAAACATGAGTGATTCTCAAAAACTCGTCATTTTCACCGATGGTGGTGCTCGCGGAAATCCCGGCCCAGCAGGCATAGGGGTGGTGGTTGTGGCAAACGGCCAAACAATTGACTCAATTGGTGAGTGTGTGGGAGAAAAGACCAATAACGAAGCAGAGTACTTGGCCTTTTTACGCTCTTTGGAGTGGTTGGTGCAGTACCGAGTAGACCATCTGGTTGTTGGGATAGAGTGGAGGCTCGATTCTTTATTGGTGGTCCAGCAGCTAAATAAGCGCTGGAAAATTAAAGAGCCCCGACTGAGGGTTTTTTCAGAATCAGCTTGGAAAATCCTCTTAGGACTGCCGTGTCCATATCAGGTCAACCATATCCCTCGAGAAAAAAATGGCGATGCCGATGCGCTCGTCAACCAAGCCTTAGACGCCCAGGCTAGCTAAGCCTAGACCTGTACTTCTTCTTCAGACTTCCTTAGAATGAAGTTCATGCCCTCTTTTGTAACTCAAGAAGTTGAGTCTTCTCCTGCTGTTTTACTGATTTCCTCAAAACATCCTGCTCAGGAGTTGTTTGAAAAGCTTGTGGAGGATAAGAAACTCCAACTGACCTCTTGGAGTTGGGAGCAGGCTGCTTCACACCTCCTCAACGCAAAACAGATGGGGTTTTATAAGGTCATCTTGTTGGTGGGAAGGTCCGATGTAGAGCAGCAGTCTCTAGATGATGTTTTGCAACTTTTACGCCAGCGGGGGGAGTCAGTTGTGCTCTTCACCTCAATTAACACTGGGGTAGAGGGTGTTCACCCCGCTTTAGAAGTCTGGAATCAACGCCAACAACAGAAACTACGGTGGCTACGTGCGGCACTTGGTGTTTTGCCGAAAATGCAGCTCCTACTTGCGCAAGACCTCCTCTCAGACTGGACGAGCGATCTGGACTCTCCACTACTGCAAAGCTTACAAGGAACTTTGGCTAGAGATGTACTTGGCAACTCCGCTTTTGCGCCACTTACGCTGGAGCGACTCAGTGAAAAAATGGCCAACCAGCTCTTTAAGCCTTCGTCTGATAGGCCTGTGGTTTTCCAAGCCCCTTTCCTGCGCTTTGTTCAGGTCCTTATTGGGTTAGATCCCGCTCTGGAACACTCGTTTCTGAAAGACTTGTCTGCATCCAGTATTAAAAAACAAGAGCTGTTTAAGTTTCCACATCAGGTGGTGCGCGTTGAGCAGCCCAGGGTGGGAGTTCTCGATGCCACTCAAAAGCTCTTTTTAAAAACAACGCCAAGGGTTTCAGAAGCAAAACGGATGGTTGAACCAATAAAGCCCCGACGACTTGTGGATCACGAACGGCCGCCGTCGGTGGTTCGTTTCTCGCCTCAAAAAATTCCTCAGATTGAAAATCGGCAAAAAAAGTATGAGCAAGGCCTGCAGGAAATTCATCGTCAAAGAGGTGTTCATCAGAGGTTGCGGCCGGTATTACCTGAGGCACTTCAAAATACTCCACCTTTTGACTCTGAGAGGCAGCTCTCCGGCCGTCCGCCAGGCTTCGCTTTGCGGCAGCTCTCCGGCCGTCCGCCAGGCTTCGCTTTGCGGCAGTTTTCAGCCGAGCA
>CAZMXT010000006.1:0-13030 GCA_964570365.1 uncultured Pseudomonadales bacterium | reverse complement strand
GGCAGCTCTCCGGCCGTCCGCCAGGCTTCGCTTTGCGGCAGTTTTCAGCCGAGCAGGAGTTGGAGGAGGCTATTCAGGGTGTTTTTGGCGAAGAGCGAGTAGAGCAAAAGGTGGTCAGAATTAAGAAAAAAGCGGTGGTAACTGCTCGGGCTCAGCGAAAACAGGGTCGACAAAAAAAACTCAGCAGAGTGGTTGTCTTTTTAAGCTTGTTGGGTTTGGTTGGTCTCCTACTATCTGGTCTCTTTCTCATCTCGCGGCAGCAGGTTTTTGCGGCACTGACTCAGGCTTTTCCAGATCGGGGAGAGAGTGGTCGGACTGTCTTGTCGCCTCAGAAACTGCGGTTTTTTGGAAATCTTTTGCAAGAGCAGGTTCGGCTCTACCAGCTCGTCTTGGGTGAGAAGTCCCTGAAAGAATCAAGTGTTCTGGCTACGATTGCGACCGAAACTGAGGTGATGGGTCAGAAGTCGGCTCAAATTCACTCAACTGCGGAAACTGCACTGGGTAGAATTACTGGCCAGCAGGAGGAGAGTCCATTTCCTGCGCTGATTGAGCTCGCGAGCCAAACTCAGGATTTGTATAAAAGCCTTTCGCTGCTGCAGTCTCGTTTTCAGGGGCTAAACCTGGAGTACTTGCCCGACGAACAACAGCAGTCTCTGAGGGTTTTTCTGACGGCGTTGCAGGAAAAAAGAAGGTCGTTAGCTTTGGGAGACCAGTTTCAACAACTCTTACCCTCACTCTTGGCAGCGGACACCAAAAAAACCTTCGCGGTGGTGTTGCAGAATAGCCAAGAGCTACGGCCAACTGGTGGTTTAATTCACGCAGTTGCTCTAGTTACTATTGAAAATGGCAAAGTGATTGACCAGCAGTTTTTTGAAGCAGCTCCATTAAGTGCTCTGACACCTGGCTCGGCTGAGGCGCCTGCTGACTTTCAAAAGTATCTTGGTCAAAGCCAGGTTGGGTTAAGAGATGCCAACTGGAGCCCCAACTTCGCGGTTTCAGCTGAGCAAATTGCGGGCTTTCTCGAGCGGGGACTAGGTCGTTCGGTTGATGGGGTGGTGGGAATCAATCTGCATACCTTACAAGAGTTGATTCAAGTGATTGGCCCAATTGAGTTGCCTGAATATAATGAAGTAGTCACTCAGAAAAACCTCTTCGAGCGGGTGGAGTTTCACTCAGAGCTGAAGTTAATTCAAAAGGGGAAGCCAGACTATCTCACCCTGCTTTTAGAGAAAGTTGTGCTTAAGACGCTTGGTACACCCGGAGACCAGCTGGCGCATTCTTTCTCACCGCTGTACCGTCATCTAAACAACGGTCAGATGCTCCTCTATAGTCGTGAAAACACCGAGAATCTCGTTTTTGGCAGCCTGGGTTGGGGTGGAGAAGTGGCCACGCCACAGTGCCCTACACAACTTCAGACCAGCGAGTGCCTGGTGGATACTGCCATGCAGGTGGAAGCTAATGTTGGTTTAAACAGGGCGAACTACTCGTTGCAGCGAAAAATTTATGATCAGATTTTCGTTGATCCCACTCAAGTTCGGCATCAGCGAACGATTGAGTTTAAGAATACCGCTGTCACCAATGCTTGGCCGGCAGGCAGCTATAAAACGTATCTGCGCCTCTATGTGCCCACTGAGGCCAAGATAGAAGGGGCTGATATTGATGGCACCCCAGTTCCGATTGGGAGTATGAGTATTGGGGAGGAGCGGGACAAAAAGTACTTTGGCTTTCTGGTTGAGGTGCCGATCCAAAAAACCGTCCGCGTCAATATTAGGTATGGTCGAGCTCACTCATTTTCTTCAAATTTTGCCTACTCATTTTTTGATCAAAAGCAGGCGGGGACTCCCGATGAGGAGTTGAAGGTCGAGGTGATTCTAGACTCGAGTCTCAAGCCCGACATCATCGCTCCCCAAGCTGAGGTACAGGGAAATATTATTAGCTTTAGTACACTGAGGGATCAGCACACTTTTGTTGGGATCAAGTTCCGTTGAGGTTTCATGGTATACTACTCAAGTTCTTTCCCGGTTCTTACGTCTAGAGGAGTCTTATGCCACAAAAAATCTCTTTTTCTGCTCAATCACGACCCATCTTAGGTAAAAAAGTGCAGCAGTATCGCAACTCATCGCTAATACCAGCCAATGTCTCTGGAAACTTAGAGCACTCCGTGCCAGTACTCTTTGAGCGAACCAAGTTCTCCGCACTTTATAAGCAAGTAGGAGACACTGGTCTTTTCTACCTGAAGGTTGAGGGAGAGAGTGGTGATCGTCCAGTATTAATCTCCGAAGTTCAGTATCACCCAGTCACCAACCAAATTTTACACGTCGTGCTTCGCCAGGTTGACTTGAAGGAAAAGATCTCTGCCGAGGTTCCAGTTGAGTTGATTGGGGAGTTTGATATCAAGAATGCCTTGGTTGTGACACTCCATGATTCGATTGAAGTTGAGGCATTACCTCAAGATTTCCCAGAGAAATTTGAGATTGATATTAGTAAGTTCACGGAGATCGGCCAGATGGTTGCTTTCAAAGACCTTTCTTTTGATAAGTCCAAGGTCAGTCTAACCATTGAGGAAGGTCAATTGGATGAGCCAGTGGTCATGGTCCAAGAGGTCAAGGAAGAGGTGGAAGTGGTTGAGGTGGTACTCCCAACAGACGCAGCCGCCGGTGAGACTCCAGCTGCGGGTGATGTTGTTGTAGGGGAGGGCCCCGCTGTCGCTGAAGAGAAGGTCGCCTAATTCTTAGTTGGTGTTTTTTTTGATGTCTCAACTGTAAAAAAGTTGGGATCTACCTGCCGCGCTTTGGCGAGGAATTCAGTCGCTTTGTCCGCCTCTCCCTGTTGTTGATACAAAATTGCTAGATTAACTAAAAGGTCTCGGTGTGACGGTTGCTGAACATAGGTATTTTCCCAAAACTGAGTTTCTATGGCCAATTGCTCCTGGTTTGGTTGTGCTGGGGAGAGGGTAAGTTGTGGTTTTCTCTTCCAGACCAAGAGTCCAGTGCAGAAAGAGAGGACCAACAGGCTCAAGACAAATAGTTTCGCGAACTGAGTTGTGGCAATTAAAACCCGTGCAACAGAAAGGATGTTCTTACTGGCTAGGTAGAGCAGAAAAAATGGCAGAAGTACAGGTGTCATAACAACTTATGCAGTTGGCCAAGGGCTAGTAATCAGCAGCTGCTTTTCTTGCTTGGTGTTAGCTCTCCGGCCGTCCGCCACGCTTCGCTTGGCTGACTCCAGCTCGCCCCAGACAGCCTCGGTTACAAATGGCATAAACGGATGGAGCATTTTGAGAAACGCTTCCAAGCCTTTTTGAAGGAGGGCGGGAGAGAGCGCCCCCTTTTTGGCGGTCTCAATGCATTCATCACAATACCAGTGCCAAAACTGGTTGTACAGTGTTTCTGCGGCAAGGCCAATTTTATAGTCGTGAAGCTGTTGGGTGATCTGACGAACAATGGTCTGAAGGCGTGCCTCAAATGCCTCATCTTCAGTCGGATTGGCTTCTATGGTTGGACTCATTTCTTTGATAAATCGAGCGGCGTTCCAGATCTTATTGGTGAAGTTGCGCATGGCCCTGAAGTCGCTATCGCCTACAGATTTGTCTAGTCCAACAGAGGAACGAATCACTAGGGCCATGCGCAGGGCATCGGCCCCGTACTGCTCAATGATGGTGAGTGGGTTGATCGCGTTTCCTTTGCTCTTGCTCATCTTCTGGCCTTTTTGGTCACGGACAAGGCCGTGGAGGTAGACAGTCGAAAACGGCACTTTGCCTGTTTTAAAGATGCCCATCATCAACATTCTCATCACCCAGAATGGCAAGATGTCATAGCCGGTTTCCATGACTTGGGTGGGGTAGAAGCGTGAAAAGTCATCGGGCTTTTGCGCCATAAGCGTGCTATATGGCCACTGCGCAGAGCTAAACCAAGTGTCAAAGGTGTCGGTCTCCTGAATGTATCTTTCTCCCGGTGAGTTGATTGAAACCGTGTACTTGGCCCCAATGGGAGCCTTGAGTTCTTGGAGTTGGTTTTTAATCGCTGCGAAGTCGTATTTCTGAAGGAGCTGGTTCGCTGAGCCAGAAATGCGTTGTTTGTCCTGATCTAAGAAAGTGATCTGGATCTCAGGATTCTCGTCCACAGAGTACCAGATTGGCATCCGAATTCCCCAAACAATTTGGCGACTAATATTCCAGTCTTTGAGATTTTCCAACCAGTGTCTGAGAATTTTGTCGTGGCCGGCACCTAGGATGGTCACTTCTTTTGCGTCGATCGCTGTTAAGACTTTTTCGGTGAGCGGCTTTACTTTGACAAAGAATTGGGGGAGTGGCAGAGGTTCAATAACCGTCCCACAGCGGTAACAGACGCCAATACTGTGGTTGTACTCTGTATTTACTTTCACCAACAAACCATCGGCTTGCAAGTCCTCGACCATCAGTTTTCGCGCCTCGGCAACTTTTTTGTGATGGTATTTCTCAGCGCGTTCTCGATATCTGGGTTCAATGTTTTCTTCTTCTAAAAACCACGAGAAATCCATCCGACCTTGAAAGTCGATGATCGGGGTAATTGGGAGGTCATACTTTTTGCTCAGCTCAAAGTCGTGATGATCGTGGGCTGGGGTGACTTTCATAATCCCAGTCCCAAACTCCGGATCGACTCCCTCATCGGTAATCACCGTCATCGTGATGGGGCCCAGCAGCCCGGGAATTTCTAGAGTCTTACCCAACCACTCCTGGTAACGCGGATCGTTTGGATTCACCGCCAGGGCAGTGTCTCGGAACTTGGTTTCCGGGCGCACGGTCGCAATCGTAAATGGTCCATACTTCATGTAGTAGAGCGAGTCTTGTCGTTCGATGTGATCTACCTCGAGTTCTGAGAAGGCCGTGCCACACTTGGTACAGAAATTAACTAGTCGATAGTCTCGGTAAATCAACTCTTTTTCATGCATTTCTATGAATGTCTGCAGCACAATCTCTACCACCTTAGGGTCGAGCATGAAGGTGTAGCGACTCCAGTCAGCGCTGGCGCCTAGTTTTTTTAATTGATCTATCGCGGTATTTGAGTTTTCTTGGACGTAGTCCCAGATCATCTGGTAAAGGGTCTCGCGATCAAATTGAAAGCGACTTTTACCGTCTTTCTTGAGTTTTTTCTCGAAGATAAACTGCGTCTCGATGCCGGCGTGGTCGGTGCCTGGTAGCCAGAGTGTCTCTTCGCCCAACATCCGGTGAAAACGAATCATGATGTCTTCGAGAGCTACAAACATGGCGTGGCCAATATGCAGCGGGTCATTCGCATTTGGTGGTGGCATCATGATCGTGAAACGAGGTTTGGCAGCTGCATCATCACTGGGTTTGCGAGCATTGGGGTCGAAAGCATTTTGCTTTTCCCAAGCTGCATAGATTCCGGCTTCGTGCCGGCTGTGTTGGTAGGCTTTATCCATATGTGAGTGGCCAGATTATATCAGGGTGATGTGCCTCTGAGGTAGACAGCGCGCCAAGGCCGATAGTTGGAGTAGTACTCGTCTTCGCGCAGCACTTTGCCGTCCCTATCTTTAACCACATTCTTAAAGCTGGCTTTAATTCCTGACGCTGGAAAGTCGATTTGTTTGATTTTTCCAGGCGGGAGCGTTGGGTCATCGACATAACTTGCTGGTGGAGCCGGCTGGAAGTCCCAGGTCTTCTGGTCAATGATCTCAGTTTGCCGACCATCTGATGTACCGTAGATCTCCACAGTCATGTAGAGCTTGGTACTATCTACTTGGGTGTGAACCAGCAGGTGCTGTCCAGTATCGTTTGCAAAGCGAAGATCTACGTCTCCGGCATACACCGTCGCATCAAAGCCAGGTTGGGAGTTGAGTTCATAGTAACTAACGCGGTAGCTATGGGCTCGCCTTTTGGTAATTGGTAGTCCGGCATTGAGGATGGCACGAAAGAGGGTCGAACTGACTTGGCAAACGCCACCGCCGTCTCCAAGCTCGGTTCTGCCATTCTTAATCACATATGCTGGTTGAAAACCAGTCGCGGCGGAGACGTCTCCGAGAGCCTTATTAAAGGAAAATTCATCTCCGGGTTTAACAATCGTGTTATTAATCTTGCGGGCGGTGAGGGCCACGTTATGCACTCGGGTGGGAATCGAGTGGTAATAGAGACTTTCGCCAAACCCAATCTGCTCAGAGATGCCCAAAGTGTTGGTGTCAGCCAGCTCTTTCTCTGGTTTCGTTTCTTTCACCACCAGGGCAACTTCCAACTCTTTGTGCTCGCTGTTTTCCAGGGAGCTGATCGTTTCAGCAAGTTGGCTGGTCAACTTTTCTTCATCAATCGCCAAGCCTAATCGAGCTGGCTGAAAGTCTTTGACGACGAATGTGTTGGGATCGTAACTGAGCTCGGCATTTTGAGGGGCTCGGTTGGTTTCTTTGCCGAGCTCAGCTAAAAGGTTTTTTGCTTCGGAATCAGAAATGCCGTCAGGGAAAGCCAGCAAACGGATCAAGCGCTGATCATTCAGCCGCGTAAAGACGTTATCAGCTCTGAAAATGAGTGCTTTTGCAACCAACTTCTTACTTCTTTCAAGAGCAAGTTTTGCTTGTTCGTCAGAGAGTGTGGCCGCGGTTGAGGCGACTGCAGCTGGGACTGAGAAGCTCTCTGATTTTTGGGTTGCTGCGAAAACTTTCTGAGTCTCTTCTTGATTGACTGCACGGCCAACTTTCCCACGCAGAATTTCTAGACTGCCCGCTGATTGAGAAACTCTGAGCTTGGCAGCTGGTTCTTCGCCCACAACATCCACCCTTTTTGCCAGCTCTTGGATTAATTGAGTTACTTTTTCCTGATCAAATTCGTACGTAGACGCAAACTCTCTCATGACAGCATTTGGTGAAAGCAATCGCCACCACTTGGCAAAAAAATGCTCCTTCCGGCCAACAGCCATGGCCTGAGCAAAAGCCTTTTCGTGCGTTCGCCTAAATCCAAGCTCAGCGGAAGAAGAAGCTATTGAGATATCGTCTACACCCAAAGTCACCGAGAAAGGAGGTACCGTTTTCTGCTGTTCTCGAAGGAGTTCTTGGGCTTCCTCCGGAGTTTTGCCAGCTATTGGAATTGAATCAATCAGCACATGAGGGTAGAAACTGTCTTGAAAGTTTTTCTGGATGCGAAATGAGAGAACTAAGCCAGTGGAAACGAGTAATACAGAGCTGATTAAGCAAAAGATCCCAAAACTGTTAACCAACTGGGTACTGCGTTGCGGAGAAAAAGTTGGCTCTGGTGTGTTGGGTGGTGATGTGACCATTAATTAGACGCAGGCACTCCAGTGGGAAAACTGCACAGCTTTTGATTTTAGAGAGTTCCCCAAGAAAGGAAAGCAGGAAACACGGCTCCAAATCAAGGTGGAAAGCCGTATAATAGCAAGAAGTAAGGACAAAAGTTTAGACTGGCCAGCAGGTCTTCTACACCGTATAATTTTAAAATTACTGCTATGACCGATCGTCCTGTGCCGCCAATAGCTTCTTCAAGCCTTCCTAGACCAGGTATTCCTGCTGCCCCCCCCAGACTTTCTCAGGTGACGTTTCCTAACCCAACTGCTCCAGCAGCCCTGCCTCGTGACTCAACGCTTCCTTCGCCTGCGCCTTTGCAGCTTCAAACTCCAGGAAATTCTTCGCCAACTGAAGATCTGCCTCCACCATCAGCTGGGATTCGTCAGGCGCCAGTCCGTCCGCTAGTCCCAGCACCCGCTCCTGTACCACCGCCTCAGCTAGTCTCGCCTCCAGTGGTGGGAAAGCCTGCTGAGTATCGTCGCTCACCTTTTCGCTTCTTACCCCTAATTATTGGCGGCCTCCTAGTCGTGGCGTTAGTGGCGTTCTTATTTACTCGCTTCTTTGGCAATCGAGGCGCGACGACTTCCCGGACTCCAGTAAAAACGCCAGTTGCCGTAGCACCGGTCAACATTGCGTATTGGGGGTTGTGGGAGCCAACCAAGGTTTTGCAAGAGGTTTTGGCAGACTTTGAGTTGCAGAATCCAGGCATTAAAGTCACTTACCAGCAGCAAACATATCGAGATTATCGCGAACGCCTCCAAACAGCCGTTGCTTCAGGGAAAGGCCCCGACGTCTTCCGTTTTCACGCCTCATGGACGCCAATGTTAAAAGCTGAGTTGGATCCAGTCCCCAGTACTGTTTATTCATCTGCGGAGTTTGATAATACTTTCTATCCCATTGCTGGCCAACAACTTAAGGTAAACAACCGGTTGGTGGGTGTTCCTCTGATGTACGAAGGCCTGGCGCTTTTCTACAACAAAGAGGCTCTAGATACGGCCAACGTCAAGCCACCAACTACTTGGTCTGAAATGAAAGCGACTGCGCCACAGCTGACAATCCGAACCGGTGGGAAGATTCAACGGGCTGGTTTGGCAATTGGAAATGCAGCGAATGTGGAGCATTTTTCAGATATCTTGGCACTACTTCTTTATCAAAATGGAGCTGATCCAGAGGTGCCAACTTCGGCACGAGCGCAAGATGTCATGACCTTCTACACTGGCTTTTACACTCAAGAGCGTGTGTGGGACGAAAGCTTGCCCAGTTCTACTGTGGCTTTTGCTAGAGGCGAAGTAGCGATGATGTTTGCGCCCTCATGGAGAGCGTTAGAAGTGATGAATATGAACCCGAACCTGGCATTTGGTGTTGCCCCAGTTCCTCAGTTGGCAGGAAATAGGATTACCGTAGCAAGTTACTGGGCTGAAGGAGTGAGCGCTCAAAGCAAGAAAAAAGATGCCTCGTGGAAGTTGTTAAAGTACTTAACCTCACAAGATGCACTGCGGAAATTGCACTCATCGGCTAGTAAGGAGCGCTCTTTTGGTGAGATCTACAGCCGGAAAGACATGGCGACTGAGCTGGCGGGGAATACGTATGCAGCTCCCTTTTTATCAGACGCACCCTATGCTCAGAGCTGGTACCTCAACTCATTTACTCACGATAACGGAATTAATGACCAAATTATTAAGTACTATGAAGATGCCGTGACAGGTGTCGCCACCAAAGGCAAAGCAATTCCTGAAGCCATGAGTGTGGTGGATCAAGGCATCAAGCAAGTCCTGCGCCAATACAACGCCCAAAAAGCAAAGTAAAACGCGGTACAATCCGCAGTATGATCCGTCTTTCCTCAGCTGAAGAACAAGTTCTGGCTACACTGAGCTACTGCGACCAGTTTGATTTTCCACTGACTCAGGAAGAGCTGTGGCTGCGGCTGATCAGCCCAACCTCAGAAGATCCACTGACGAAGGAGAGTTTTTTATTGACGGTCAAGAAATTGGTAACTGAAAAGTTCATCGAGCGGAAAGGGCTTTTCTTCAATCTCAAGGGGCGATCTGGATTAGCGGAAGTTCGTCAGTTCCGGCAGCAGGCCAGTCAAAACAAACAATCGGAGGTTTCTCAAGTCGTGGGTTTCCTGCGCAAGTTGCCGTGGATCAAAGCGGTTTTTGTGACGGGGTCACTGGCCATGATGAACGCAGAACCTGAAAATGACGCCGACTTTTTTATCGCTTGCCAACCAAATCGGCTCTGGCTGACCCGGGTGCTAGTGATGGTATTTGCACAGCAACTCGGCAAAAGGCGCTCCTGGAATGGAGAAGAGGTTGGGAGTTGGTGTTTTAACCTCTGGCTAGATACACATCACCTCTCAGTAGTTCTCAACAAGAGGAGGATTTACCAAGCATATGAGGTGATCCAAGCCCAACCTGCTTTCAGCCGAGACGGCACAGCGGAGTTGTTTTTCCAGCAAAACTCTTGGACACAGCGCTTCTTGCCGAACTGGCCGGGTGGAAAGCTCCACCAAGAGCTCGTCGATTCTAAAGGGCAGATTCCCCTAATTGGGGAGTTTCTGGATTTTATTGATCTGGTGTGCTGGAAAGCACAGCGCCACTACATGCAGCCACATCGGACTTCTGAAAAAGTAGGTCGTGGCTTTGCCTTCTTTCATCCCAGAGATACTGCGCAGTTGATTTATGCTGGTTGGCAGAAGTCGTTAGAGCGAGTCGTGTCTGCGAATGACGCTGCTACAATACTGAAGTCGTATGTATGACCCACGTTTAGCACCAGCTTTGCAAGCAGCCCGGAAGAGTGGTGTGAAGATTACTCTTGTTTCTGGTGTATTTGATCTGCTTCACCAAGAGCATCGTAGGTTTCTAAAGAAAGCCAGGGAGTTGGGCGGCTTTTTGGTCGTGGCTCTAGAGTCAGATCTGCGGGCTCGTCAGCTGAAGGGGGAGGGGAGACCAATTCACTCTCAACAGCTCCGACAAACAAACCTAGAGAAGCTAGTATTAGCTGATCTGGTTTTCATTCTTCCAGATGATTTTTCTCAGCCGCAACACCATGTCCAGTTAATTGAGTTTATTCGGCCAGATTTTTTAGCCGTTTCTTCTCACACCAAAAATCTGGAGCGCAAACGAGAGATTGTCGAAAAATTTGGGGGAGAGCTGCGTATCGTGCTTGAGCATAATCCCGAGATTTCAACCACCAAGATTCTTGATGAACTTGGTGTAGAGTAACAATTTGCGCTATTATGGATACTGTTAAACCGAAAGGACACTATGTCGAAACTCTTGATTCTTCCGCTGCTGATCTCAACTCTAGTCCTGAGTGGTTGTCAAAGAGCTGCTAGCCCAACTACTTCTGAAACTCCAGCTTCAGTCCAAACACAAAAGGTGGGGGAAACCACCAAGTCTGGAAAGGTGACCAAAATCGGTCAAAAATTCTACCTCGAGATGGCTGGAAACAAGACCATGGAAATTGATAGCTACGCGCTCAACCTTTCTGCATATGAGGGTCAGACCCTGAAGGTGACGGGTCAATATAGTGGTGATACCTTATTTGTGGGCAAAATAGAGTGATCCTGGTCAAGTAGGTCTCAATCACTTATAATCTGAGGATATATTTGCAGTGAAAGTTTGAGAACTACACAAGGAATCTATGAAGAAATCTGTTGTTTCACTTCTCGTTTTTGGCGCATTGCTCTTGGGTTCAGCTCAGCCAGCTTTTGCGGCAGAGAATATTTTCCAACGACTGAACAACTCAATTAGGTCTCAGACCGAGCGTCTATACCTGCGGTTGGTTCCTGGTGATAAGGCCGGAGAGGCAGTCTATCGACAGTCGATGATTGCTGCGCAAAACCTAGAGACAGCCAACATGAATATGGAGTTGGGTGTCGATATCTTAGATGGACAGCGATCATTGGCCAAAGCCACAATGACTGTAGTTGGTCCATTTGAGATGACCAACAAGACGAGTCTGGCTGATTCCAAACAAGATCTGAGCATTGCTGCTGAAGTTTCTGTTGAGGGTACCTCTTTTCGCGGCGCGGCAGATATGAAGATGACCAGTGAAACGATTTACTTCAAGGTCAATGAGGTGCCAGCTTTACCAGGAATGGACTTAAGCACGCTCAAGGGAAAGTGGCTCAAGACTAAAAACACCACCCTCGATGGGGCGAAAAAAACTCCACCCACGGCTGAAGATGAGCAGAAACTTAAAGATGCCTATGAAAAACTTTTAAAGGCTTCTCAGATTGGGAAAGCGAAGAAAGAGACCAAGAATAATAAGGCGGTCTATGTGATTGAGTCGACCATCCCCAAGGCTGCCTTAGCTATGTATATTGATGAAGTGCTTGCCGTTTCAGCGGCTCAGTTGGAGTCAGGCTTTGAGCCAAATATGCAGGCCACAATGAAGGAAAACATAGAAAGAGGTTTGAGCTATATTAGTGAAGTGAAGGCAATCAGCTGGTTTGACCGCGCTACCTTTTTACCAGTTCGCGTAGAAATCCCATTGGTGGTAACGCTCCCTCGTCAAGAAACGAAGATGGCTGGTGTACCATCGAGTACTCAGCTTGCAAACTTCCAAAATGCCGACACGGTCAACATTAACGTGTTGATTGATCTAAGCAACTTCAATGAGCCAATTAACTTTGTAGAGCCAACCGACGCGCAGGATGCTCAAGAGTTTTTCTCTGAGATGATGGGCACCTCAATGATGAATCAAGGCGGCACCAGTGGGGCTCAGGGATCCGGTACTACCGAGCTCCCAACTTTAACCCCAGCTCAGCAAAGACAGTTGCAGCAGTATCAACAGTACCAAGGTAGTGGCGCGCCTTCTGCTGATGACAGCATGATGCAGTACTAGGTTTCTCCTATCTCGAGCAAATCCGAGAGTGATAAGATAAACTGTGACCAATATTTTTACTGTACCAGTTTTTGAGTTCCCATATCTCTACAAGTTTCCTGGTCAGGCTTCTGACGAGCGAATTCTGTACGTGACTCGCGAAAGTCGAGTGATGCTAATCCTGCGCCAGGTGATGATTGTGGTTGCAGTGCTGGGAATTTTTGGGACTGGACTGATGAGTGCTCGGCTGGCGAACGCGCTGTTTGGAGAATCACTGGCTGGCTTGATCGAAGTTGGTGTTACTTTACTGGCCTTAATTTTTCTGATCGGTGGTTGGATCTGGACCACGGTCCTCTGGCAACGCAGTCTCGCAGTGATTACCACTAAGCGGTTAACCAAGTTTATTTCTACAACGCCTTGGAATCGGCACAACCTTTCTTTGCCACTTGAGATGGTTGTCGACACCGGCGCGTATAGTAAGGGGTGGTTTCAGGCACTATTCAAGTTAGGCACCTTCACGGCTCGGTCGAGCGCTAGTAGTTCTGGGGTGGCCACAGACGATCCTGAACGTGTCAATAAAAAATACTTTTACATCGAGAATGTGCCGAATTTTGAGGATATCCATCATTACTTACATAAAGTGCTATTTGCCTATCGGCAGGACTGGACCAGGTTGGTGAGTTTCCGCCCATTTATCCCACACTTAAAGGGAGATGCGCGTAAAGAGTTCATGAGGCAGTACCCAGAGTATTGGAGCTGAACTCGCTCTTGCTTTTCGAGGCCTCTCGATTTAGAATATTCTTTCTGTTCGAGAAAACAGCTGTCGCGACATTTTGCTTGCTTTTGGCCCCAGGCTAAACAACAACGTAAAATCCCTCCGCACAAATTTCAAAGTAAAAAAAGATTGTCGTTCGTA